>DATAXV010000039.1:0-11069 GCA_036272915.1 Candidatus Dormiibacterota bacterium
AGGTTGGTGATGTCGGCGACCTTGGAATGGCCCTGGAGCGCGGCCTGGACCATCGCTTCCCGATCCATCGCCAGGGACAGCGCCTGGCGGACCTTGAGCTGGTCGAAGGGGGGCCGGGTGTGATTGACGACCAGGTCGACCATGCCGCTCAGCGGCCACCAGAAGTGGTGGTGGGACGGATCCGGGTGCACGTAGACCTTGTCGATGTTGGGGATGTACCCGCCGCCCCAGTCGAGGGTGTTGGTGATCAGGGCCTGAAGGCGCTGCTCGTTCCCCGCCATCGCCGTGTAGCGGGCGCCCTTGACGAGGGGCCTGCCCTTCTGCCAGTAATGTTCGTTGGGCAGCAACAGCATGTGCTCGGCGTTGAAGGACGCGATCCTGGTCAGTGGGCCGGTCGCGACGGGATCGGGGTTCTGGAAGGTCACCGGGTTGGCCACCGACGACCAGCCGTGCTCGGGGACGATGAGCTGGTGCATCAGGTCGTAGAGACCGGGGGTGTACTTCTCCTTGAAGTTGAAGACGACGTTGCTGTCCTCGGCCGACACCGAGGCCAGATAGGTGTCCCAGACCCCGGAGGCGAAGCCGAGGAGACCGGGGAACCTCTTCATCGTCTCGAAGGTGAAGACCACGTCCTTGGCGGAGAACGGCCTGCCGTCGCTCCATCTGACGTTGGGCCGAATCTGGAAGGTCAGCTTCAGGTTGGAGTTGGACCAGGAGTACCCCGTCGCCAGCCACGGCACGATCTTCTTGGTGACGTAGTTGTAGATCATCATCGGCTCGTACATGCCGACGGTGGTGCCGGTCATCGGCTGCGCCACGAACGGGTTGAAGTTCCTGATGTTGATCGCCGGCCCGCCCAGCCGGAGGATGCCGTCCACCGAGTTGCCGGCGGCGCTGGCAAGCCCGGCTCTGCTGACGAGATCGGCCGTGGACATTCCCATTGCCAGTGCATCGCCGCTCATCAGCAGCTTCCGCCGACTCAGTCGCAGCTCGCGTACGGCGTCTCTCTTCCCTTCACTCATCGCCTTGCCGCTCCTGTATCCCCGGATGACTCCCTCGGAGGCCCTCTCCAACCAACCTCCCCACAGCGCGACCCAGGCCCGAGCCCAGGCGATTGGCAACGACTCGATCTCAGAGTGGGCGCAAGACGACGACTGTCAACGCGACCCTGCGGGACAGAGTCGCCGTGGCCGGGCCGATCTGTCGAACGCTCCCTCCACAAGCCGTTCCCAAACGCGGTGGGAATTTTCCATCGAAATGTCCAGATTCGATGAAGGTTATGGTCAGACTAGCGCGGTCCCGGGTAAAGCGCAAGACCTTTGCCGCCGCCCGGCGACGGTCCCACCGGGCCCTGGCGAGGGACAGACGCCCGTCCTCAAGTCGCGGCGAGCGGGGGTCTGCCTCCGGTCATGAGTCGGGGGACGACGCCGGTCCGGACCCCGGACATGGAGAGGGCCGGGCGACGATGTCCCGCATCGTCGCCCGGCCCAGCCTCGGTTGCCGGCCGCATCGATGATGCGGCCGGTGCCGCTTCGTCAGAGGTTGACGACGACGGTCTTCACCTCGGTGTAGAGCTCGAGGCCCTCCTTGCCCTTCTCGCGACCCCAGCCGCTCTGCTTGAAGCCGCCGAAGGGAAGCGAGGCATCGCCGCCGGTGCCGTTGACGAAGACGGTGCCGGCGCGAAGCTTGGCGGCCAGCGTGTGGGCCTTGGACACGTCGCGGGTCCAGACCGCGGCGGCCAGCCCGTACACGGTGTCGTTGGCGTGGGCGATGAGGTCGTCCAGGTCCTGGAAGGGGATCGCCGTGACCACCGGGCCGAAGATCTCCTCGCGGACGATCCTCATGTCGCTGCGGACGTCGGTGAAGATGGTCGGCTCGACGAAGTAGCCGACCTCACCCATGCGGTTGCCGCCGACCGCTGCCTTCGCGCCCTCGGCGACGCCCTGGGACATGTAGCCGGTGACCCGCTGCAGCTGCTCCTCGGAGACCAGCGGACCCATCTCGGTCTCGTCGGCGAGCCCCGGCCCGACCCGCAGCTTCTGCGCCCGCTCGGCCACGCCGGCGAGGACGTTGTCGAAGATCTTGGACTGGACGAAGAGGCGTGACCCCGCCGTGCAGACCTGCCCCGCGTTGGAGAAGATGTTGCGGGCTGCACCGCTGACGGCGGTCTCCATGTCGGCGTCGGGCAGGACGATGCTGGGCGACTTGCCGCCCAGCTCGAGGGACACCTTCTTCAGGTTGCCGGTCGCCGCTTGGACGATCAGCCGGCCGACCTCGGTCGATCCCGTGAAGGCGACCTTGTCGACGCCGGGATGGGCGGCGATGGCGGCGCCGGCGGTCTCGCCATAGCCGGTCACGATGTTGACGACGCCCTCGGGGAAGCCCGCCTCCATGATCAGTTCGCCCAGCCGCAGCGCGGTGAGCGGAGTCTGTTCGGCCGGCTTCAGCACGATCGTGCAGCCCACTGCCAGGGCCGGCGCCATCTTCCAGGAGGCCATGCCCAGAGGGAAGTTCCAGGGGATGATCTGGCCGGCCACGCCGATCGGCTCACGCCGCGTGTAGGCGTGGATCGCGTCCGGCGTGCCGTAGGGGATGGTCGTCCCCTCGATCTTCGTCGCCCAGCCCGCCATGTAGCGGAACATCTCGGCGCAGCCGGGCACGTCGCCGCGCCTCGCCACGCTCAGCGGCTTGCCGTTGTCGAGCGTCTCCAGCTGGGCCAGCTCGTCGAGGTTGGCGTCGATCAGGTTGGCCAGGCCCCACATGAGCTTGCCCCGGACTGAAGGGCTGGTCCGGCTCCAGGGCCCGGTCTCGAAGGCGGCGCGGGCGGCGGCCACCGCTCGGTCGACGTCCTCGCTGTCGCCGTAGGGGACCTGGGCCAGCTCGGAGCCGTCCGCGGGGTTCCGGGTTGTGAACGTCCTGCCCGACGCCGCCGGGACCCACCGGCCGGCGATCAGCATCGAGGGCGTTCGGCCGAGGAAAGCCCGGACGGAGGGCAGCAGCTCGGGGAGCCCCTGCGCCTGCTCTACGAAAGTCGACATCGCCATCCCTCCGGAGAGAACCCGGTAATCAGCTTTTTACCAGCGTCACTATACGGTTCCCTCTCGGGCGAGCCCTCCTGCGGCGGGCGATGACGCGCTCCTTGACCGGCCCGGTTCGGCGTCAGTATCTTGGCCGTAGGATCAAATCGGAGGGCGACGATGGAACACTGCGCGCCGGTTCGGAGCTCGTTCAGCGACGGCTGTGCCCCTGCCTCCGATCCCGGCGCCGTCCCCGCGTGATCTCCTTGGAAACCCACCGCGACCGGCGGATCCCCTTTTCCATCGCGCCCGGCCGAGCCGGGCGTCGCACGCCACCCCAAGGGAGCGCATCGCCATGGTGATCACCTCGGTCCGGACGCTGTGCCTGACGCGCCTCCACGAGCGGGAGCGCATGTGGCAGACGTCCCGTTACCGCACGATCAAGGCCGACGCCGCCATCGTCGTCATCGAGACCGACGAGGGGATCACCGGCATCGGCGAGGCGTCGCCCTACGGCTGGCCCCCGCTGATCCGCCGTCAGGTCGAGTGGCTGAGCCAGCTGCTCATCGGCCGCGACCCCTGCGATCCGGCCACCGCCCCCCACCCCACCGGCGCCTCCTCCCCACACGACTGCGCGGTGGGCGGGATCGACACCGCGCTCTGGGACATCCGGTCCCAGGCGGCGGGGCGGCCGCTGGCGGCGCTGCTCGCGCCCAGCCCCCAGCAGGGGGTCCGCCTCTACGCGTCGAGCGGCGTCCGCTACGACTGGGATGACCGGCCCGAGCAGGTGATCGAGGAGACGCTTGGCTACCTGGAGCAGGGCTTCACCGCCTGCAAGCTCCGCGTCGGCACGGAGTGGTCCTGGTCGGGCGTGACCGTGGACCGGTTCTGCGGGCTGATGCGGGACCTGTCGACGGCGGTCGCCGGCCGCATGGAGCTGATGCTGGACGGCAACCAGCGCCTGACCGAGGAGGAGGCGCTCGCCGTCGGCCGGGAGCTGGGACGGCTCGGCTTCACCTGGTTCGAGGAGCCCGTGCCGCAGACCGACATCGACGCCTACATCCGCCTCAACGCCGCCCTCGACGTGCCCGTGACCGGCGGCGAGCAGTTCACCACCGTCCAGCGCTTCGAGCCCTACCTTCGCCGCGGCGCCTACCGCATCGCCCAGCCGGACGTCGCCTGGTGCGGGATCACCGAGGCGATGCGGATCGCCGAGCTGGCCGACCGCCACGGCGTCGACGTCTGCCCCCACAACTGGCACAACGGCCTGATGACCCTCGCCCACGCCCACTACGTCGCCGCCCTGCCCCACCCCCACGTCCTCGAGATGTGCATGGTCCAGGGCCCCCTGCAGTGGGAGATCCTGGCCGATCCGCCGCTCCCCGCCGACGGCACGCTGACCCTGCCCCGGCGCCCCGGGCTCGGCGTGCGGCTGGCCCGGGACCTCGAGGCCCGGTTCCCGCACGTCGAGGGGCACTACGCCATCAACGTCGAACGCTGAACCTTTGGAGGAGCTCTCGCCCATGGACCCCGCCCGGAACTCCGCGCTGATCCCTCCCGCCGGCATCGAACTCCCGATCCGGGGAGAGAGCCCGACCCGCCCTCCGGCCTCGGTCATCGAGGCGCTCTCCCGCGTCAGCAGCGCCACCGCCAGCGCCGACCTGCACCGCATGGGCGTGCGCCAGACCTTCATCGAAGGTCCCCGCCCGCTGCACGGCGACGTCACCAAGAAGATCGTCGGCCCCGCCGTGACGTTGCAGTTCATGCCGCAGCGCGAGGACGTCGCCTCCGGTCTCAACGCCGAGCACGTCGAGCGCCGGACCGCCCTCTGGTCGGTGTTCGAGGAGATCCAGCCCGGCGACGTCCTCGTCGTCCAGGCCTTCGGCGACCTGCACACCGGCTGCATGGGCGAGATGCTCGCCTCCTACCTCTTCGGACGCGGCGGCATCGGCGCCGTCCTCGACGGGTGCGTCCGCGACTGGCCCAAGATCAGCGAGATCGGGATCCCCATCTGGGCTCGGTCCCCGACCCCCAACTACGCGTCCCAGTCGACGCTCTTCCCCTGGGCCTACAACGTCCCCATCGCCTGCAGCCGGGTGCTGGTCCTGCCCGGCGACATCGTCGTCGCCGACGCCGACGGCGCCGTGATCGTGCCCGCCCAGATGGCGCCGCGGCTCCTCGAGGGCGCGCTCGAGCACGAGGACTGGGAGGAGTTCAGCCGCCTGCGGCTGAGCGAGGGCGGGGCCTTGCGCACGTACTACCCGCTCAGCGACGAGGGGCGGCGAGAGTACGAGGAGTGGCGCGCCGCGCAGACCGCCGAGGACAGCTGAGAGGGCGGGCGGCGGCGGGAGCCGCCGCCCGCCACCTGGTCAGTCGCGGACGGCGACGATCAGCTCGATCTCGACCGGCTGGTTGCCGGGAAGGTTGGAGGTGCCGATCGCGGAGCGGGCGTGCTGGCCGCGGACACCGAAGACCTCGACCATCAGGTCGCTGAACCCGTGGATCACCTTGGGCTGGTCGTGGAAGTCGGGCGCGCTGTTGACGAAGCCGAGCGCCTTGACGATGCGGTCGACCCGATCGAGGTCGCCGATGTGGTCGCGGATCGCGCGGAGCAGTTGGATGCCGGTCGCCCGCGCCGCCTGGTAGGCGTCCTCCAGGCTGACCTCGGCGCCGACCCTGCCGCGATAGAGCAGGTTGCCCTCGTTGTCGTTGGGCCCGTGGCCGGAGATGAAGAGCAGGTCCCCGTGCTGGACGACCGGGATCAGGCCCTTCCCCCGCTCGACCTTGGTGGGGAGCTCGATCCCCATCTGCCGCAGCTTGTCCTCGACGGCTCCCATTCGCGTCTCCTCCTTCAGGTGGTGGTCGGCGGCCGATCGCGCAGCAGGCGCCGCAGCGCGTCGAGCACGATCGCGTCCTGCCCGGGCTGCAGCGTCTGCGGGTTGAGCCCGATGGCGTCCTCCTCCAGTCTGGCGACCGCGATCCGGGGATCGCCGGCCCAGAGGGCGTCGGCGAGCGCGTCCCGGCTCCACGGGCACGGCGGCCGGAGGTGGACCAGGGTCCTCGCGTGGGGCTGGCCGGCCTCGCTCGGGAAGATCCGCTCGGGAACGACGCCGGGGATGCCGGAGAGGCCGGTGACCCAGCGGTCGACCGAGGACTCGTAGCCCGCGACCACCGCCGCCTCGTCCTGCTCCAGCGACCACTCGACGGCGGCGAGGAGGCCCAGCATCTCCTCCTTCCCCACCTTCATCGGACGCCCGATGGAGTGGTTGGGGCTCCCGTTGGCGAGGCAGCCCTCGATGATCTGGCGCCGGCCCAGGACCACTCCCGAGGACTGCGGCCCGCGGAGGCCCTTGCCGCCGGAGACGATGACCGCGTCGGCGCCGGCTCCCCTCGTGAAGCGGGAGAGCGTGGCCATCGGCGGGATCTGCGCCGCGGCGTCGACGAGGACGGGGACGCCGCGACGGTGGGCGATCTCGACGACGCGCTCGATGGGCAGCGCGTCCTTGACGAAGTGGGCGCCGGCGAACCAGAGCACGCATGCTGTTCGCTCCGACAGCGCCCCCTCCAGCGACTCGTCGGTGCCCTCGATCTCGACGACGGTGGCGCCGGTCTGGCGGGCGGCGTAGTCGTAGCCGTTGCGCTGGGAGCGGTGGATGATGACCTCGCACCGCTCGACGCCCACGAGCTGGGGGAAGGCGTCGATGAGGGCGGGGTCGGTGCCGGCGATGCAGGCGGCCACGGTCAGGGTGATCCCGGCGGCGGCGCCGGAGGAGACGTAGCCGGCCTCGTTGCCGGTCAGCTCGGCGAGCCGGGCGCCGACCTTCTGCTGCAGCTCGATCATGTCGACGAACATGGAGGCGGCCTCGGTCATCGCCTCCAGCACCGGCGGCGGCATCAGCGACCCGCCGAGCTTGGTCAGCGTCGCCCAGGCGTTGATCACCGGCCGGATGTCGAGCCCGTGGTAGTCCTCGCCAACGCTCATGCCGTCACCTTCCCCTGGAACTTGGTCATCGGCGCCACGCCCATCCTGCCCGCCAGCCAGGCGTCGAGCCGGTCGGTGTCGGTGCCGCCCTCGTGGCTCAGGCGGTAGCCCTCCACCGGTCCGGCCACCGCCTCCCGCAGCGGGGTCATCCAGTCCGGATCGTCGCCCTCCACGATCAGGGTCGTCGCCCGCACCGAGGGGGCGTGGTGGATGGGGTCGAAGAGGGCCAGCGTCGCCTCCACGCCGGCACCCCGGTCGGGCCGCGCCCGGAGCAGATCGTTGAGCTCCTGCATGGGGTACTCCAGGGTCCGCCGGCGCGCCTCGGCGAGCCGGTAGAACATCGGCCATCCGCTGCGCACGGTCCCGATCGTGGGCCGGAAGGCGGCCGTGATCAGGGCCAGATCGTCACCGACCACCGCCACCCGGTCCGGATCGACCTCGGGGAGGGCGAGGAGCACGTCGGCGCCCCGCACCGAGTCGGCGACGATGCCCCGGTAGACGTAGGTCTCGGGATCGTCGATGCCGAGCGTGAGCAGCCCCGGGTACTCGGCGGCGAAGGTCTCGTCGGCCAGCCTCTGGCCCCGGTGCATCAGGGTCAGGACCACGTAGCGCATCCGGTCGTTGTAGTCGGGCACCGGGTTGACGCTGCCGTAACGCGGGGTCTCCAGCACCGCCGGGAAGGGCCCCCTCCCGGCCGGCACGCTGAGGTAGCCGAAGGTCCGGTAGGGCCCGACGCTGGTCATGCGCAGGGCGTGGACGGTGAAGTCCTCGGTCGAATGACGCGGCATCGGCTCGGTGACGCACCGGGGCTCCAGACGCGTCAGATCCGCCTCGAGCCGATCCCAGTAGGCGGTGAATCCGTCGGGGCGCGTCATTGGATCGCCTCCACCGACAGCGCGGCGACCGGTCGCAGGTGCTCGGCGAGGAACCTCTCGACCCTGGCGTTGACCCAGTAGGCGCCCGCGTCATGGGCGCAGCGCGGGGTCGCCACCAGCTCCTTCTCGCAACTCATCGCCCGGAACACGGCGTAGCCGGTCTCGGGCGGGCAGACGTGGTCCTCGAGGCCGATGTAGACGAGCATCGGGGCCTGGATCAGGGGGGCGAAGTTGACCCCGTCGAAGTAGGCCAGCGTCTCCTCCACCATCGACCGGTGCGAGGGGTGGACGCGGAGGTACTCGTTGATCTCCTCGTAGGGATAGGAGTGGGTCAGGCTGGCGGCGGCCATCATCCCGCAGAGATAGGGCGCACCGGCGGCGCCGCAGGCGATGTCGCCGGGCCGCAGCGCGCAGGTGATGATGGTCAGCGCGCCGCCCTGGCTGGAGCCGTGGATGCCGATGCGGGCGGCGTCCACCTCGGGGCGGCCGCGGAGGAAGTCGAGGGCGCGGACGGCGTCGACGTAGAAGCCGCGGTAGGCGTAGGTGTTGCGGTCGACGATGTTGTGCACGAGCAGCCCCGGGTAGCCCGGGTTGTAGCGGATGTTGGAGCGAAGCTTGCCCCTGGGGGCGACGCCGATGGCGGCGTAGCCCCGCCTCGCCCAGCTGGTCGGCAGGGTCGGCTCGGAGACGTAGCCGGGGACCAGCATCAGCCCCGGATAGGGCGGCGCCGAGACCGACTCCGAGGGCCGGCAGTACCACCCGGCGACGACCACGCCGTCCAGGCTCCGGTACCGGATCTCGAAGACCTCGACGTCGTCGGTGGAGCGCAGCGGGACCGGCTCCATCACCGGCTCGAGCGGGATCTCGCCCGCCTGGGCCAGCACCTCCGCCCAGAAGCCGTCGAAGTCGGCGGGCCGGGCCAGGTTGAGCTCGTAGTGCTCGGGGTCACGGACCGATGTCATTCGCTCACCTTCCTTCGTGCATGACTGACGGCTGCGAAATCGGACAGCCGGAGGCACCAGGACGGCGGCGAGGCCACCGGCTCCGCTGCCGGCGAGCGTGTCCCCGAGGAGAAGAGGGGGATGGTCGCGGCCCCCCTCGAGAAGGGGCCGCGACCCTGAGGTCCCCGGATGTCGAAAGCTGGTCTACCCTGCCGTCACTTGCACTTGGACAGGGCCTTCTGGTACTCGGTGCGGATCTGTTCGCCGCCCTGGCTCTTCCAGCTCGAGATCATGTCGTCGAGCGAGGACAGCGGCTGGCGCCCGACCAGCACGTTGTTGTAGTTGTCCTGGATCATCTGATCCAGGGCCGCGCCTTGGGAGACGTCGGTCGGCGAGTAGAGACCCGTGGTCGGGTCCGAGATCGCCTTCTCGAGCATCTCGCCCTCGACCCGCTGCGCGAGCAGCGCGTTCTGCGGAGCGCCCACGTAGTAGAAGTTGATCTCCAGTGGCTGGCACATGTAGTTGATGCCCGAGGGGTAGCCCTGGACCGCCTGATTCGATGTCGCGGTCGGAACGCCGTCGACCATCTTGTACATCAGCCCTTCGATGCCGTACTCGATGAACGTGAACTCCTCGCTCCCGAAGGGCGGTGTCCACCAGTCGAGCACGTGCAGCAGCTCCTTGACCCGCTTCTCGCTCTTGATCGAGCTGGGGATCCCGTAGAAGCCGTAGGCGGACGAGCCCGTCCAGTAGGTGGCGGAGCCCCCGTCGGCGCCGGGCAGCGGCAGATAGTCCATCTTGGCGCCCTTCACCTGCTTCTCGGTGGTGGGGACGATTCCTCCGGTATCCCACTCGGCCACGATTGCCGAGAACTGATAGCCGATGTGCCCGCTCTCGATCGCCGGATAGTCGAAGTTGTAGGTGTTGGTCAGGACGTCGGGGTGGTAGGCGCCGGCGTTCCAGAGCTGGTGGGCGAAGTCCAAGGACCGCTTGTACTCGTCCGTCTCGATGTCCTTGGTCAGCTTCCCCTTACTGTCGAGCTTCCAGTTGTTGGGGACATGGAAGACCATGGCCAGCGTCTGCGTGTCCATCTCGCCGAAGGACCAGGTGTCCTGCTTGCCGCTCTTGTTGGGATCCCCCTTGGCGAACGCGGTGAACATCTTCTTGAGGTCCTGGGCGTTCTTGGGGTTGTCGACCCCCAGCTTCTGCGCCCAGTCCTTGCGATAGATGGGCATGCCGTCGATGGGCGGGATCGGGTAGGGCGGTCCGAAGATCTTGCCCTCGAAGGCCGCGTCCTGCCAGCAGAGCTTGGGCAGCCGCTGCAGGTTCGGGAACTCTTTGAGGCCTGACCCGGTCAGATAGGGGGTCAGGTCGTGGAAGGCCCCCTCGTCGACGTACTTCTCGAAGGCGGCCGAGGTCGAGCCGCTGGTCCCGCCCACGCTGAAGTTGATGTAGGTGATGTCGGGGAAGCTGCCGCTCGCGGCGAGCGTGCTCAGCTTGTCCGGGTAGTCGCCGGCGGCGGCCATGATCACCTGGTAGGAGGCGCCCAGCTGCTTGTTCAGGGACTGCCACCAGGGGTTGTGCTGGACCGGCGGCGGCGGCGCCCCCCAGAGGATCTCGAAGGCGCTGATGCTGCCGCCCTTGGCCGGCGGATCGCCGGTCCAGGACTTCCACGGCGTCGGGTACTTGGTCCACGCCACGGGCACATTGGGGACCTTCGAGAAGTGCGCCCCGTCCTTCGCCGGGGGCTTGGTGATGGGCAGGTTCAGCCCGGACACGCAGGAGGCGACCACGTTCGCCGTCGTCCCACCGCCGCAGGAGGCGAGCGCGGCCGTTCCCGCCACCCCCAGCATGCCGCCCAGAAAGGCCCTCCGGCCCAGACTTGGTCTGCGGTTCACAGTCCGCGCCTCCGTTCAACATCCGATCCGCCGAAAGTCAACCGAATAGATCGCATGTTCGTGCCACTGGCACTTCTCTCCAAGTCCATACGCCTCTTACACTCCTACTCTTCTGTAGTCCGAACCGACCGAACGAACGTACGGGAAGCCGCCGCGCCGACCCCCTATCCCTTGATCGCCCCCGACAGGACTCCCTGCGTGAAGTACTTCTGCAGGAAGGGATAGACGAGGAGGATGGGAATGGTGGCGATGACCACGACCGCCATCTGGATCGTCTCGGAAGGCGGCGGCGGCGCGCCGGTCTGGGTCGCGGTGGCGAGGGTCTGACCCTGCAGCACGTACAGGCGGAGGACCAG
>DATAXV010000040.1:0-5661 GCA_036272915.1 Candidatus Dormiibacterota bacterium
CTCGCGCACCATCGGTGGCTGTCCGTCGGTGCGGCGCTGCTCGTCGATGATCCGGGCCAGATGGGCGGAGACGTCCCGCATGCCGGAGGGGATGTCCGGCCAGGGCATCACCGGCAGGGAGCGCTCACCGCTGAGCTGGGGCATGGCCACGCTCATGAGGTGCGCTTCACCATCTGCATGAGCCGGAGGTTACGCAGCACCTCGTCGCCCGGCATCGGCACCGCCTGGTCCTCGGCCCGGATCGCCCGCCGCTCGTCCCAGGGGATGAATCCGCTCAGGCGCACCCCGGGCACGTGCTGGCTCACCGTGTTCGTGATCTGGTCCCGCATCTGCCCGTTGCGCGTCTCGCAGATGATCAACTCCGCCCGCGGCAGCTGGGCCAGCATCAGGACCTGGATCGTCTTGGTCAGCTTGGCCGGGCTGTCCTGGGCGACCACCAGCACCCGCTGGGCGACCGAGCAGATCACCTCGCCGGTGCGCCGCGGCGACTCCTGGCCGGGATGGGCCAGGGGCGAGCCCAGGTCGAGGATGACGAGGTCGTCGCCGATGCCGGAGATGGCCCCGCCCAACCCGGGCAGGATCTCGGCCACGCCCGGGCCGCAGAAGCCGTGGAGGCCGGGCACGACCCGGAGCCGGGGCCGGTGGCGGATCCGGATCGCCTGCTGCTCCAGCATCGGCCCGGTAAGGGCGTGGGTGCCGAACAGGTTGCCGATCCCCTGGCCCTGGATGTCCAGCGCGAGCAGGTCGGCGAGGTTGCCGGTGCCGGACATGTCGGCGTCGATCAGCAGGACATTGCAGTCGTGCGCGGCGGACCAGGCCAGCGAGAGGGCGAGGGTGCTCGAGCCCTGTCCGTCCTTGGTGGTGAGGACGGCGACGACGGTGCTCAATGGCCGGGGCTCGGGCTCGCGCTGGGACTCGGGGTCGGGTTGCCACCGCCGCCGCCTCCGGTGTTGGAGCCGCCGCCACCGGCCGCCTCGGCCAGCTGCTGGATGGCGTCGCCCGCGGCCTGACCGCCCTCGCCGCCCTCGCTCAGCCCGGGGCTGATGGCGGCGTAGAGGGAGACGTCGTTCGCCTCCAGCGTGATCCACGCCTGCTCCTGCACGGAGGGCACGAGCAGCACCACAGGCTGGGTGTCGACAACGGTCAGGGCACGGCCCACGAGCAGGCTCTCGCCCTGGTACTGGGCGTAGATGTCGATCTGCTGGCTGACGCTCAGCGGCGGCGAGTTGCGCAGCGAGACGGTGACCCGGGCCGTGGTCTGGCTGAGCACGTCGTCCGGCCGGAGCAGGGTCTGCGCCGACAGCTGCCGCGCGGCGCGGTGATTGATCGGGCTCTGCCCCAGTATCTCGAAGCTGTCCCCGGCGTTGGGGATGTGGATCTGCTGGACGTTGCTCGAGGTGAAGGACGTGCCCGCCTCGATGTCCTCGGTCACGATCCAGCCGGTGCGGGTGGCCCTTCCCTGCGACAGCGTCTGCAGGAAGAGGAGCCCGATCACCGCCAGCACGACGATGCTGAGGATTACCGCGACGAGCGTTCGACGTGCGCCCAGGCTCACGTGGTCTGGGTCCCCGTGGTCTGCCCGTAAACGCCCTCGGCGGTGTGGCTCACCGAGATCCTGGCGCTTCCGGTGGGAAGGGGAATCGGCAGTTGAGTGTCGAACACCACGTAGGCGGTTACCTCCTCGGTGGTAGCACTGCAGTGGGACCCGCCGCCGGGGAAGTGACTGTCGTCGATGACGGTCTGGCAGGCGTCGCGCGCGGGGCCCGTGTCCAGTTCCAGGCGCTGATGATAGTAGGCGTCCTGATTGATCTGGGCCGCCCCCGCCTGGGCCGCGAGCAGGGCGGCGTTGCTGGCGCGCGTGTAGGAGGTGAAGAGGGCGCCGAGGTCGGCGATCAGGCCGAGCATGCCGACCAGGACGAAGGCCAGCACGATCGCGAAGATGACCAGCGTCTGGCCCGATTGCCTCCCTCCACGTGCCGCCATCAGCGTGACCGGTATGGCGACCCGGCCGCGCTCGCGGTCGAAGTGAGGGTGGGGTTGGTGGGGATGACGAAGGCCATCGGGGTGTTCTGGTAAAGGAGCGTGGCCGAGCCCTGGCAGCTGACCTGGGGCTGGGTGTCGCAGTTGCGCAGCGGTCCCGGCCGGAGGTAGGTGTAGTGCCGGAGCGTGTCCTGGTAGGTCTCGTTCGCCCACTGCTGGCACTGGACGCCGTTGGCCCGCGCGGCGGCGCACGATGCCGCCGCCAGGCTGGTCGCGGTGTCCAGCTCGACCTGGGCCTCGATGGCGACCAGCGCGGCCAGGAAGCCGAGCAGCAGGATGAGCATCACCGGCAGCGTGATCGCCGTCTCGATCAGGGCCTGGCCCCTCCGCGCGCTCATGGCAGGAAGGTCACCTGGTGCACCTGGACCTCGACGTCGAGCGTCCAGGAGAAGATGCCGAAGGTCGGCACCGGGTTGCGCGGCGCCCCGACCATCCGCACCGCGACCATGCGGTTCACCCCGGCGGGGTCGTTCGGGTCATGCGCAGGACCGACGCAGACGCGGACCGTCCCCTGCCCGCCAGGCGCGCCGCAGCTCGCTCCAGCGCCGACGTACGAGTAGTCGATCTGCGTCCCGAACATGGCATGGCCGGCGACCGCCTCGATCGCTGGCTGGGCGGCGTGCAGGTCGACGTCGTTGGGGTTGGCCCCGCTCGCGGGTGTGGCGGCCGCTCGAGCCCCCGCCGCCACCGCCGTCACCGCCGCGATGCGCTCGACCGTGTAGATCGAGGCCGACACCGCGCCAAGCAGCACCAGGAGGAAGGCGCCGACGACCAGCGAGAACTCGACCAGGGCCTGACCCGAAGAGGAACCGAGGGTCCGGCCGGGGTGAGGGTTCGGTCGGCGGGGCGGTATGGCGCTGCACATGTTCGGCGGAGCGGCTGAGGACAACATCCTAACCGGACCGGGACCGGAACATCAGAAACACCCGGGACACCGGGATCGGCCCATCGGCGAGCTCCTTCGCCTCGGGCGGCCGATCCCGGTGGATCCGGACGCCGTCAGCCGGTCGGGCGCTCACCCCTGGCGATGGCCCCGGCGTCATCGGCGATGCCCTGCAGTGTCAGCGGGTTGACCATCCGCAGCTGCAGGTTGCGCACCCGCTCGGCGGCGACGACCAGGTCCTCGATCGAGCGGGCCGACTGGAACTGCTCCTCGACCGGCCCGGCCGCACGCTGCAACCGCTGGCGGACCATGGTCACGATCGCCTGCTGGCGCTGGTCGAACTCGGGGTTCGGCGGCGCCGGCGGCGGGGCGTTGGGGGCCGGGGGCGGCCCGAAGGGTCTCGCGGCGGGACCCGGCGGGGGCTGCGGCGGACGGGCGGGCTGGAACCCGCCGCCCTGCGGCTGCTCGGGCGGGGCCTGCGGCCTCGGCGGCGGAGCCTCGGCCTGGGCCGGCGGCTGCTCGGCGGGACTCTCGAAGGCCCCTGGCGGCATGGCGTCGGATCGCGCCGAGAGGACGACGTCGGGGTCGTCGAGCAGTTCGTCGAGGGCGGAGCCGCCGGGCTGCTGCGCACCGTCGCGGTAGGAGGCGACGACACCCTTCTCGTCGAACAGGAGGACGCCGGTGCCGCGCGGTGCGGTGACGGCGATCGCGCCTCGCCGGCCGGGCCGGATGAACGACTGGATCACCTCACGCGACGCGCCGGGGGCACGCCAGTAGGCGGGGATGACCTGAGCCAGACGGGCCTCCACGCGCGTGACCTCGAGGTCGTTCACGCCGAGATCGGCGAGCTCATCGAGTACCTCTATGCCCTTGACCACGCCCTCGCGGGTCTCGGCGACGGCGTCGATGACCTTGCCGTTGACGACGACGACCATGGCCCGGAGTTCGTTGGACTGGTGGCCGATCACGGCGCTCTCAAGACCGGCGATGAGCGTGGCCACTCCGCGGGCCTTCGGCTGCACCCTCTCTCCCAATGGCACCGGGGGAACGGCCGGAAGCGCGGCCCGGGCCGCGTCCCTCTCTCTCGATGCAAACAAGTGGGGTTCGCTCGGCGGCGATGTCGCGAATGGCTTTTCGTCCATCGCGGCCCATCATAGATGGTCGCGTCGCTCCCGGCATCTGTGGGGGCGGAGGATAAGATCACACGGGGGCCCGTAGCTCAGTTGGTCAGAGCGGCGGACTCATAATCCGTTGGTCGCAGGTTCGAGACCTGCCGGGCCCACCAGCAATTCGGTCCCAGTCGTCCGGACCGACGGCTCATCGGATTCTGACGGGGATCTAGTCTCACCGGACGACGATCGAGCCCAGCACTCTCCAGTTCGGCTTACCGGCGTAGAGCAGTGCGCGAATGCGGTAGTTCTCGAAGTTGCGAAAGCCGAAGCCGATCCTCTTGATCCGCTTGATCAGGTTGTTGACGGCCTCGGTCGGACCGTTGCTCATCTTCGCCACGTGGTAGTTGCAGATCTTCTCGAACCACTGACCGATGGTGTGCCCCAGCCTCTGCAGCTCCGGCGACATCTGGCGCCGGACGCAGTGGTCTTGTAGCTCGGCGAGCATCGCCCTCGCCTGGTCGTGGTCGGTGCAGCGGTAGAAGTCGCGCAGTCGCTCCTTGACCCGATAGGCCAGTGCCACCTCGGCGTTGGGGTCGCCGAGCTCGAGCAAGGAGGTGAGTCGCTCCGCCGCCGCCTGGTCGAGGCGCTCCTCGCCCATGAGCAGCACGCGGCGTGCTCGATACAACGGGTCGTCGCGCCGGCCCCGGTGACCGAGCTGCTGGACCTGGACCCGACGTCGGACCTGGTCGAGGCAGCGGTTGGCGAGGGAAATGAGATGGAAGGGGTCGACGACTTGGGCGGCGGTGGGGAGGGTCATCGAGTAGACAGCGGCATAGGTGGCCGACATGTCGAGGGTGCCGAAGCGGATCCGCTCCCGCCAGGTCTTCGGCTGCTCGCCGATGAATCGGGCGACATCGACGTAGTCGCGGCTGGGCAGGATGTCGATGATCTGGTGGTGCTCGACGTCGCAGACCGTGGTCACGTAGTCGCTCCGGGACCTGCCCCCGAGACGCACGAACGAGGTCTCGTCGAGACCAATCGCGCAGGTCCGGCTGAGGCGGCGGCGGTCGGCACGCAACAGCGCGCTGCCATAGGTGGTGACGGCGTCGTTCACGGTGTGCCAGTCGCAGGCGAGCTCGGCGGCCACCTCGGTGACAGTCCTTCCCCCTCCGACCTGGACCGTCGCCCACTTCGCCGCCCGCGTCGTGAGCAGGCAGTGCTTGGCCGCGATGCGGTGGTCACCGAGCACGAAGCTCTGCTTCGGACAGCGTTCATCGGTGCAGCGCATCCGGTGCTTTCGCCAGGCCAGATGCATCGGGGTGCCGTAGACGGGAAGGTCGATGTAGCGGACGACGGGACGCTCCTTGATCTGCGCCGGGCAGCCGCAGGCAGGACACCGCACGTCGGTGTGGACCTGTTCGATTAAGAGCTCGACGTCGCGCTCCTGGCGCCGGTAGTGGAGGACGCGGACATCTTTCAGGCCGACCAGGGCCTGGACGATCTCAGTAGGATCGGTAACGACGAAGGTGCTTCTCGCTTTTGGTCTCACACCTAAAGGCTGAAGTGCCTTCGTTGCTTTCTGGGCCCTCCCCGAGCACAGAGCTCCCCGCTGATATCCGAAGAGCC
>DATAXV010000041.1:0-30757 GCA_036272915.1 Candidatus Dormiibacterota bacterium
CAAGCCCAGCGAGCTGGTCCAGATGCTGCTCTTCCGCTGCAACCTGTTCGAGCACTACGACGACGGCTCCACCGGTGCCAAGAACCGCATCGATAACCTGACCGAGCTCCGCGATCTGGCCCGGGACTACGATCACCTGCCTCCGGCCAAGGCCCTGGAGCGGTTCCTGACCGACATCGCCCTCACCTCGGACGCCGACGACACCAGCCGCCGCGAGCGGGTCACGCTGATCACGCTGCACATGGCCAAGGGGCTGGAGTGGCCGGTCGTCTTCCTGACCGGGATGGAGGACAAGATGCTCCCCCACGAGCGGGCCTTCGCCGACGAGAACGGGCTCGACGAGGAGCGGCGACTCTGCTACGTGGGCATGACCCGGGCGCAGCGCCGCCTGTACCTCACGGTCGCCAACGTCCGGACCATCTTCGCCAAGGCGCTCGCCCTCTCCGCCAGCCAGTTCCTCTACGACGTGGCCCCGCAGAGCCTGCGCCTCGAGGAGATCGACGGGCACCGGTCGCACACGCTGGCCGGCCGGTTTCGCGAGGCCGAGCAGACCGCCTGACCGGGGGCTCAGGGCGCCAGTTCGCGCCCCGGTTCGGGAGTCGCCCTCGGATTCCGCTCCAGCCTGACGTCGAGCGCGGACAGGACCGGGACGGCGACGTCGTCCGCCGCCTCGCGGAGGGTTCCGGCCAGGTCCCGCGCCCCCGGATCGGAGGGTCGGGCGCCGGTGACGATGCTCGCGTTGCGGGCGTCCATACCCGCCAGCCGGAGTCCGATCTCGACCAGATTGCGGGGATCGTCCATGAGGTCGTCGGCGAGTGCCACCGTGCGATCGGGGAGGTCGAGCTTGGCCTGGTAGAGCATCGCCTCGACGGCAGAGAGCGCCGTGGTCCGCACCGGCGCCGGGTGGTCCAGGCCGAGGTGCCTGCAGGCTGTCGTGTAGGACCCCACCACCAGGTCCGACCGCCTCCAGCCCGCAGGGAGCGAGCGGACGAGGTCGGCCAGGTCGTCCGCCAGCACCGTCGGGGTCGGGACCCAGCTTCTCAGCGGCGCCGCGTACCGTGAGCCGTCGCGCTCGGACCCCGACC
Source organism: Candidatus Dormiibacterota bacterium (assembly GCA_036272915.1). Taxonomy (GTDB): domain Bacteria; phylum Chloroflexota; class Dormibacteria; order Dormibacterales; family Dormibacteraceae; genus DATAXV01. The sequence goes on from DATAXV010000041.1 coordinate 1,086, forward strand.
ACCTCACTCCCACGTGAACCATGAACCTCACGTTAGCCGGGTGACGCGGATCCCAGGCGGACAGTCGCCGGGGGCCGGCGGTCGATCAGTGGCCGAAGCCGGGCAGGTCCTCTGTGGGCGGGCGCGGGGTGGGCACGAGCAGCCGGTCGTACAGTTCCATCACCCCGCTCGCCGTCGCGTCGGCAAGCGTTCGGGCGGTTCTGGCGAAGCCCCTGGACTCCATACGCGGCTGCCCCAGGGCGGCCGCGTGGAGGAGAGCGAGCTTCACCCCGACCTCGCACAGGTCGCGCGAATCCTGGATGCCCCCGACGTTCATGCTGACCCTCCCCTCCGGCATCCAGTAGGCGGCGCTGAACAGCGCCGCCTACTGGCCGGTCATGGCCGGACCAGGCTCGTGCTGGCCATCGGGGAAGCCCAGATACCTCGCCGTACGGGCCCTGGCCGAGGCGACGAATTGACTCGGTGTCTGATCCGTCGGCCAGGCCCGGGCCAGCTTGACCAGTGCTCCGGCAAGGCTCTCCGCGTTCTCCATTCGGAGGTCGATCCTCTGCCCCGCCCCCGCGAGGTGCGTCATCTCCGGCGGGTATCTCAGCACGACATCGGCCATGAAGGAAGCATGAGGAGGCCGTGCGGACCGGATGCGGACGGTGCTGAACCGGCGGCGGCCGAATCGCCCCACCGTCGGGGAGAGCCCGATCGACGGGCGGCGAACCGCTACCAGGAGGCCTCGGTCACCTGCATCCGGCTGTTCCGCCGTGGCGCGTCGGCGATCTGGACCTCGACCCCCTCGTCGGAGGTCAGCAGCTCCAGCGCCGCCAGGCTCACCTCCTGGCTGACGTAGCCCCGCAGGCGCAGGAAGTCGATGCCGCGGGCGAAGGCCTGACGCATGTGCGGGTGCGTCAAGAGACGGTCCCGGAAGCGGCGCAGGGTGGAGGCGGCGAAGGGCTTCTCCTCCATGGCCAGCCCGAGAGCCACCTTCCAGCGGGCGTCGAAGCTGGCCCGCTGTCGCGCCTCCTCGTCCGAGATGCCGTCGTACAACTGGAGGAGGAGCGCGGTGGCGAGCAGGCTCGGAGGTATGCTCGGCCGTCCCTGGCCGGAGTCGTATACCTCGGCGAAGTCCTGATCGTCGAAAAGTTGATCGCGGTGGGCTGCGATCACCCCATAGAAGCTGTATCGACCGACATGATCGATCCAGAGGTGATCGCCCTCAAATAACCCGCGCTGTCCGCTACGGCGCCCGAGCATGCCATTACCTATTGAGAGCCAGTGGCCAAGAATCCGAGATGCTTTGGCGAGCGTGAACGATCATAGCCGAAAAGCCCAGTTCCCAACATGAACTCGGGCGGTGGTTTTCGGGCCCGTGCGCGTTTCATCTCGGGAGCGGAGGATGCGGTAACCGGTCTCATGTTGTGAGACGGTTAAGTGTCGCCTGACTGTCACCGATTCTGATGACAGGTGAGTCGGAGGCCCAGGACATATCGTGCTGGTTAGCTACCACGACACGATCAACCGCGTGAGGTGGAGGTACTCCCCATGGCAACCGATCTGCGGTCCGATCCGACGTTCTACCCCTCGCCCCGGGCGGCCGTCGAGGCCCCGGTCGAGACCATCGCCTACGTGGTCTCCTTCGACCGCGAGGCGAGGAGTCCGGACGGTCTGCTCACCGTCGACGTCGACCCCTCCAGCCCGACCTACGGAGAGGTGGTCGGGCGGGTCGACCTGGGCATCGGCGACGAGCTCCACCACTTCGGCTGGAACGCCTGCAGCTCGGCTCTCTGCCATAAGGGCCATCAGCACGGCATGGAGCGGCGCTACCTGCTCGTCCCCGGCCTCCGCTCCAGCCGGATCCATGTGCTCGACACGAAGGCCGACCCCCGGCATCCGCGGCTGGTCAGGACCATCGAGCCGGAGGAGATCGCCTCCCGCACCGGCTACAGCCGCCCGCACACGATCCACTGCGGCCCCGACGGCATCTACGTCAGCGCCCTGGGCAACCCGGAGGGCAAGGCCCCCGGCGGGGTCTTCATCATCGACCACGACACCTTTGAGGTGAAGGGCCGGTTCGAGCTCGACCGAGGCCCGCAGGAGCTGGCCTACGACTTCTGGTGGCACCTCGGCTACGACACCGCCGTGACCAGCGAGTGGGGCACCCCGCAGCAGGTCGAGAGTGGCGTCCTGCCCGACGTGCTGCTGGCCGGCGGCTACGGGCATCAGCTGCACATCTGGGACCTACCCGGCCGCCGTCACAAGCAGGTGATCGACCTGGGCGGCGAGCAGCAGATGGTGCTCGAGCTCCGTCCCGCCCACGATCCGACCCGCGCCTACGGCTTCGTCGGCGTCGTCGTCAGCCTCGCCGATCTCAGCGCCTCGGTCTGGCGATGGTCCCTCGAAGGAGACCGCTGGGGAGCCAGGAAGGTGATCGAGATCCCCGCCGAGCCGGCCGAGGCCGAGCAGCTGCCGCCGCTGCTGGCGGGCTTCAAGGCGGTGCCGCCGATCATCACCGACATCAATCTCTCGGTCGACGATCGCTGGCTCTACGTCTCCTCATGGGCGACCGGCGAGATCAGCCGCTACGACGTCTCCGATCCCGAGCATCCTCGCCGCACCGCCGCCGTCCATCTGGGCGGGGTCGTCCGCCGAGCCCCGCACCCCAAGGCGCCCGACCGTCCGCTCGCCGGTGGGCCGCAGATGGTCGAGGTCAGCCGGGACGGCAAGCGGGTCTACCTGACCAACTCGCTCTACGGCGCCTGGGACGACCAGTTCTATCCGGACGGGGTGGGATCCTGGATGGTCAAGCTGGACGCCGACGACGACGGCGGGCTGACGCTCGACGAGCGCTTCCTGGTCACGAGCGAGCAGCGACTGCACCAGGTCCACCTCGAGGGAGGCGACGCCTCGTCCGACTCCTACTGCGAATCCTGATCGCCGCCACCGTTCGCGACCTCATCTGACACCGGTCCGGGCGGGAGCCAGCTCGCGTGGGCGGAGGATCCGACCGGCCGGGTCCCGGCGCGCACAGAGGGCTCGCAGCCGTTCCAGGTCGGCGGGCTCGAGCGCGCCGGGGGCGTCGGTGTGGCCGCCGCGGAAGCCGGCCAAGGAGCGGCCCGTGTCGGCCGGCCCGGCGGCCCGGACGACGTCCGCCAGGACGGCGTCGATCGCGGCCATGCGGCCGGCATCGGGCGCGGCGCCGACGGCGTCGAGCAGGAACTCGCCGGGGAGGGAGGTGAGCGCGCCCTCGGCGCCCCGCTTGGCGGCGCGGCCGCCCAGGTGGCGGAGCTCGACGAAGATCAGCGGGCCGCCGCGACCCACGCCTGAGGCGTCGAGGACGGCCATGGCGGTGCCGGTGTCGAGGCGGCGCAGGAGGCGCCCCTCGCCCCGACTCGGGACCGGACCCGGCGGCCCGGACTGGATCTCGCCGAGCTCGGAGGGCGAGCGGTCGGCGAACGTGTCCAGCAGCGGCTCGGGCAGCTGCCGGAGAAGGAGGTCGAGCGCGGCCCTGCCTCCGGCGTCGTCGGCGCAGGCGCCGAGGGCGATCACGTCGCGGCCCCGGATGGAGGTGGGGAAGGCGGGAGCGTCGGGGGCGGGGAACGCCCAGACCAGCGAGGTGATCGACGGCGTCAATCCATCGGTCCACGACAGCCAGCGGTCGATGAGCGCGGGCGCCTGCTCCAGCGGCCAGTACCCGGCGCCGCCGTGGAGGCGCGCGTGCGGCCACAGGCGGAGCTCGACGGCGGTGGCGATGCCGACGCCGGCGCCGCCACGGAAGGCCCAGAGCGCGTCCGGATCCTCGTCCTCGTCGGTGTGCCGTGGCCGGCCCTCGGCGTCGACGTAGTCGGCCGCGAGCAGGGAGGCGCTACCCATGCCGTGTGCTCTGGCCAGCCACCCGACACCTCCATAGAGGGCGTTGCCGGTGGCGCCGACGTCCGGCGCCGTTCCGGCCAGCCCGGCCAGGCCCGACCGCTGCGCCGCCGCGGTGACCGCCCCCCAGGTCGCGCCGGCACCGATGCGGGCGACGCGGCGGTCGGGATCGATCTCGACGGTGTCCAGACCGGCCGTGCCGATCAGGACCACGTCCTCTCCGATCTCGCCCGACGCGCCGTGGCCGGTGGCCTGCACCGAGACCCGGCGACCGTGCTCGGCGGCGAAGGCGACGGTTCGAGCCACATCCTCCGCGGACGCGGCCGCGACCGCGAGCGCCGGACGGATGCTGGCCGTGCTGTTCCACGATCGGCAGATGCGCTGGTAGGACTCATCTCCGGGTGCGGCGACCTCGCCGCCGATCTGACGGCGCAGCGAGGCGATGGCGGGGTCGGGTGGGCGTTGCCCGGTCATGGCTTCCTCCTCAACGTGCTGGCGGCGATTCAACCCACTCTGCGACCGACAACCTGACACCGACTGTCAGGTGATGCGCCGCCGCCGATCCGCGCTCCGACGAGGATCCGGATCCTTCGTCGAAGTTTCATCGAAATGAGTTTCCATCTAATCTCGGAGTGACTAGAATTTGCAGTGAAGTCCGATTGCTGAGGATCAGCAGTAGAAGGAGTCCGTCATGACTGACACCAGGTCGATCGGGAACGGAGGGGTGCCCGCCGGTGGCATCGCGCCGGCTCCGGTGAGCGGGCGCTGGTGGGCGCTGGGCGCGATCGTGATCTGCGCGCTGATCATCGGTCTCGACGCCACCGTGCTCAACGTCGCCCTGCCCACCCTCTCGGCCAAGCTCCACGCGAGCGAGAGTCAGCTGCAGTGGATCACCAACGCCTACACCCTGGTGCTGGGCTGCCTGGTGCTCCCCGCCGGCGTCCTCGGCGACCGCTTCGGCCGCCGGACCACGCTGGTCGTGGGCCTGCTCATCTTCGGCGTCTCCACCGTGGTGGCGAGCCAGATGACCTCGGCCAACGGCCTGATCGGGGCCCGGGTGGCGATGGGCGTGGGCAGCGCCATCATCACGCCGCTCTCCTTCTCGATCCTGCCCAGCCTGTTCGGCGCCGACGAGCGGCCCAAGGCGATCGCGGTGATGACCGCGAGCACCGCCCTCGGCCTTCCCCTGGGGCCGCTGATCGGCGGCTGGCTTCTGAAGAGCTTCGACTGGGGAACGATCTTCCTGATCAACGCCCCGGTGGTGGTGATCGCGCTGGTCGCGGTGCTGATCCTGATCCCCAACAGCCGCGACCCCAAGGCGCCGCCCCTCGACTGGCTGGGATCGCCGCTGGTGGTCCTCGGCGCCGGCTCCCTCGTCTACGCCATCATCGACGAGCCCATCGACGGCTGGACCGACGCCAGGGTCATCGCCGGCTTCGCCGTCGGGGCCGTCCTGCTCGTCGCCTTCGTCGTCTGGGAGCTGCGAACCCGCTTTCCCATGGTCGACCTGCGCCTCTTCCTGCGGCCGCGCTTCGGCTGGGGCGTGCTCGTCTTCGCCCTCGTCGGCTTCGCCCTCCAGGGGATGATGTTCGTCCTCACCCCCTACCTTCAGGACGTCGAGGGCAACGACGCCTTCGGCACCGGGGTCCGGCTCCTGCCGCTGCTCCTCACTCTGACCGTGGGCGCCCTGCTCGGGACCCGCCTCACCCCGCGCGTCGGAACCAAGCTCCCGGCCGCGCTGGGCATGGTCATCATCGCCGCCGGCCTCGGCCTCTTCACCCGGGTCGGCGCCGGCACCGGCTACGGGCTGGTCGCCGCCTCGCTGGCGGTGATGGGGGTCGGGCTCGGCTGCGCCATGACCTCGGTGATGGACGCGGTCATGGGCGAGCTTCCCCCCGCTTCCGCCGGTGGCGGCTCCGGCATCTCCCTCTCGCTGCGCATGATCGCCGGCACCTTCGGGGTGGCCGTGCTGGGCAGCATTCTCAACAGCGTCTATCGCCACGACCTGGACCCCCACCTCGGTCTGGCCGGGCTCCCCGCCGCTCTCCGGGGTCCGGTCCGGCAGGCCGTGGAGAGCAGCGTCGCCGGCGCCCAGCGCGTCGCCGAGCAGCTGCCCGCCCCGCTCGCCCCGATCGGACGGAGCCTCTTCGACGCGGCACGCCACGCCTACCTCAACGGGATGGTCGACGTGCTCTACGTCTGCGCCGGGATGGCGCTGTTCGGAGCCCTGATGGTCGCCATCCTCCTTCCCGCCCGGGCGCGGGCGGGAAGACCGGAAGCTCCGGCGCCGGCGGAGACCGCCGCCGCCCCGCAGCCGCGGCCGCAGAGCCGGGTGGTCGCGATCAGCGGGGGCGACCTCGACGCGTCGAGGGCGATCGCCACCGAGGTCGCGACCCGGCTCGGCGTGTCCCTGGTCGATCTCTCGACCGCCGCCGGACCGCTGGCCGCCGCCCTCACCGCGCTGCCCGCGGCCGGAGCCAGGGCGCGGGAGATCCTGGCCTGGTTGGTGGCCGAGTCCTGGGCGCCGGGCCCTGGCTCCGAATCACGGCTGATCGAGCTCGCCCGCTCGGCCCTCGTCGAACTGGTCGCCGCCTCAGGCGCGGTCCTTCTCGACCCCGCCCGGCAGCTCCGGATCGAGCCTCGGAAGGGACTGCTCCAGGTCCGGCTGCAGCATGGCGCGGCGGACGGGCCCCTCGACGCGGCGCCGCTCGTCCTCGACCTGGAGCAGCTGCCGCCCGCGACCTGCGTGGCGGTGATCGTCGCCGGCGCGGGCGCGGCGATCCCGGCGCCGGCCGTCGCCGCCGGCGGCCTCGACCGCGCCCCTGAGCTGATGGACCGCCTCGAGCACGCCGTTCGCGCGGAGATCACCCGGCGCAATAACCTGGAGTCAGGAGAGCCGGGCGGAGTCGCCGCCGGGGCAACGGGATCGGGAACGAGGACCAGTCAATGAGCGTCGAACCTCCACCAACCGAACGCGACCCCCGGCCGGCCGGGGGTCGTCGGGAGCGGAAGAAGCGGCAGACCAGGGATACGATCCAGCGGGAGGCGATCCGCCTCTTCCTGGAGCAGGGCTTCGACGCCACCACGATCGACCAGATCGCGGACGCGGCGGACGTGGCCCCGAGCACGGTCTTCCACCACTTCGCGACCAAGGAGGACCTGATCGTCCAGGACGAGTTCGACCCGCTGGTCGCCGGGATCCTGAGACGTCAGCCTCTCGGCGTGCCCCTGGCCGAGGCGATGCGGGGCGCCATCAACGACGCGCTGGCGGAGATCCGTGGGCCGGCCCTGGAGTTCGTGCTCACCCGGGCCCGGCTGGGCTTCTCGATACCGTCCGTCCGCGCCCGGTGGTGGACGGAGATGGAGCGCACCGAGATCTGGTGGCGAAACGCCATCGCCGAGTGGGCCGACCTGGATCCTGACGACTTCGAGCTCCGGGTCGCCGTGGGGGTGCTGATGACGGCCATGGCCACCGCCGCCATGGAGTGGATGGAGACCGATGGAGCCTCCGATCTCGGCGACCTGGTCGGCCGTGCCCTCGACATCGTCGAGGCGGGCGGGGCGATCAGGATGCTGGAGGGGACGGAGCGAGGCGCCGGCCCGGCCTGATCGCGCCGGTGGACCGGGCCGCGCAGCGGTCGGGCTCAGCCGGTCTTCCGCTGGTCGTCCCGGATCTCGGACGAGATCTGGTCGAGGAAGGCGCCGTTGGCGCGCAGCGCGGCGAGGCCGGTCTCCCCGGCACTGGCGGCGATCCGGTCCAGGTTCTGGTCCAGGTCGTTGAGCTGTTCGAGCAGCATCGCCGACACCTCGCGGCGCTGATCGAGGTCGGCGCCGACCAGGGCGCTGCGGTACGCCTCCATGGTGTCGGGCAGGTAGCGGGCCGTGGTCTCCTCCAGGCGGAACCGCTGCTCGTCGGGCAGGGCCTCACCGACGGCGGCCAGGGCCCTGACCTTGCGGTCGATGCGCAGCGTGATCTGGGTCGCCTCCAGCGGCGCCCGGCGCAGGACATCGCGGTAGGCGAGGAAGGGGCGGGCGATCTGCGCGCCGCGCGCGACCCCGGCGAAGCCGGGGGCCTTCCGGAGGTCCCGCCAGATGTGCCGGACGAACCTGTAGATCGCGTAGCTGGCGCCCCCGACGATGATCAGGAAGAGCACCGCCACCGTGATCAGCAACGCCAGGAAGACGCCCACGTGGCCAGCATACGGCGCTCTCGGCGCCGGGTCACCTTCCTCTCGGAGCCGGCCCCACCCGGACGATCAGCCGCCGGCGAGCACCGCCGCGCCGACGGCGCCGCTGAGGTCGCCGAGCTCGGTAGTCAGGAACCGGGGCGCCTTGTCGGGGACGAAGAGCCGGTCCCGCACCGCCTCCTCGATCCGGCTGACGAAGGGCTGGCCGAGGCGATCGCCCAGACCGCCGCCCACGATGATCGCCTCCAGGTCGAGCAGGTTCTGGGCGTTGGCCAGAGCGATGCCGAGGGCCCAGACCGCCTCGTCGATGAACTTCTTCGCCATCTTGTCGTCGCGCTCGATCGCGGCGTGGATGACGCCGCTGGTGATGCGATCGCGGCCGCGCTTGCGCATCAGCTCGAAGAGCTCGGTCTTCTCGCCGCGCTCGTGGAGGTGGCGGGCTCGGGCCTCCATCCGGCCGCGCCCGGCGTAGGACTCGAGGTGGCCCTCCATGCCGCAGCTGCAGACCCGGCCGCCCTCGCGGACCAGGGTGTGGCCGATCTCCCCGGCGGCGCCGCGGCCGAGCAGCAGCTTGTTGTCGAGGACGAGGCCGCCGCCGACGCCGGTGCCGACGAACACGCCGAGCATGTCGGTGTAGGGTCGCCCGGCGCCACGCTTCCACTCGCCACGGACCGCCACGCGCACGTCGTTGTCGACCTTGATCTCGTTGGCGCCCAGCTTCTTCGTCAGCTCCGAGGCGACCGCCACCGGGGCGCCCTCGAAGCCGGGAACGTTCTTGGCGCTGCCCACGCTGCCGTCCTGGCCGATCACGCCGGGGCTGCCGACGCCGACGGCGGCCAGGTCCTGGGCCGAGGCCTTGGCGGACTCCAGCGCGGACCTGACCGACTGGGCGATCGCCTCGATCACGTCCTCCGCCCCGGTTCGCGGGGTCTGCACCCGGTCGCTGCCGGCGACCTTGCCGCCCTTCAACACGACGGTCTCGATCTTGGTGCCGCCGAGATCGACCCCGGCGTACAGGCTCCGCTCGTTGTCTGCCACGGCGATTAGGTTAGGGCCAACCGCCCCGCCGTGCGTCCGCGGGGTGGTGGCCGGCGGTTCTCACTCGCGGGGAAAATGGGTGAGGCGGGTGGGCGCTCAGGAGATGCGACCAACCCGGGCGAGTCGTTGGTTGAGGTAGACGAGCGATGCGAGTCCTCCGTGCCCTGACCGGGATGGTCCTGGTGATAGCCGTGCCCCTGTTGGCACTGCTGGTCGCCGTCCTGTGCCTGGCCGCCGCCGCCGCGCTCTACCTCCTCGAGGGCCTCGAGCCGGTCTCGCTGCTGGCCACCGAGGGGGCGCTCGCCCTGCTCGGCCTGATCCTGCTCGTCGCCGGCGCGGTGATCGCCTGGCGCAGTCGCCGGCCGGAGCCGGTGACCGAGGGCCTGGAGCTTCTGCGCCACCAGCATCTCGGGCTCTGGCAGCTGCTCGACGGGCTCGCCACCGACCTGGAGACGAGGCCCTTCGACGGGGCACGGCTGGTCAGCGACGCTCGCCTGGAGTCGCTGGAGGAGTTCCGGGCGATGGGCCTCCGCCCCGGCCGGCGGATCCTGCTCCTCGGCTGGCCGCTCCTCCTCCATCTCGACGTGACCGTCCTCTCCGCGCTCCTCGCCCATGAGCTTGCCCACTTCGGCGACGGCCGTCCCCGGGCTCGGGACCGGCGGGCGATGCTGGCCTTCCGTGCCATCCGCGACGGCCGGCGGACGAACCCGGTCGGCCGCGCCGTGTACGACCTGCTCCTCCGGCGCTGCTCCCAGCGCTCGGCACCGGGGATCCGCGCCCTCGAGCTCGAGGCCGACGCCCGCGTGGCGCCCCTGGTCGGCGCCGGGCCTCTGGCCTACGGCCTCTGGGAGATGGGCCCGCTGGAGGACTGCTGGCAGGGCTACCTGGAGCGCGTGCGCCGTCTCACCGACGCCGCCGAGCGCACGCCCGCTGACCTCGCCGGCGGCTTCCATGGCTTCCTCCGCGACACCGACGTGGTCGAGATCCGCCATCGCTCGGAGGCGCAGTTCAGCGACCGCCGAGGGCGGTTCGATCCGCATCCCCCTCTGGCCGAGCGACTGGGGGCGCTCCGGGCGATGTCCGCCCAGCAGCCGGCCCAGACGGACCGCCGCCTCGCCGCCGAGCTGATCTCCGACTCCGCCACCCACTTCAGCGAGGCCTCGCGGCGGGCCTTCGGCCGCCCCACCCCGGAGCGGCCCGAGGCCGGGTGGGACGAGATCTTCGCCCGCGGCCACCACGTCGTCGCCACCGAGCAGGCGCTGGCCCTCTTCCAGGTCGCCGGCGTCATCTCCGCCCGGCAGGTCCGGAACCTGGCCAACGCGCTGGAGGTCTGGGACGCCGGCTACGGCCACGCCATCGCCGAGCGGCTCGACCGGGACACGTTCCGCGCCGGAGGGGGCGACCGGGTGGCGGTGGGGGCGATGCTGAACCTGGCCGGCGAGGCGCTGGTGGCCAGGGGCACGCACCGCTGGGGGGTCAGCTGGGGCCAGCCCCGCCTCCTCCGCCAGGACGGGAGGCCGGAATGGCTGCCCGCGCTGAGCGTGGAGTCGGGCGGTGCCATCGCGCTGGGTGCCCGGCTGGTCACGCTCGGCGCCTCCGCCTCCTTCCGGCCGGAGCTGCCGGCCCCGCCCGGCCCCCAGTCCGAGCTCGAGGGCGGCGAGACGGAGGCACGCCCCGCCCTCGCCGGCGAGTGACCAACGCAGCCTCCTCCGGCCGGAGGCCCTGAACCCGGTCGCGCCGCCCCAACTCGGCGAACCCCGTCCGGACGCGATCGGGACCATCTTTACAACGTCGATGATGGCCCGTGCCGTCCGCGAAATGGCCAAACTGTGCGGCATGTCGCTGCGGTTCCCGTTCGTTCGACCAATCCCCATCGCCCATCGCGGGGCTCACGGCCCCGATCGCCACGAGAACTCGGTGGACGCGATCGCCCACGCGCTGGCGCTGGGCGCGCCCGGTGTCGAGTTCGACGTCAGCCGGCTCGCCGACGGCACCCTGGTCGCCTGGCACGACCAGGGCATCCCCGGCGAGGGCGAAGCCACTCCGCCCCATCCAGCCGGCCCGGAGCCGGTCGAGAGCGCGCTCGAGGCGATCGCGCCCCACGACGTCTGCTGTGTCTTCGACTGGAAGGGGATGGGGGAGGAGGGCCGCATCGAGCGGCTGCTCCGCCGCTACCGGCTCCTCGACCGGACGCTGGTGTCCTCCGTCTACCCGCCGGCGCTGGCCGACCTGCGCCGCGAGGTCCCCGGCCTGGTCACTGGCCTGTCGTTCCCGGCCTGCGTCTGGGGCTCGACCCCGGACCTGGCCGAGACCATGCTCCTCCTGCTCCGGGAGTGCGGCGCCAGCGCCGCCATGCTCGACCTGCGGCTGGCCCGGCCCGGCCTGGCCCGGCTGCTCCGGACCAGGGGCTACGGCGTGTTCCTCTGGAGCGCCGAGGACGCCGGCGCCTACGCCGAAGCCCGCGGCATTCCCGCCGACGGGGTCATGACCGACGCCATCGAGGAGGTGCTGGCGGCGACGCGGCCGGTCGCGGCCGGGGCCGGCCGGCGCGCGTGAGCGGTCAGTCGCCCCCCTCGTAGAGCCTCGCCGTCTCGGCGGAGGCCTCGCCCATGGCGCGGCGCAGCTCCGGCGGGTCGAGGACCTCGATCCGGGCGCCGAAGCTGAGCAGCGAGGCCTGCGCCGCGCCGAGGACGGGGAAGCGAAGGCGCAGCCGCGACCTGCGACCACGCCTGGCCGCCAGCCGCTCGGCGGGTTCGGTCAGCTGCGCCGAGACCACCCGCAGGAAGAGGCCGAGGGTGTCCGCCTCCACGGCCACCTCGCAGGTGAAGCCGGGGGAGGAGTCCTCGAAGCGCGACCGCTCCTCCGCCCAGGCCTCGGCCAGATCGAAGCCGGCCGGGCGCGAGAAGGTCTCGCCGGTGCCCGAGACCGCCTCGATGCGGGAGACGCGGTAGATGCGGAGCGATCCCTCCACCGCCGCCAGCAGGTACCAGGCGCCGGCCTTGACCACCAGCCCGTAGGGGTCGACCGAGCGTTCGTGGACCTCCCCGCCGCCTCCGCGACGGTAGCGGATACGGACGCGCTCGTCGCGCCACACCGCGTCCTGGAGGGCGCCGAGCTCGGGTAGCGCCTCCGGATCGTGGCGCCAGCGGGCGGTGTCGACGAGAAGGCGGTCGCGCGCGCGCGCCGCGCCCGGTCGCTGGCCGGCGGGGAGGGCCGCCATCAGCTTGCGCAGCGCCCCCTCCAGCTCCTCGCCCAGGCCCAGCGGGGCGACGACCTCGGGGCCTCCGAAGCTGAAGAGGGCCCTGGCCTCGGTCTCGCTCAAGCCGGTCAGGTCGGTGCGGTAGCCCTCGACCAGGGAGATGCCACCGCCGCGCCCTCGTTCGGCGACGACCGGCACGCCGGCGGTGCCGAGGGCGTCGAGGTCGCGGTAGATCGTCCGCTCCGAGACCTCGAGCCGCTCGGCCAGGTCGGCCGCGGTCAGCCGGCCGTGGCCCTGGAGCAGGAGGAGGATGGCGAGCAGCCGGTCGCCGCGCATGCCGCAGAGCCTACGCGGGAAACCTGACAGACGGTGTCAGGTGAGGAATCGGATGCTGGAGGCGAGTTCCCCGTCGAGACCCCTACAGGAGGTGCGAGATGCCCGCCACGGAGACCGTCCCCCCGGCCACGCCCGCCGTTCGCGACCGCTTCCAGCTGCATCCGCGCGGTCCCTTCTCGCTCGCCCTCGCCGCCGGCCACGAGTTCGGGCCGCGCCGGGCGCCGGGCGAGAGCGGGGTGATGCGCCTCGCCTTCTGCCTCGATTCCCTCCGCGGCCAGGCCGGGGTGCTGCTGCGCCAGGCCGGGGACGGGAGCGTCCACGGCCGGGTGGTGGGCGGCGCCGACCCGGCCGAGGTCGCCCCGCAGGTGGCGAGGATCCTCTCCCTCGACCACGACGGCGCCGCCTGGCCGGAGGTGGGCCGGACCGATCCGGTGCTGGGCAGGCTCCAGGCTCTCCATCATGGCTTCCGTCCCGTCCTCTTCTGCTCGCCCTACGAGGCCGCCTGCTGGGGCGTGATCGCCGGCCACCGCCGGCAGCTCCGCGCGCTGCCGGTCCGGCGCGCGCTCTGCCGCCTGGCCGGCGCCGAGTTCGATCTCGAGGGCGTCGCCGAGCCCGCCTTCCCGACCCCGGAGGCGCTGCTCCGCCTCGATGCCGCGCCAGAGCTCGATCGGGAGCAGATCCGCCGGCTCCACGGCATCGCCGAGGCCGCGCTGGAGGGCCGGCTGGACCCCTCCGCGCTGCGCCGGATGGAGCCGGAAGAGGCCCGCGAGCAACTCCGATCGCTGCCCGGGATCGGTCCCTTCTATTCGGGGCTGATCCTGGTCAGGGCGGCCGGTCCGGTCGACTGCATGGTCTTCGAGCCGCGCCTGCTCCGGGCCGTCGCCCACTACTACCGGCGCCCGGGGACGCCGGCGGTCCTGGCCGAGCTGGGCGAGCGCTGGCGGCCCTTCCGCAGCTGGGCGGCGGTCCTGATCCGGCGGGCCGGCCATGTCGAGCTGGGATCGAATCCGCCTCCGGTCCCGGCGAGGGTGCACCCGGAGTAGACTCGCCCGGGGAGCACGGCCACCACGTCTCTGACGTGTCGGCCGCGCGGTGCCGGCCGGCACGGAATGGAGCCACCTCGGGAGGAGGCGGGACCGGGCGGAGTCGCGTGGAGGTCGTCCATCCCTCCCATCCAAGGTGACCTCCAGTGGCTGATTCGACGATCCCAACCGAGGCGCGGCGCGGCCGTGCCTACGCGCGCCGCGCGGCCCTCGCGCTGCTCGCGCGCGCCTTCCCCGGACGCGTCGCGCTGGCCGGCGCCACCGCCCTTCTCGGCGGGGCCTTGCCCAGCGTCTTCGCCGTCCTCGTCGGGCGTCTCGTCGGCGAGCTCTCCGGTCCCGCCACCGGCTGGGGAGCGGCAACCGGCACCCTGGCCGGGATCGGCGCCGTCCTCGTCGCCACCGCCCTGGTCTCCTCGGCCACCTATCCGGTGCAGGCCGACCTCTACCGCCGCTTCGACGAGCACCTGACGGCGCGGCTGATGTCGGCCGTGCTGCGCGCCCCCGGCCTGGGCCTGTTCGAGGACCCGGAGATGTCCAGCCGCCGCGACGCCGCCGCCGCCATCGTCCGCTTCGGGCCGGGCGAGCTGGTCAGCGGGCTGATGACCAAGTGGACGGCGCAGGCGGGGGGATTCGCCGCCGGGGTGCTGGTGGCGGCGACGCTGTCGCCGTCGATCGCGCTGGTGCTCGCCGTCCTCTGGGTCGCCGCCGGCCAGATCCTCCAGGCCAGCTACTACCGGGCCAACCCCTTCTGGACCGATCCCCTGCGGCGGGCCGGCTACATGCGCCGTCTGGGGCTGATGCCGGAGTGGGCCAAGGAGCTGCGGATCTTCGGCATCTCCGACTGGGTGATCGATCGCTTCGGCCGGGAGTGGACGCAGGTCATGGCCGAGCTCTGGCAGGCGCGCCGCGTGGGCCGCCTCCCTCTGCTCATCCTGGCCGGGCTCATCGTCGCCGTCCACCTCGGGGCCGTCGCCCTGGTCGTCCACTCGATCCTGGTCGGCGCCCTCTCGCTGGGCGCCCTGACCGTGCTCGTGCAGGGTCTCTTCGGGATGGCGTCCCTGGCCAGCCAGGATGGCGACGTCTGGGTCGAGAACGGGGCCGTCCCCATCCCCGACCTGCTCGGCTTCGAGCGCGGTCTCGACCGCGACCGGCCGAGGACCGCCTCGCTGCGGCCGGCCTCCGCCCTGCCCCGCCGAGAGATCCGCTTCGAGGGCGTCGGCTTCGGCTATCCGGGGAGCAGCGGCCTCCTCTTCGACCGCCTCGACCTGACCATCCCCGCCGGCCGGTCGCTGGCGATCGTCGGCCTCAACGGAGCCGGCAAGACCACCCTGATCAAGCTGCTCACCGGCCTTCGCCGTCCCGACCGGGGACGGATCGCGATCGACGGCGAGGACCTGCGCGAGCTGGAGCCGGAGAGCTGGTACCGGCAGGTCGCGGCGATCTTCCAGGATTTTCAGCGCTATGCCCTCACCGTCCGGGAGAACGTCGGCTTCGGCGCCGCCGAGATGATGGAGCGGCCGGAGTCGGAGGTGCTGATCCGGCGGGCGCTGGAGCGGGCAGGGGCCCGCGACCTGGTCGACCGGCTGCCCCTGGGCCTGGACACCCCACTCTCCCGGCGGTTCGCCGGCGGCGTCGACCTCTCCGGCGGCCAGTGGCAGCGGATCGCCCTCGCCCGCGCCCTGATGGCGGTCGAGGCGGGGGCGCGCGTCCTCTGCCTGGACGAGCCCACCGCGCAGCTCGATGTGCGCGCCGAGGCCGACCTCTACGGGCGCTTCCTGGAGCTCACCCGAGGGCTGACCACGATCGTCATCAGCCACCGCTTCTCGACCGTCCGGCGGGCCGACCGGATCGTCGTCCTCGACCGTGGGCGGATCGTCGAGGACGGCAGCCACCAGGAGCTGGTCGCCGCCGCCGGAACCTACGCCCGGCTGTTCCGCCGCCAGGCGGCGCGGTACGAGGCCGCCTCCGATGGTTGAGCAGCCGCCGGCCTCCCGTCTGCGCGCCGCCGTGAGCATGGTCCGGCTGGCCTGGTCGGGCGACCCTCGCCGCAGCCTGATCGCCGTCGGTCTCACCGGCCTTCAGGCTCTGGTCGCATCGCTCTTCGCGCTCTGGCTGAAGCTCATGATCGACGGTGTCCAGGCGCACAGGACCCTGGAGCTGGTGCTGGCGGCGGTGGCGATCGCGCTCTCCATCGGCGTCGGCGCCGGGCTCGACTTCGCCACCTCCCGCGTCCGCGTGGCGCTCAACGAGCGGGTCCACCACCTGGTCGAGCTGCGCCTGCTCGAGGCCGTGGCGCGCACGCCGACGCTGGCCATCCACGAGAACCCCGCCCACATCGGCCAGCTGGAGATGCTGGAGGCAGAGTCCTGGGAGTTCGGCGACGCCATCCCCTCGCTGGTCACGGTCCTTCAGAGCGTCATCCGGGTGATCATCACCGCCCTGCTCCTGGCCAGCGTCACCCCCCTGCTGCTGCTGCTGCCCCTGTTCGGGCTGCCGGCCCTCCTCCTCAGCCCCATCACCGGCGACCTCTTCAACCGCGGCAACGAGCTCTCCGCCGAGGCCTCCCGCCGGGCCGTCGATCTCTTCGAGCTGGCGACCGGAGAGGCGGCGGCCAAGGAGGTCCGCCTGTTCCGGCTGGCTCGGCCGATCCTGGACCGCTTCCACCGCGCTCACGCCCAGGTCCGTGAGACTCACGTCGGCGTCGGCATTCGCGGAGGCGCCATCGGCCTGGCCGCCGACCTCGTCTTCATCCTTGGCTATCTGGGCGCCATCGTCCTGGCCGTGGCCCGGGTCCGCTCCGGTCAGGCCGGGGTCGGCGACGTCGCCCTGACCGCGGTGCTGGCGGGACAGGTGCTGAGCCTGATCACCGGTTTCGTCGGGTCGCTCCAGTGGGTCCAGCGGACGATGCGCGCATGCGCGCGCTTCGTCTATCTGACCGACGTCGCCGAGACCGATCGCGCCGGGGTCGACGCCGGCCTGCGGGTGCCGGAGCGGCTCCGGCGGGGAATCCGGCTGGAGGCGGTGAGCTATCGCTACCCCACCGCCGAGGAGGACAGCCTGCGGTCGCTCGACGTCTTCCTGCCGGCCGGCTCGACGGTGGCGGTGGTGGGGGAGAACGGCGCCGGCAAGAGCACCCTGGTCAAGCTGCTGGCCGGCCTCTACCGGCCGAACGCCGGATCGATCCGGGTCGACGGCCTGGACCTCGCCCGGCTCGACCCCGAGCGGTGGCGGGAGCGGATCTCGGCCGCCTTCCAGGACCACGCGCGCTTCGAGTTCGCCGTGCGGGAGACGGTCGGCATCGGCAGCCTGGACGCGGTCGGGGACGAGGATGCGGTGATGGCCGCCCTGCGCCGGGCGGCGGCCGACGACGTGGTTCGCCCGCTGCCCCTGGGCCTGGGCACGCAGCTCGGCTCGGCCTGGGGCGGGATCGACCTCTCCGGCGGGCAGTGGCAGAAGCTGGCCCTGGGCCGGGCGATGATGCGCACCGAACCTCTGCTGCTCCTCCTCGACGAGCCCACCGCCGCGATCGACGCCGACACCGAGCACCGCCTCTTCGCCAGCTGGACCGACGCCGCCGGCGAGCTCCGCGAGCTGACCGGGGCGATCACGCTGCTGGTCTCGCACCGCTTCTCGACGGTGCGGATGGCGGACCTGATCCTGGTCCTCCGGCGCGGCCGCCTGGTCGAGCAGGGGACGCACGAGGAGCTCATGGGCAAGGGCGGCCTCTACGCCGAGCTCTACACGCTTCAGGCGGCCGCCTACCGCTGATCGCCGCTCTCGTAGAGTGGCATTCGGGCGTGCGCGCGACGCACAGGGCCGGTCGGGTTGGGAGGAACGCAGGTGCAGGGATTGCTGGCCGCCATCCGCAATCGGGGGCTGGTCGCGCTGATGTTCGGGCACATGACCCTCGACAGCTATGTCGGCGTGCTCCCCGTCCTCTATCCACTGCTCATCGGCCGCTACCACATCGATCTGGTCACGGTCGGCCTGGTCTCCTTCGCCTACCAGGGGATGTCCTCCCTGTCCCAGCCGTTCTTCGGCCTCGTCGCCGACCGCTGGGGGACCCGCTTCGTCGGCGGCGCCCTGCTCTGGGCGGCGATCTGGGTCGCCGCCATCGGCTTCGCCCCCTCGCTGCCCCTCCTCATCGCGTGCGCCGGCGTCGCCGGCCTCGGCTCCGGCTTCTTCCACCCGCTGGGCGCGGTCAGCGTCCGGCGCCTGCTGCCCGACCGCGGCCGCAGCACGGCGATGTCGCTCTACGTCTCCGGCGGCACCTTCGGCGTCGCCATCGGCCCGCTGCTGGGCGTGTTCGCCTTCGGCCTGCTCGCGATCAGGGGCACGATCCTGCTGCTCATCCCCGGCGCCCTCTTCTCCTGCTTCCTGCTGCTCTGGATGCGGGGAAAGGGACGGGCGGCGCCCGGGCGCCGCGCCGTCGTCGCCCCGCCCGGGGCCGGGGCCGGGGGCGCCCTGCCCCTCGTGCCGCTGGTGGCGACCATCGTCCTGACCATGTCCCGGAGCTGGACCACGTTCACGCTCGAGGCCTTCATCCCGACCTGGTATCACCAGCTCGGCTACGGGCCGTGGTTCTACGGTGCCCTGGCCTCGACCCTGGTCCTGGCCAGCGCCGTCGGCACCGTCGGCTGCGGCACCCTGGCCGATCGCTTCGGCCGCCGGCTGATCGTGATCGTCGCCCTGGTCCTCAGCGTCCCCGCGGTCCTGCTCTTCGTCGCCTTCCCCGGACCCGAGGCCTTCGTCACCGCCGTGCTGGTCGGCTTCCTGGCCGCCTCGACGGCGCCGCTGATGCTGATGATGGCCCAGGAGCTGGTCTCCCAGCGGGCGGGCCTGGCCTCGGGTCTGATCCTCGGCATCGGCTTCCTCACCGGTGCCGTCGGGGTTCCGGTGACCGGCCTGGTGGGGGACAGTCTCGGGCTCCAGGCGGCGCTCCTCCTGCAGGTGCTGGTCGTCGTGATCACCATCCCGATCTCGTTCTTCCTCCCCTCCGAGCGCTTTCTTCGCGGTCTTCGGGGGCCGGCTCCCGAGATCGAGCAGCCGGCGCCGGTTCCGGCCGGCGCGGGCGGAGGCAGCTGACGCCCATCTCCGGCTGACCTCTCCCACGTCGGGGCGTCTCCCGGGCCACGGAGACACCCATGGTCGGTTCGGTCGGCGTGTTGGATTGTCGTGTCGATTCCCACGGCGGAGCGGAAGATGGGGGGAAGATGTATCCCTTCGAGCGCTTCACGGACGAGGCCAAGCGGACGCTGACGCTCGCGCAGGAGGAAGCTGAGACCACCCGCCACTCCTACATCGGTACGGAGCATCTGCTGGTCGCCCTGATCGCCAATACCGATGGAATCGCGCACCGCGTCCTCACCGGCCTGGGTCTGGAGATCGAGAAGCTCAGGGAGGAGGTCGGGGCGGTCCTGGAGCGCGACGAGCACGCCGTCATCCAGCAGATCATCCCCACCTCCCGGGTGAAGAAGGTTATCGAGATCTCCTTCGAGGAGGCTCGCCGCACGGGAAGCAACCACGTCGGTACGGAGCACCTGCTCCTCGGGCTGTTGATCGAGGCCGAGGGCATCGCCGCCCGCGTTCTCGAGGACCTCGGTGCGTCCCTGGACCGGGTGCGGGCCGAGACCGAGCGCATACGTGCCACGGGAGCCACCGAGCATCACCAGCGGACCGGTCCACCGGGCGGCCCCACCCGGCCAAGGCCGCAGGTTCCCGGCCCTGCCAACCTCCCCGAACTGGGGCCGGACGCTCGGGATCTGCTTCGTCTCGCCTCGGCGATCGCCTCCGCCGAGGCAGCGTCGGCGGTCGGTCTGGAGCACGTGATCCGAGCGCTCGACGACCCGGCGGTGCGTTCGCTCCTGCAGGCCGCGGCCACGTTCAGGCAGGCGGTGGCGGCCAGGGAAGAGGCGACCGCGGCCGGCGACTTCGGTGCCGCGAGGAGCCGGAGGGAGGAGGAGCAGCGGCTCCGGGAGGAATACGCCCAGGCCGAGGCGAGGTGGCGGCGCCAGCTCGGCTGAGCCGCGGCATGCCCGTTAGAGCGACCATCCGATGACGCCGATCACGCCGGGGTCCGGCGGGATCGGGCTGATCGGACGGGGGGCCCGCCCCCGGTTGAGGGCGGGCCCGGAGTCCGACGGTGTCAGGAGGACTGGCCGGTGGGCTCCAGTGCCGGGGGCTTCCCGGCGATGGCCCTGACCTCCACTCCCTGGAATACCGACTGCGCCGGGACCGGCATCGTGACCGCGGCGGGCTCGGCCCACTCCGCGACCAGGCCGCGATAGACGCGCTCGTAGTCGTCGACCATCCGGGCCGTGGAGAAGCGCCTCAGGGCCCGGCTCCGGCACCGCTCCCGGTCTATCTCGCCGGCCACCAGGCAGGCCTTGGTCATGGCCCGCCGGTCGGCGCAGAGGAACCCGTCGACGCCGGCCTCGATGATCTCCGGGGCCGCCCCCCGCGGCTGGGTGATGACCGGCGTGCCGCAGGCCAGAGACTCGATGAACATCAGGCCGAAGGGCTCGTCCCAGGCCTGAGGCGCGACCAGGGCGATGGCGCCGCCGAGCAGCTCGTTCTTCTGGCGGTCGTCGGCCTCGCCCACCCACTCCACGTCGGGGTGCTCGAGCAGGGGCCGGACCTCAGAGTCGAAGTAGCGCTGGTTGACGGGGTGGATCGGTCCGGCCAGCTTCATCGGGATGCCCGCGTCGATGGCGGCGCGGATGGCCGTGGCCGGATCCTTCTCCGGCGACATCCGGCCCAGGAAGAGCACGTAGCCGCCGTCGCCCGGACCCAGGTCGAAGGTGAGGGACAGGTTGAGGCCGTGGTGGACGGTCGCCCTCCAGTTGAGGTCGAGGTCGGCCAGCGGCTTCCGCTGCATGTCGCTGATCGAGATCAGCGCCTGGCCGGCGCTGGCCGCGAACAGAGGCCGCAGCTCGGGCAGGTCGAGCCGCCCGTGCAGGGTCGTCACCACCGGCGCCCGGAACTGAGCCCCGGCCAGCCAGGGCATGTAGTCGAGGTGGGCGTGGATGACGTCGAACTGGTCCGACATCCGCACCGCCTCCAGCACCTCGTAGGCGTGCCAGGCGATGGGGTCCGAGACCTCGGACTCCCAGATCGGTCTGGGGATCACCGGGTGCAGCCGGGCCAGCGTCTCCGACCCTCCGGAGGCGAACAGGGTCACGTCGTGGCCGCGCCGGGCCAGCTCGTCCGCGAGTACGGATACCACCCGCTCCGTCCCACCGTATCTGGTGGGCGGTACGGGCACGTACAGGGGAGCCAGTTGCGCGATTCTCACCGATCGAACTCCTTTGCCGCACACAGGCGGACTTGGGAGGCCGGGGGCCAGGCAGGGTGCCTGCAGGGGCGGGCGATCCAGGGTCAATGGTGCCCCGGCCACACTCGTGGCGCCGAGTCTGGCGCAGGACCCCGGTGGCCGTCTGTGACGCGCCGCCGATCCGGGTGTGACCTGGATCACATCCCGCCCGTCAGCGCAGCTCCTCGACCTCGACCGTCCCCCGCCGCTGGATGACCTCGGTCCGGACTCCCTCGCCGTCGCGGGTGAAGCGGAGGGCGACGTGGGCGCGGCCGACGGCGAGATCGGTCAGCTCGACCTGCTCCAGCCACTCGGGCAGGGCCGGCCGGCGCAGGATCAGGCGTCCGCGCGTGGCGTCCGCCTCCAGGCCCAGGCAGGTGGTCAGCAGCGACGGGATGGTCGCCGACGCCCAGGCCTGGGGGCTGCAGGCGACCGGGTACCGCACCGGCACCCGGTAGCGGCTCCGGCCGAATCCGGCGAAGAGCTCGGGCAGCCGGCTGTTCTCGAAGTTGGTGGCGGCCTCGAACATCCCGGTCAGGATCTGGAGCGCGCCCTGGTCGCGTCCGTAGCGCTTCAGGCCGGCCGCGATCAGCGCGTTGTCGTGGGGCCAGATGGCGCCGACCTGGTAGTCGATCGGGTTGTAGCAGTCCTGTCCCTCGGCCAGGGTCCTGACCCCCCAGCCGCTGTACAGTCGCGGCCCGGTGAGCCGGGCCGCGATCTCGCCGGCGTGCCGCTCCTCGACGATCCCGCTCCAGAGCGCCTGGCCGGGGTTGGAGGTGATGGTCGGGACCTGCGCGCCGCCGCGCTCCAGGGCCAGGGCCAGGTAGCGCCGCTGCGGCATCCAGAAGGCCTTGACGAAGCGCCGGCGCAGGGCGGCCGCCCTCGCCTCCAGCTCCTGGGCCGGCTCGGGGAGCCCGACGTGCCGGTACAGCCAGGCCATCCCCAGCCAGGCCCGGTGGACGCATCCCTGCACCTCGACCAGCGCGATCGGCGGCCTGGCCAGGGTGCCGTCGGGGTGGACGATGCTGTTGCCCGAATCCTTCCAGCCCTGGTTGGCCAGCCCCCTCTGGCTGCGGGAGTCGTAGTCGTAGAAGCCGTCGCCGTCGCTGTCCGCGTAGGCGTCGATCCAGGCCAGCGCCCGCTCGGCGTTCTCCCGGAGCGCCTCCCACAGCCGGAGATCGGCGGTCCAGCGGACGTAGTCGGCGAGGAGGATGAGGAAGAGGGGGGTGGCGTCGACGCTTCCGTAGTACGGCGTCTGCGGGATCTCGCCCAGGTTGGCCATCTCGCCGATGCGGAGCTCGTGCAGGATCTTCCCCGGCTGCTCGCCCCTGGCCTTGTCCACGGCCCTTCCCTGGTAGCGCGCCAGCAGCTCCAGGGTGGTGGCCGCGATGCGGGCGTCGAAGGGCAGCGAGAGGAGCGCGGTGATCAGGCTGTCGCGGCCGAAGAGGGCCACGAACCAGGGCACGCCGGCGGCGAAGTAGGTGTCCCCCCGCTCGGTCGTCATCAGCATCCGGAGATCGTTGAAGGAACGGTCGAGGACCAGGTCGAAGAGCGGGTTGGAGGTCGTGACGGCGGTCGAGCGCAGGGTCCGGTGCCCGCGCATCGGAGCCGGCCGGTCCTCCAGCGCGCCGCCGCCCTCGTCGCTCAGCGTGACTGTCATCCGCAGCGTCTGCTGAGCTCCGCGGGGCAGCTTCAGCCGGTAGGAGAGCCGGCCCCCCAGAGCGTGCTCGTCCGGCGGCGGATCGAAGCGGACCCGGGTGCGGCGGACCCGGCCGTCGGCCCCGTCGTACCGGAAGAGCAGGTCGCCGTCGTCCCAGGCGGGACGGCGCAGCCGGCCCCGCCGGCCGGGCTCGGAGCCGCGCACCTGGAACATGTCCACGAAGTCGGCGGCGAGCACCAGCTCGAGGGAGAGCTCGAGGTCGTCGGAGGTGAAGCTCTGGACCGTGATCTGCTCGATCACCTCCGCGTTCAGGATCCGTTCGCGGCGGAGGCCGATCTGCTCCCGGCGCAGCTGCCGCCCGTCCTCCAGGAGCAGGTCGGGATTGGTCAGCTCGCACACCGTCCGGTCGCCCTGGGCGGCGTCGGCGAGGAGCACCGAGAGCCGCTCCCCCTCGATGGTCAGCGTCGAGCGCTCGAGGAAGCGCGTGTCGTGGAAGTAGATGCCGTGGCTCTCGCTGACCCGGCCGTCGATGTCGCCGTCTGGAGCGCAGAGAGCGAACACGCTCCCCGACTTCGTCGTGAGCAGCGGTCCCGGGTTGGGGACCAGGGTGGAGTGCCCGAGCTGGAGAAGGCGCAGCCTGCGGTGGATGAGACGTTGGATGCTCACGGAGCCACAGTAAACGGCCCGCGACCGGGCCAGACACCGCTTGCGTCACGGGTGTGCCGGCCGCGTCGCCCAGGGGTACGGGACGGGTCTCATTGAAATCGTGCCATCCTGGCGTTGACATGACACTAAAGTGATGTCATGATGGCTGCAATGAAGCTGTCATTCATGGTCGAGCATCTCCGCGGGGATCTGCTCCGGCTGGGCGCCCTGGGCGACGAGACGACGGCCGCCGCCGCCGAGCGGGTCGCCCTGGCACTGGAGGGAGCGCTCTCCATCCGGCTGCTCGGGTTCCTGGGCGAGGCGGCGATGGAGCTGTCGGCGCAGCTGCCCGAGGGGCAGGTCGAGGTTCGCCTGGCCGGCTCCGACCCGGAGCTGGTCTACGTGCCCGAGACCGAGGCCGGCGAGGTGGACGCGGATCTGAGCGCGCGCCTCACCCTCCGGCTGCCGGAGAGCGTCAAGGGCCGGGTCGAGGCAGCGGCCCGCCGGGAAGGGGTGTCGACCAACACCTGGGTCGTCAGGGCCCTGTCCCGCACCGGCGGCGAGCCGCGCTTTCGCAGCGGCAGCAGCCTGAGCGGGCGCGGCCGAAGCTGACAGGCACGAGGAGGAAACCGTCATGCAGCAGTTCGAGACACCGGGAGCGGTGCGCGTCGAGATCCGGAACCCGGCCGGGTGGGTCCGGCTGGAGGCGGTCGAGGGCGGCACGACCGCGGTCGAGCTCTCGCCCCTGTCCCAGGGCGCCGAGGAGCTCATCGAGAGGACCCGGGTCGAGGCGCCCGAGCGCGGCGGCCGCCACGAGGTCCTGATCGACGTTCCCCGGGGACACAGCCGTCAGCCGGAGGTCGGCGTCGCCATCACCGTCCCCGCCGGCGCCGAGGTCACCGTCCAGGTCGCCTCGGCCGACGTCACCCTCCGCGGCCGCCTCGGCTCGCTCGACGTCAGGGGCGCCTCCGGCGACGTCGAGGTCGACGAGGTCACGGGGAACGCCCGCGTCGAGCTCGCCAGCGGCGACGTCAGGATCGGCTCGGTGGCAGGCGACCTCCGCTCGGTGACCGCGTCAGGCGACCTGCGGGCCGGCCGCGTCGGCGGCCGGGCCGAGCTGGAGTCGGCGTCCGGGGATGTGACCGTGGCCGAGCTGGACCAGGGCGCCCGCCTGCGCACGGCCTCCGGCGACGTCAGGGTCGAGGCCGCGGGCGCGGGCATCAATGCCCAGTCCACCTCCGGCGATGTCGTCGTGGCCACCGTCCGAGAGGGGACCTTCGAGGTCCGCAGCACGTCGGGCGACGTCGAGATCGGGGTCGCCACCGGCTCCCGCGTCGACGTCGAGGCGGACAGCCGGAGCGGTCGCTGCTCGTCGGAGATCCCGCTGGACCAGGGGTCCTCGGGAGGCGGGGAGGGTCCGCTGGTCACGATCCGCGCGCGGACGCTGAGCGGCGACGTTCGCATCCGGCGCGCGACCGAGGTGCTCGCCCGCTGAGCGGGGAGCCGAACGCCCCCGCCCACCGGCGGGGGCCGCACGGGGCGCGCCGGCCGCGCCCGAGGAGAAGGCAACCGTGATGGATCCCTACGCGATGGACATCGCACGCCGGCGCCAGGCCGAGCGTGTCGAGCGGGCGCGGAAGGAGCGCCTGGCGGTGACCGTTGCCGTCGCCGCCCCCGGCGCCTGGGGACGCGCCGCCCTGCGGCTCGCCGACCTGCTGGTCAGGACCGGCGAGAGCCTCCGTTTCCGCTACCGGCCGGAGGCGGCGTCCGGCGGACACCGCGGCTGGGCCTGACCAAGGACCGCCTCCCGGGCCAGCCTCGGGAGGCGGACCGGTCCTCCCTCACCAGCGGCCGCGGTGGACGACCTCGTCGAAGGGCCGCCGGTTGATACGGCGCAGGGGGCGGAGCTCGCCGTCGCGCGGATAGCCGAGGGCGATCAGCCAGGCGCAGGTACGGTCCTCGGGGAACCCGAGCAGTCGCCTGGCCAGGTCCTGGTCCTCGACCGCCGAGTGGCCCGAGCCGATGCCGAGGTCGGCTCCGCACAGCATGATGCTCATCGTCGCCTGGCCCAGGTCGTACTCGATCGACTCGCGCGTGTGCGCGTCGTCCACGATCGGAGCGATCAGCGCGACGGTGGCCGCCGAGGCGGCGACGTGGCGGCCGCCGCGCCACACCCCAACCAGCTCCCGCAGCTGATCGCGGTCGGTGCAGACGATGAAATCCCATCGCTGCCGGTTGCTCGAGGAGGGCGTGCGCCGGGCCGCCTCCAGGATCCTGTCCAGATCCCGGTCGGGGATCGGCCGCTCCGCGTACTCCCGCACGTTGCGTCGTGATCGGATCGCATCCCAGGTTTCCACGGGCCCGATGCTACGGCAGGCCCGCCGCCGCCAAGGGTCGAGCGGTCGGGGCGCCGCCGGTCCCCGCCCGATGCGCCGGATCGTGACCTCGCGGCTCCCGGCCCAGGGGGCGGGAGGCGCACCCCAGGAGCTCGTGGAGGAGGTGGAGCTGCTCGGGGGTGAGGTCCTCGGGGTGCCCGCGCCGCCGCTCCGCCGGAGGGCGAGAGGCCGCCCTACGCCTGCCCAAGGTTGACTGGCCGGCTCGATCCTGACCTGGCGCCGGTTCCTATACTCGCGGAGGCATTCCGCCGATCCGTACCCGCACGTGCAGGAGAAGATCCGATGACGCTCGTTCGCCGTGTCGCGCCGGCGGTGCTGCTCGCCGTTCTCGCCCCGCTCGTCGCCGAGTTCCTGCTCGGCGACTTCACGATCAGGTCGATCGGCCTGCTTCTGATCTTCCTTCCCCAGTACGGGGGAGGGGCGATCCTCGTCCGGGAGCTGGCCCGCCGGACCGGCCGCGGCTGGCCGACCATCCTCCTCCTCGCCCTCGCCTACGGCCTGATCGAGGAGGGGCTGACGACCCAGTCGCTGTTCAACCCCAACTACGTCGGCCAGCACCTCCTCGCCTACGGGTACATCCCCGCGCTGCGAACCTCGCTGGACTGGTGCGTCTACGTCCTCTCCCTGCACGTGGTCTGGAGCATCTCGACCCCGATCCTGATCGCCGAGGGCGTGTCCGGCGACCGGCGCCGGACGCCGTGGCTGGGCCGGATCGGCCTCGCCGTGGTCGCCATCCTCTTCGTACTCGGCTGCGTGATCACCATCGCCGTCACCCTGGTCAGCGAGCGGCCTCCCTTCGTCGCCGCCCCCGGTGAGCTGGCGGCGGTCGTCGTCCTCGCCGCGCTCGCCGTCGCCGCCGCCTTCGTCCTCTTCCGGCGGCGCCAGCCCGGGTCGATGCCGGCCGGCCGAGCCGGAGCGCTGATGCCGCCGGCGGCCGGGATCGCCTCGCTGGTGCTGGCGAGCGCCCTCCAGCTGGTCGAGCAGAAGGCCCGGCCTCTGCCCGCCGCGCTGCCCGTGGTGCTGATGCTGGCCTGCTGGGCGGTCGCCCTCGTGCTCCTCGCGATCTTCACGAGGCGGCCGGGATGGGGCCCGCGCTGCTGGTCGGCGGTGGCGGCGGGAACGGTGCTCACCTATGGCTGGCTGAGCCTCAGCCACTTCCTCGCCGGCTACTCCAACGTCGGCGGACGGACCGGTCCGGTCGACATCGCCGGGCAGGTCGTCCTGCTCCTGATCGTGCTCGCCCTGATCGCCTGGGGCGTCCTTCGGAGCCGTCCGGCGACCGCGTAGCCTCCGCGCCGGCCCGCCGTCGCCGGCCTCGCGCCTCGCGGGATCGCATCGGCGGGCACCAGATCCGTGCGTCGAGTGGGTGGGACGGTGGCAAACATGCTCGTCGATCGCGGTCTTCGTCGGGCCGGCACCGGAGCTGGCCGGGCCGACGATCCGGAGACGGTGGCCATCCCCACCTGCTCTCCTGGTTCGGGGCAGGCGGCCCGCCGGATGAGTCGCCGGTCCCGCTCGCGGGTCAGGCTCCGGCCGGAACCGCCGCCGGCCGGGCGACGACGAGAAGGGAGCGTCCTGACGGCGTGGCCGGGTCCAGCTGGTGCGCGTCCGTCTGCTCGCCGACCGACCAGCCCGCGTCCGCGAGCAGCCGGACCTGCCCCTCGGCGGGCATGATCGTCACCCAGGGCTCGGACGAGCCGTTCCGGCGTCTGGCGTTGGCCGCCGCCGCCACCGCACCTGAGTCGAGGCCGTCGCGGTGCACGGCCAGGCTGGCGGCGAGCAAGCTCCCCTCCGCGGCGCGAGAGTGGAGCGCCGCCAGCAGGCGGACGATGGTCGCCCGATCCAGATAGACGAGGAGGCCCTCGCACAGGAAGAGCGAGGGGCGGTGGGCGTCGTGGCCGCAGCCCGCGAGCACCGCCCCGACGTCATCGTCACGGAAGTCGGCGGTGGCCAGCACAGGGCCGGCATCGCCGGCGATCGCCTCGAGGCGCCGCCGCTTGTCGTCCTGGGTGGCGGGGTGGTCGATCTCGAAGAACCGGACCCCGCGACTGCGGAACCGCAGCGCCCGGTCGTCGTACCCGGCGCCGAGGATCACGACCTGGCCGACGCCGGTGGAGATCGCCGACATGACCCGATCGTCGAAGAATCGGGTCCGTGCGGTCAGGCTGGCGGTCATGGAGTCGACCCTGCCCGCACGCATCCCCCGGCACAATAGGCGCTGCGCGTTGGGGTCGCCCTCGGAGGTGTGGGGGCGAGACATGCCGGCCCGGGTCACCGCCACCGCCTGGCTCGTCCTCGACGGCCCGGCAAAGCCCCGCCGGCCGAGCAGCCAGCCAAGAAATCTCATAAGCCTGAGCGTACTATTTATCTCACATGGCTGGGTCGGCGATCACCTGGACGTCCTGAGTTGCTAAGTGGAATCGTATCGAATGCAAGACGATGAGCTGGCCGTCGCGGTCACCTCGGTTCGGCGCGGGGTGCTGCGACTGGCTCGCCGGCTCCGCCTCGAGGGCCGGGAGCGCGGCGAGGCGCTGCTCCGGATCGGCGTCCTCGCCCACCTGGTGAGGCATGGTGCGATGACCCCGGGCGAGCTGGCGGCGATGGATCAGGTCCAGCCGCAGACGCTCACACGCACGCTGGCGACCCTGGAGCGCGAGGGGCTGATCAGCCGGAGACCAGACGACGACGATCGCCGCCGGTCGCTGTTGAACGTGACCGATGCCGGGAGGGGTCTCCTGGAGAGCGACATGCGGGGGCGCGAGCGGTGGCTGGCGGGGGCGATGGCCGCCGAGCTCACCCCCGCCGAGTGCGAGATCCTCCGCATCGCCGGCTCGCTGATGGAGCGGCTCGGCGACAGCGCCGGCGGGTCGACCCGCCGGACCGAGGGCGGGGCGGTCACGACTCCATGACCGCCCCGGTCCGGGCGCACTCCCGGAGGAGGCGCGGCCGGATCAGGCCGCGATCAGACCGAAGGTCGCGCCCTGCGCGTCGGCGAGGATGGTGAACTTGCCGCCCGGGTAATCGGTCACCGGCATCATCGCCGTCGCCCCGAGCTCCTGGGCTCGAGCGGCGGTCGCGGCGATGTCGTCGACCAGGAAGTAGACCAGCCAGTGGGAGGGGACCTCGGCCGGGACCATCGCCGGCATCTCCTGGGCGCCGCCGATGGGCTCGCCGCCGGAGCGGAGCTCGTTGTACTCCATCCCTTCCGGCATCGGCAGCGACTTCACCTCCCAGCCGAAGACCTTGTGGTAGAAGTCCCTGGCCGCCGGAAGGCCGCGCGCGTTGAGCTCGGTCCAGCCGACGCTTCCCGGCTCGCGCATGACCTGGGCGCCGGTCATCTTGCCCGGCTGCCAGACGCCGAAGAACGCTCCGGACGGGTCCTGGAACACGCCCATCCGGCCCTGGTCCATGACGTCGAAGGGAGGCACGGCGACCTTCCCTCCCGCCGCCTCGACGGCGGCGGCCGTCTCCGAGGCGTCCGGCGTGCCGATGTACATCGCCCAGGCCGTGGGCTGGCCCTCGCCCATGACCGGCCCGATGCCGGCCACGTCGCGGCCGCCCAGCTGGGCGACGGTGTAGCCGCCGAAGGCCGGGTCCGGGTTGGGCTCCGCGGTCCAGCCCAGGAGGCTGGAGTAGAACTTCCTCGCCGCCTCCGGGTCGCTCGTCGAGAGGTCGACCCAGATCGGCTTGGCCGAAGTGCCGACGGTGTCACTCATGGCGCCGTTCGCTCCTCTTGAGGGTTGTCGATTCCAAGGGCAAGCACATCCTAAGGGCCCTCAAAGGAATAAGGCGGACGAAGCGGCTCCAGCCTGGGGATCCAGGGAGTAGTTCCACTCGCCGTGGAAGTCATGTCGCCGGAGGCCGATAGCGTCCATCGCCGCGTCGGCGATCACGACCTTCGTGGGGTAGCTACCCTGGTCTCGCTCGGCATGCACCTTGAGGCCGGTCTTGGAGGTGGTGGCCCCGATCAACTCCATGACCACCTCATGGCTGGTCAG
>DATAXV010000042.1:0-5610 GCA_036272915.1 Candidatus Dormiibacterota bacterium
AGACCAAGGGGATGCTGCCGCTGGTCAGCGCGTCGGCGGTGGCGTAGGCGGACATGGCTCCCCCGAAGAGCAGGAGGATCGCCCCCAGCACCGGCGGAGCCAGGATCGGCGCGCCGACGTGGCGCCAGAAGGCCCAGGATCCGGCTCCGAGGCTCGCCGACGCCTCACGCCACTGGGGACGGAGGGCGTTCAGCGCCGGCGTGACCACGACCACCATCAGCGGGATCTGGAAGTACATGTAGACGATGGCCACGCCCCAGAACCCGTACAGGTTGAAGCCGTGCTGGTAGGGGTTGAAGCCGATGCTGGTCAGCACCCCGGTGGCGAGACCGCTGCTGCCCAGCGCGGATATGAAGAGGAAGGCCAGGGGCACGCCGCCGAAGTTGGCGAAGACCCCGGACGCCGTCAGGACCAGGCGGCGCAGCAGCCGCGCGTGCCTAGAGGTGTGCACGGCGTAGGCGACCAGGAACCCGATGATCCCTGGGACGATGCTCGTCACCACGGACAGGTAGAGGCTGGTCAGGAAGCCGAGGCGGTACACGCCGGTCGCCGCGGTGGCCAGGTTGGAGAGGGTGAAGTGGCCGCTTGAGGTCTTGAAGGCCCCGATCACGACGTCCCAGAGCGGCCAGCCGAGCAGGAGCAAGGCGTAGACCGCGAACGGGAGGAGGCCGAGGAGGGGCCAGCGCCCAACCGCGGCCAGGCGATCGATGAATCGCCTGTCCGCGGCCGCCGCCGGGGCTAGTGACGTCGAGGCCTGGGCCACCTCAGCTGGAGAGCACCTGTGCCCACTGCTGGGTGACGACGGTCTCGGCCTTGGCCAGCTGCGCCGAGCTCGGGAACGTTGTCTTGCCCTTGGGGGCGGGCGGCAGGGCCTCGTACGCCTTCTTGTCGACTGAGCCCTTGGCGACCAGGGTCGGCAGCTCGATCGGCCGGGCGTAGCCCTGGAGCCAGAGGTTCTGTCCGGTGGTGGAGTAGAGATACTCCTCCCAGAGGCGCGCCGCCGCCGGGTGTGGGGCGGTCGCGCTGACGGCCTGGCTGTAGTACGAGGCGTAGTGGCCGTCGGTCGGGATCACGATCTTCCAGTTCGGCACCTCGGCCTTGATCTGAGAGGCCTGCAGGTAGTCCCAATAGATGACGATGGGGGTCTGACCGCTCTGGACGGTCGCCGCGGAGGCGGTCACGGGGACGAAGTTCCCCGCCTGCTTGAGCTTCTGGAAGTACTGGATGCCGGGCTGGATGTTGTTGAAGCTGCCGCCGTTGGCGAGGGAGGCGGCGAAGACCGCGGCGAAGGCGGCGCCGGCCTGGGTCGGGTTGCCGTTGATACCGACCATGTTCTTGTACCGCGGCTTGAGCAGGTCGGCGAACGACTTGGGCGGGGTCTTGACCTTGCTCGGGTCGTAGCCGATGGCGACGTAGCCTCCGTAGTCGTCGTACCAGTCGCCGTTGCCGGCCTTGGCCGAGCTCGGGATGTCCTTCCAGCTGGCCACCTTGTACGGCGTGAGCAGACCGCTCTGCGCCGCCTCGATGGCGAACGAGGTGCCCATGTCGAGCACATCGGGGGCCCGTGACTGGCCCTTGAGCTCCTTCATGGCGTTGACCTCGTCCTGGCTGGAGCCGTCCGGGTTCTCGTCGACGATCTTGATCCCGTACTTCTTCGTGAAGTCCTTCATGATCGCGCCGTAGTTGGCCCAGTCGGCGGGCAGGGTGATGACGTTGAGCGTCTTCTCCTTCTTCGCCGCCGAGATCAGCTTCGACATCCCGCCGAACTTCGCGGCCGAGGTCGCCTTCGACGGCGAGACACCGCCGGAACCGGAGGCGAAGGCGGTCCCACCGCCAAAACTCAGCAGCATGCACAGACAGACCGCCACGGCGAGCACTATGGTCGTCTTTGGCTTCATCTCGCTCCTCTTCCTCGGATGGATACGAGCTCGACGGTAGGGAGATGAAGGCGATGTCGTCGTAAAGGGCAGACCGGCCTTGGATGACCGCGGGGAGAAGATTCGGTGTAGTCGACCCGGCCCGCTCTGGGCGCCGTCGAGCCTCCGCGAGGCCGTCGCCAGCCGCCGCGGCGGCTGGTTCGACCCAACCGACCGGGCCGGGACGAGGCATCAACCGGGGACGGTCACGGCCTCGGCCGCCAGGGCGGCGAGTTTCTCGTCTAGGGAGATGCCCGAGTCCTCGGTGGTGTTGCTCATGCTCAGCGTCGAGACGAGGAGAGTCTGGCCGTGATAGGTGATGATCCCGTCCGAGTTGATCACCCAGTCGGTGTCGCCTTGGAGGTTGAGCCAGCCGTCCTTCACGGCGAACGTGGTGCCGGCGTCGGCGGCCGCCGGCACGCCCCATCGCTGACTCGGAAGAACGTCCTCCATCATTGTCACGATGTAGGAGCGGCTCGCCGGGTCCAGTGGCGAGGAGCTCGCCTCCAGCTGGCGAAGGATCTGAACCTGCCCGGAAGCGCAGGTCGTGGTCAGGCCCCAGTAGTCATCGTCGCCGGGGACCGTGCAGGAGACGCCGAGCGTCTGATTGGCGGCGTCCAGCGCCGCGGCGCCGCCCATATCCTCCCAGAGGTCTGTGGCCGCATTGTCGTCGCTGTCCTCGATCATCAGCGACGCCTGGTCCTGCTCGTCGCTGGACAGCGGGGCTCCCTGATCCTGCGCCTGCAGCATCAGGGTCTCCAGGATGTCGACCTTGACGATGCTGGCCGTGTACTGCCCAGCGTTCGTGCCGTACGTGAACGTTCGTCTGGAGGTGAGGTCGAGGGCGGCAACCGAAACGCTCCCTGCGGGCAGGCCCGCCGCCACGGCCGCCATCTGGAGACGCACGTTGACCGGCGTCGCGGTCGGGCTCGGCGTCGCGGTCGGGCTCGGCGGCGGGTTGAGGGTCGGGTGCGGCGTGGCCCCCACCGCGGGGCCCTGTGCCGCGGCGTCGGACTCGAGCCTCTCGATCAGCGAGCCGTGCATGGTGAGGACGATGCCCACGAGCACGACGGTGATGATCACTGCACCGACCCCGATCCTCACCGGCGCTGCCGCGCCGATCGTCCGTCGACGCCGGCGTCGGACCTTGCGCATCGGGGGCCGCCGAAGCCCGGTCCACGGCGGCCTCACTGTCGCCCCGGCCGGAATTCACCGCGGCCCACCCGGCTATCCGATACTTGCGGCGAACGCCTCGCTGTGTGGACGACCGACGCTAATCTGCTTCGACCCAAGCTACAGATCTCATTCGTTTCAATGACTTTCCACGTCCGCCGTCCGCGCCCCGCTCACTGTCGAGCGCTGCTTGACACCTCACCTCGACCGTGGACGGGGCCACAATCCACCGCCTATCCACGCACGGTCCGGGATCATACGCTGAGAGCCGCTACGCAGCCGCATGCGCATCCGGATAGTCCCTTCCTTATCCCTCCTGCGGTTGCACTACGTGCCATGGCCGTGTCACGAGCGCGTCGGCGGGCAGTGTCAGTTACCGCAAGGCCACGGCGGCACCGATAAAACGAACGTCCCATACACCGTCAACGCACTTCAACGACCTCAGGTTTCCCATTCGACCGAAGAGAGGTCTTGGAGCTTATGGCCACTCAGGACGACGCTGACGTGCCCCCGTGCGGTGACGGATACCGCGTCGCCTGCACAACGAGCCCGCCGCGCGCCCAACCGTCGCCCCGTCCCCGCTCATCCGGAACCAGCGCCTGGCTCGCCTTACCAGGCCTAGAGCTCGAGCTCAACCCTTGAGCCCGCTCATGGCCATGGTCGAGACCAAATAGCGCTGCAGCAGGACGAAGACGACTAGACAGGGCAGCAGAGTGATCGTGGCCGCGGCCATGATCTGGGGCACCGTCACCTGCTGGGTCTCGATCGCGGAGAGGCCGACCGTTAGCGTTCTCATCCCTGCCGACTGCCCGACCACCAGCGGCCAGAGGAAGTCGTTCCAGTGCCAGAGGAAGACGAACACGCCAAGGGTGGCCAGCACCGGCCGGCAGAGCGGCAGGACGATACGCAGAAAGGTACGGAGCTCGGAGGCGCCATCGACGCGGGCGGCGTCGAAGAAGTCCTGGGGCAGTTCACGGATGAACTGCCTGAGCAGGAACACCGCCTGGGCGTTGGCCAGGGTAGGGACGATCAGGCCCCAGTAGGTGTCGACCCCGCCCAGCCGGGAGACGAGGACGAAGAGCGGGATCAGCGTCGCCTGCGAGGGGACCATGAGCGTCGCCAGGAACGACCAGAGCAGGACGTCGCGGCCGGGGAAGCGCTTCTTGGCGAACGCATAGCCGGCCATCGAGGCGGTGATCAGGACGACGACCACGGAGACGCCGGCGTAGATGACCGAGTTGAGCGTCCAGCGGAGGAAGCCCGCCGCCTGGATCGCCTCCTGGAAGTTGGCCAGCGTGAACTGGGTGGGCAGCTGATAGGGGATGCTCCTCGCCGCCGACGAGGACACGGCGAGGATCAGCATGACCAGGAAGGGGCCGATCGTGAGCAAGGCGGCTATCGCCAGCAGCGCCGCCAGGGGCAGGGAGCCGAGCGTCAGCCGCGGCCGGCCGCCTCGCTGGACGGCGACGCCGCGCATGTCCTCGATCGCGCTCACTGGTTCCCCCGGTCCAGGATCATCCGCTGGATGAGGGCGACGACGAGGATCAGCACCGCCAGCACCGCGCCCAGCGTCGCCGCATAGCCGAAGTCGAAGAACTGGAAGCCCTGGTCGAAGAGCGCGTAGACGAGGGCGTAGCTGGCCCGCACCGGACCGCCCCCGGTCATGACGTAGATCGTGTCGAAGACCTGGAAGGCGCCGATCGTCTCGATGACCAGAACGAAGAAGAGGACTGGCCGGAGCAGGGGCAGCCGGATCCGCCAGAAGCGCTGCCAGGCGTTGGCGCCGTCCACCGACGCCGCCTCCAGGCACGGCTCCGGCACCGCGTTCAGCCCCGCGATCAGGATCAGCATCGAGTAGCCGAAGCCCTTCCAGGCGGAGACGACGGCGAGCGAGGGGAGGACCAGCGACGCCTGGCTGAGGAAGCCGATCGGGGCGATGCCGACCTTGCCCAGGAGCCCGTTGATGAGACCGTCGTACTGGTACATCCAGAGCCAGATGACGCCGGCCAGGATGAAGCTGGTCGCGTAGGGCAGGAAGAGCGAGGCCCGGAACAGCCCCCGGCCAAAGGTGACGGCGTGGAGGAGCAGCGCCGTCGCCAGCGCCATGACCACGGTCAGAGGGACGTAGATGGCGGAGTAGACGACCGTCACCCGGAGGCTGTTGAGGAAGAGCGGGTCATGGAGGAGGTGGACGTAGTTGGCGCCGCCCACCACCTGCCACTCGCCGCCCAGGTTGTAGTTGGTGAAGCTCATCCCCACCGCGCCGAGGGTGGGGATGAAGCGGAAGACAAGGAAGAGGACGAGCACGGGCAGCAGGAAGATGAGGGCGCCGCCCGGCTCCCGGAGCCGGTTCCGCCAGCCCGCGCGGCGCCGCCGGCCGCCCTCGATCACCATGACCGCACCCCGGGGAGGCCCGGCCTGAGCGGGCCGGGCCGCCGGGGTCGTCCTCGCCCGCTCACCCGCTGGCCATCTGGCCGTTGGCCTGCTGCGTCGCCTGCTTCAGCGCCTGCGAGGGGGACTG
>DATAXV010000043.1:0-8941 GCA_036272915.1 Candidatus Dormiibacterota bacterium
TCGCTGTGCGAGGCACACCTCGACTTCGAGAGCTTGATCAGAAACTCCTGATCCGCGTCAGTGAGCTCGAGCGCCGCCACCGGAGATCGCACACGGCCTACTATCGCATAATCACCGGTTATTTGTCGGACACTACACTAGCGGCGCGGGCTCGTGAGCCAGCAGGTGCTCGGCCGCCTCGACCAGGGTGACCTCGCCGCCCAGCCGCCGGACGGCCTGGGCCATCTCGGCCCCGACCGGCCCGCCGCCGAGGATCAGCAGGTGGCGCGGGACCGCCTCCATGGCGGTCACCTCGCGGTTGGTCCACACGCCGTCCAGCTCACGCAGGCCGGGGACCGGCGGTATCACCGGATCCGAGCCGGTCGCCACCACGATGTGATCGGCGGTGTGCCGCACGCCGCCGATCTCGACCACGCCGGGTCCGGTGAGCTTGCCGGTCCCGCGCAGCAGGTCGATGCGCTTGCCGGCCAGCCACCGCACCTGCCCGTCGTCGGTGTGGTCCGAGACCATGTGGTCGCGATAGGCCAGCGCCGCCTTCACGTCCACCTCGGCGGTGCACGCGGCCTCGCCTGCGCCATGCGCCGCCTCGCCGGGGCGGAGCAGCGTCTTGGACGGGATGCAGGCCCAGTAGGAGCACTCGCCCCCGACCAGCTCCCGCTCCACCACCGCCACCCGCAGGCCCCCGTCGGCCAGCGCGCCGGCACAGTGCTCGCCCGGGGAGCCGCCGCCCATCACGATCACGTCGTAGTCGTGGCCGCTCATCGGCCGGCGCCCGCCCTGGCCACGAGAACGACCTCGAGCTTCATGTCCACGGCCGTTGCTCCTTTTCTCCTGGTCCGGATGACCCTCGCGGCCGACGCCCTGTCCGGTCGTGCCCGCTCACCCCACTGGCCGCTAGGCTGATCTGCCTCGGAACGGGCCGGACGCCCTGTTTGAGCTCGAGATCACCGCGCCGCGATTGCCTTCATTCGCGCCCTCACCGCCTGCGCGGCGGGGCGACCATCTCGAGGCGTGCACACCCGGTGCTCCGCCCGAGGAGCCGAATGTTCTCCTTATGCCGTGACCTGCGGAACAGGTGAGACACCGTCACCCCGCCTCGTCGCGGCTGGGGCGATGGGTCAGGCCGTTAGAAACGAGTAAGGCCATCCTTTCACGAATCGCCGTGGTCGACAAGCTCCCCGCTGGCCGGTTGTCGACCTTCGGATCGAGCCTGCATGGCGCTGCTGAAACGACCTGACCAGCGCGCCCGGCCGGACCGGTCTCGTGCGGGCGGCTGGAACGTTGTCGCGCCGGCAGGTGAACGATCGTTTACTATAGTGAACGTGCGTTCACCTGCCCCCGATCGAACGGCCCGGGCGGCGATCCGCGACGAGGCGCTGCGGCTCTTCGCGCAACGCGGGGCGAATGGGGTGAGCGTGCGCGAGGTGGCGGCTGCCGCCGGTGTCTCTCCCGCGCTCGTCATCCGGCACTACGGGACCAAGGAGGGCCTGCGAGAGGCGGTGGATGAACATGTCGTCGCCACCCTGGAGGCGATGCTGGGAGCGTTGGTCGGCGCGGCGGACCCGCTCGCGGCGGACCCGGCGGCACTGCCCAGTCTCGCCGAAGCCGTCCTTGCCAAGCTGCCACGGGACTCCGATGTCCCTCGCTATCTGGGCCGGCTGCTGCTGGATGGCAGGCCCGCCGGGTCCCGGCTCTTCGGGCGGCTCCATCAGGTCGCCAGGGGTGCGCTCACCGCGTTGTCGGCTCGTGGCCTTGCGACAACGGGCGCGGATCCCGAGGTGCGCGCGGCCGTGCTTCTCGTCAACGACCTCGGCGCGATCCTCCTCAGGGAGCGCATCGCCGAGGCCGTGGGCATCGACCCGCTCACGCCGCAGGGCATGCGGCGGTGGGGGGAGGAGATCACGGAGATCTATCGAAACGGACTTGGAGGTAACCGGACATGAGCGAATCTTCCACGGCTGGAGCGCTTGCCAGCGTCGGCGCGAAGCTGCTCGGTGTCCGCTGGCTGATGCGGGTGCCGATCGCGCTCTACCGCGTCCGGTTGGGCTTCCTGCTCGGCGGCCGCTTCCTCCTCCTCGAGCACCGCGGCCGCGTCTCGGGCCGCCCGCGCCGCGTCGTCCTCGAGGTCATCGGCCGTCCGGCCCCGGACAGCTACCTGGTCGTCTCGGGATTCGGCACCAAAGCCCAGTGGTACCGGAACGTTCGCGCCA
Source organism: Candidatus Dormiibacterota bacterium (assembly GCA_036272915.1). Classification (GTDB taxonomy): domain Bacteria; phylum Chloroflexota; class Dormibacteria; order Dormibacterales; family Dormibacteraceae; genus DATAXV01. The sequence goes on from DATAXV010000043.1 coordinate 2,211, forward strand.
CCCCCCGGGTCGGGGTCACCGTCGGCGTACACCGGCCGCGCCCCGCGCAGGCGCACATCCTCGACCGCGATGAGGCTGCCTCGGCGCTGACCGCCTATGCCAAGGCACACCCCCGGGCGTGGGCCTCGTTCGGCCCGATTCTCGACACGACACTCGGAGCGCCGGCACACACCGTGCCGGTCGTGCGCTTCGACCTGCTGCCGCGCTGAGCGCGACCGTACCCGAGCGCATCCTGATCTGCGGTGCCGGCATCGCCGGCTGCACGCTCGCCGACTGGCTTGCCCGGGGTGGCCGGTGGGTCGTGTCGCGCTCGTCGGCGACGCCTGCGGCTGCATGACGCCGCTCAGCGCGCAGGGTGTGGCGATGGCCATGGGCGGCGCCTACCTGCTCGCCCGACTCCTTTCCGAAGAGAGAGCGCCGGCGAGGGCCACGCGCGGGCCCTCGCTCGCTATGAGGCGCGGTTGGTCCCGGCGTCGAGCGCCGCCAGCGCGGGCCCGCGAATCGTTGAGCACCCTGATCCCGAGCAGCGGGCTGGGGATCCGTCGCTCCGCACTTCTGATGCGTCTGCTGCTCCGGGGGCCCTGGCCAACGTCGCGCGCCGCCGCGATGGAAACCGCAGCCTCCCATCGGCGACCCGGCGGTGACCCTCTCCCGGCCAGGGGGCCGTCAGAGTGAGCGGCCGTCGTCGTCTTCCCGGTCCCGGCGACGCCGTCGGTGTAGAGGACCATGGGACGGCCGTCGACGCGGAATGGCGATCGCGGCACCGGCTCCCCAGTCCCCACTCGTAGCTCTCCTCACGATCGGGCCCGACCTCGAACTGATCGGAGCTGAACGCTCGTACCACGCCGATGGCTGTCACGTCCGCGGACCTGCCGGTGTCTTCATGCCATCCCGGCAGCGATACGAGGAGAAACCGATGGCACTACGCATTCCGAAGGCCGAGCTCCCTCCCGCCCTCAGGGAGACCATGATCAAGCGGCTCGGTGCCGTGCCCGAGAACGTCGAGGTGCTGTGGCACAGCCCCAAGGTCACCCAGGACAGCCTGGACTTCGGCGCGAGGGTCGGCAACTGGGACTCGGTCGACGCCAGCCTCAAATCGTTCGCGCACATGGCCGTCGCCGCCCAGGTCGGGTGCAGCTGGTGCCTCGACGTCGGCTACTTCCAGGCACTGAGCGAGAACCTGGACCTGGTCAAGGCGAGTCAGGTGCCTCGCTGGCGGGAGTCGGAGGTGTTCACGCCGCTGGAGCGGGACGTGATGGAGTATGCGGAGGCCATGACGGAGACACCGCCCACCGTCACCGACGAGATGTACGCGAGCCTGCTCGAGCGGCTCGGCCCCGCGGCGACGGTCGAGCTCACCGCGCTCATCGCCTTTGCCAACCAGGCGACGAGGGCCAACGTGGCGAACGGGGTCCAGTCGCAGGGCTTCTCCGATGCGTGTGAGATTCCGCTGGCGAAGCGGCCCGAGAAGTCCGGGGCGGCGCCGACGCAATGATCGACGACCCGTTCGTCGCCCACCGCGGCCTGCTCTTCACCGTCGCCTACGAGATGCTCGGGGCGGCGGCCGACGCGGAGGACGTGCTGCAGGAGTCCTGGCTGCGGTGGGCCGGCGTCGACCAATCACAGGTGAGCGACCCGCGCGCCTACCTCATGCGACTCGTCACGCGGCAGGCCCTCAACCGCCTCCGAACACTGTCGCGCCGCCGCGAGGAATACATCGGCGAGTGGCTGCCGGAGCCGCTGCTGACCAGCCCCGACATCGCCGAGGACGTCGAACTCGCGGAGAGCGTCTCGATCGCGATGCTGACCGTCCTGGAGACGCTCGGGCCGGCGGAGAGGGCGGTGTTCGTGCTCCGTGAGGTCTTCGACATGCCGCACGGCGATATCGCGGAGGTGATCGGGAAGTCCGCGGCCGCGGCGCGGCAGATCGCCCGGCGGGCACGCGAGCATGTGGCGGCTCGGCGGCCTCGGGTGCGGGTGAGCCGGTCGGAGCAGCAGGCCGTGGTGGAGCAGTTCCTGGTCGCCCTGCGAAGCGGGCAGCTTCAGGAGCTGATGGACGTGATGGCGCCGGACGTGGTCCTGATCGCGGATGGCGGCGGGCTGGCGAACGCCGCCACGGCCCCGGTCCACGGGTCCGAGCCGGTGGCGAGAGCGCTGGCGCGCCCGAACCGCGAGGTGTCGAACGTGTGGCTCAACGGCGCGCCCGCCGGCCGGATCGAGATCAACGGCAGGGTGGCCGCGGTGAGCTTCGTGGTGGAGAGCGGGCGGGTGACCCGGATCTACGCCATGGCCAACCCGCGGAAGCTGACGCGGCTGGATCAACGATCCGAACTCACCAGGTAGGCCGGTCGCGCTCTGACGGCACGGGGGTCAGCCGTCGACAGCACGAGGCGACCCCGTAGGGGGCTCATCCACATCGGATCCGTCTCCTGAATCGTGCCTGACGGCGACCCTGCTCTCGAGCACGCCGGGGCCGCCCGGTCCGGATTGCCGCCGGGCGGTGTGGCGACCTCTGATTCGTCCCCTGAATCGGGACCGATCGGGTTTGCGGCAAGGCCGCATGGGGCAGAGTCGTCGGCCGGAGCCAGGACCGGCAGGAAAGGGGGTCGCAATGCTTGTGCCGTTGTCGGAGTCTCGGTTCGACCGGGTCGCCGCGCACGCCGACGCTCAGCCCCTGTCCACCCGTCGGGGAGTGCACGTGAGCGGCGTCGCCGGCGAGCAGCACCCGCCGCTTCCGGTAGGAGACCGCCTGCCGGGTCGCGTCGGTGAACCTGGAGATCCAGGCGGCGCCCGGCAGCCCGTAGTCAGTGCCGTGGACGCCGATGAGCGTCTCCCTCAATTCACGCAGGGTCGGCTCGCAGGCATGCTCGGTCTCGTCTTCGGTCACCGAGACCCGCACCGGTCCCCCGGCCACCGGCCTGGCGAGTCCGTGGAGGCCGGCGCCCTGACGGCGGCTCAGAGATCATCCACGACCCCCGGAGGCTCGGGAAGGTCAGCCGGCGCGTTCATCTCCCGCACCGACGGGGCCGGAGATGGCGGGGGACGATCGGAGAGTTACCGTGATCTGGGGCCGCGAGCCGTTCACGGCCCGGCTCGGGCCATCGCGGTCGTGCCTGCGCATCCATGCCTTTCACACAATGGAGTCCCCAATCCATGCCGGAACACCATCTGGACCAGCGTGAACGCGAGGAGCTGTGCAGCCTGCTCCTCGAGCTCGGACCTGACGCTCCAACCCTGTGCGAGGGCTGGACCACGTTCGATCTCGCCGTGCACCTGACGCTGCGAGAGCACTTCAGGCGGTGGACGGCCACCCGAATGGAGAGCACGAAGACCCAGGGTTTCCCGGCCGTCGTCGCCCTCATCCAGCGCGGGGCGCCACTCGTCCCGTGGAGGATCCCGGGGCTGCGCACGCTCCTCAACGGCGCTGAGTATTTCATCCACCACGAGGACGTCCGCCGCGCCAACGGACGCAGGCGGCGCACCGATCGTCCCGATCTGGACGCGCTGGCATGGCGAAGCGTCGGATTGCTCGGCCGGGGCCTGGCCCGCACCATCCGCCCCTTCGGGCTCGAGCTCCGGCGGCCGGACGGGCAGCACCGCCACTTCGGATCCCCGACGGCCGCGGTAATCACCGGTAAACCGACCGAGCTCCTTCTCTATGCGACGGGGCGTCGGACCGCCGCCGAGGTCGACATCAGCGGCGCCGCCGACGCCGTGGCGGCATTGGAGAAGGGAACCGCGCGGCTCTAGCTGCGGGGTCGGGAACAGGACCGCGCCGGGCCGGGATGGGGACGCACCGGCGGCCCGGAGGATGCCGCCCGCCCGCGGACATTCAGCGGTGTCCAGGTCCTCGGCGATCAGGGCGTGGCCCGACCCCTCGGATCAGGCGTCGCGCCCCTCCAGCTGCTCGATGCGGCGCCAGGCTCGCTGCTCGGAGCGGAATCGTTCGGGCACCATCAGCACCGAGTGCATCACGAGATCGCCGGTCCTCGCGTCCCTGATCACGTAGATGGACCCGCCCTCAGCCTCAGGCCGATACCTGCCCACCGAACCCACCTCCATGCTCCAGGCCGCCACCCCGCGTCCCTGGCCTCCTCCCGACCGGCGCGCTGAGGGCCTCGTCGAGGGCCAGCCATGGTCCCCTCGACGTCTGAGTCCAAACTCACGCGTGCAGCCTGCACCTGATGTATAGCGCCTGTAGCGGGCAATGTCAAACCGCCGGTTACGCCCGCTGGTCGATCTTCTCCCGTCGCTTCGGGCTGCCCGACGAGCACATCGTCATCGAGGGCGGCGGCCGGGCGCCCGGGCTGCCGGAGATGGAGCGCTTCTGCGCCGACCTGCTCTACGACTTCGCCGATCGCTGAGCGTTCAACTCGCCAGCGGCCTCCAGGCGTGGCCGCCGTCCACCGACTCGACGTGGCCCCAGCCCGGGAAGGCCTCGTGGGCCCAGAGCACGAGCGCGTCCGTGGTCGCCGCCTCGGTCCAGATCCGCCGGCGTGACGCGGCAAGCTCGGAGGCCTGGGCGGTCGGGCCCCAGTCGGCGTTCCGGATCTCGATGTTGTGGTGGAGCAGGTCGCCGACCCAGAAGAAGGTCTCGCCCTCGCTGCGCAGGCGCAGTGAGATGTGGCCGGGCGTCTCCCCAGGGGTGGCGAGCAGGTCCACGCCGGGCGCGATCTCGTGGTCGCCGTCGACCAGGTCGAGCAGCCCCGCCCGCTCCACCGGTCCCAGCAGTGCGTCCAGCTCGGCTCCGCCCTGCTCGCGGTCGATGCGGCTGATCAGGTGCCGGGCGTTGGGGTAGGCGAGCCCATCCTCGAGCAGCACCCCGTTGAGGTGGTCGCCGTGGCGTTGGCTGATGACGACGTGCGTCACCCGGTCGCGATCGATCCCGAGCTCCCCGAGGGCGGCCACGAAACCGCGGCCGAACCGGGCGCGGCTCTCCCGCCCCCGCTGCTCGTCGGTGGCGACGCCGGGGTCGACGATGACGGAGAGGTCACCGGCGGCGATGTGGAGGCTGGTGAAGTCGATCGGGATGCGGCTGCTCTCGTCGGCCTCGGGCACGGCCGCCTTGATCTCGGCGTCGGAGACGGCGAACAGAGGCCGGAAGGGAGATTCCCAAACCCAGGCGACCAGGGAAAGCTGGGCCGCTCCGCAGGCCCGTCGGCTGATATCGTCGGCGTCGCTCACGTTCTCTCCTCGTCGCTGAGACCTGGCACCTGGCCGCGGGTGCGGGGACGATGATCCGGTCGGGTAGAGGGCCCGATGCCCCCGATCTTCTCATCATCGGGCGGCCCCGCTCCCGGCAGGGACGGATCGCTTCGTCTGACCGCGCCAGCGGCGGGACCCAAGTGCCGAACCAACCGGGACGCCGAACTCATCGAATTCTCTGAGAACGGGGGCGCCGGAGGTCGACGGTCGCGTCGAGCGATGGGCGAGTCTTCGAAGGCTGGGTACGACCTCCGCGAGCCTCAGGCCCGGGCGCCCAGGCCGACGGCGCGGAGCAGCTCGTCTCGCGTCAGCGCGCTGCCGACGTGGATCCCGGTGCCCTCCACGACCTGCTCGAAGAGCAGGCGCTTCTGGGCCAGGATCTCGGCGATGCGCTGCTCCACGGTGTTCTCCAGCGAGTAGGCGTAGACGTTGACGGGACGCGTCTGGCCCAGCCGGTGGCTGCGGTCGCTGGCCTGGTCCTCGACCGCCGGGTTCCACCAGCGGTCGAAGTGGAACACGTAGGACGCCGCCTGGAGGTTCAGACCGACCCCCGCCGCCCGCAGCGAGAGGACCAGCACTCTGTGATCGGGATCGGTCTCGAACCGCCGCAGCGTCCGCTCCCGCTCGGGCAGCGACATCCGCCCGGTGATGAGCAGCGGATGGTGGCCCGCCAGGCCGCGGGCGATCGCCCCGGCCCCGTGGACGTCGTCGACGAACTGCGAGAAGACGAGGGCGCGCTCCCCGCTCTCGCGCAGCAATCGGATCCGGCGCTCCAGATCGCTCATCTTGGCGGATGCCCCGGTGGCCGGGTCGAAGTTGCAGATCTGCTTCAGCCGCAGGATCAGCTCGAGCACGTTGGCGACCCGGATCGTCGGCCCCTGCCGGCGGAGCTGGAACAGGCCCTCCCGCTCGGCCCGCTCGTAGCATTCCCGCTGCTCGGCCGGCATCGGCAGCCGCAGCTCGGCCTCGATCTTGGGCGGCAGCTCCTCCAGCACCTCCGCCTTCCGTCTCCGGAGCAGCACCCCGGCGAGCGCCGGGCGGACGGCCGGGGTGCGCTCCACCACCGCCGGCTCGGTGTCGTCGAGTCGGGGACGGAGGAACTCGAGGATCGAGGCCAGATCCTCGATCCGGTTCTCCAGCGGGGTGCCGGTGAGCGCCCACGCCCGTCGCCGGCGGAGGCTCTTCACCGCCGCCGCCAGCTCCGAATCGGCGTTCTTGATCCGCTGCGCCTCGTCGACGACGACGACGTCCCAGACGCGGTTGCGGGCCAGGGCGAGGTCGGCGCGCAGCGTCTCGTAGCCGACGAGGTGGGCGTGGGCGGGCGTCCGCCACTGCGCGTCGCGCTCGGCCGGGGTTCCCCGGACCGGCGAGAGGCGGAGCTCCGGCGCCCAGGCGGCGAACTGGTCCCGCCACTGCGAGAGGACGCCCACCGGCGCCACCACCAGGCACGAGCTCACCTCCTGCCGGAGAGCGAGCAGGCGGAGCGCGGCGAGCGCCTGGACGGTCTTGCCCAGGCCCATCTCGTC
>DATAXV010000044.1:0-69461 GCA_036272915.1 Candidatus Dormiibacterota bacterium
TCCTGCTCGAGCGGCTGATGGCGGAGGACCCGGAGACCGGCGTGCACCGCGAGTCGGTCGAGGACACGGCGATCTGGTCGGCGGTCCATCCCGACACGCCCCTGGCGCTGGCCTCGATTCCGCTGCGGAGCGGCGATCGCGTCATGGGCGTCCTCGTCCTCGGCCGCCCCGAGGACGCGCCCTTCGCCCCCGACGAGCTGCGCTTCCTGGAGAGCGCGGCGCCGGTGGTCGCGATCGCGCTGCGTACCGTGCGCCTGCACCGGGCCAACGAGTGGGCGCTGGCCCAATCCGTCCGCCTCCAGGAGGTGGCGAGCCTGGCCGGCCACGGGCTGAGCAGCGTCGCCGGCAGCGTCGCCGAGCTGGCCCGGACCATGGTCAACGCCACCGGCGTCGCCTGCTGGGCGTTCGACGACGAGGGCCGCGTCATCGCCTCGGCGGTGAGGGGCGACGGCCGCGCCGCCGGCATCCTGCCCTGGTCCGGCCGGTCCGCCCTCCGCGGCTGGGACGACCCGCCCCGCGAGGCCATCAACTCGCGGCGCCGGCCCGGCGCCTGGACCCTGCTCCCGCTCTGGTACGGCGACCGGATGGTCGGCGCCATCGGCACGCTCCGGCCCCTGAACGCGTTGGAGGACCTGGGCTCGGCGACGATCGACTTCACCCGCCACGCCGCGATCGCGATGGAGAACGCCCGCCTCGCCGAGGAGACAAGGGGCCGGATCCAGACCCTGGAGGCGATCGCCGCCTTCGGCAGCCTCGACCTCGCCCACCGCGACGAGGCCCTGACCGGGCTGGGCGGCCTCATCGCCGACGCCCTCTCCCACGTGCACGGCGCCCTCTGGGTGCTCCAGGGCTCGGTGCTGGTCGACGTCTCCTCGGCCCGGCCGGCCCGGATCCGCGTGGCCAGCCCGCAGCGGCTGCTCGAGTGGATCGCCTCCGGCGGGACCTCTCGCGAGCTCCGCCGCCTCTTTCGCGGTGGCGGCGGGGCCGAGCGCCTGCTCGCCCCGGTGCTGGTCGGGGACGACCTGGCCGGCGTGGTCGCCGCCGGCGGGCGCGAGGCGACGGTCGAGACCCGGCGCCTGATGAGCGTCCTCGCCGCTCAGGCCGGCGTCGTCCTCGCCCGCCTCGACCTGGTCGCCAGGCTCGACCGCGAGGCGAAGACCATGGACGCCGTGCTCAGCAACTCCCCGGTCGGCGTCGTCCTGGAGTCGGAGGCGGGGCGCATCGCGTTCGCCAACGCCGCCATCGAGCGCCTCTACGGGGTCACCGAGAGCTCCCTGGTCGGACAGCGGCTCGACGCCATCTATCGCCGCTCCGGCGCCCAGCTGGTCGAGGAGGTCGAGGTCGGCCCGCACACGGTCGTCGAGATCCGGCTGAAGGACCTCGTCGTCGAGGTCCGGCGGGTGGTGATCCCCGGGTCCGGCGACCGCTCCGAGCGGGTCCTCACCCTCCACGAGGACGTGACCCAGGAGCGCCGCCTGCAGGAGGCCAAGGACCTCATGCTCCGGGCGATCGGGCACGAGGTGCGAAGCCCGGCGGCGGCGATGCGAGGCACCATCGCGAGCCTGCTCCAGTGGCACGAGGTGATGGACGCGCAGCAGCGCCAGGGCCTGATGGAATCCGCCTACGAGCAGTCGCAGCGGCTGCTGGCGCTGGTCGAGAGCCAGCTCCTGATCTCGCAGCTGGAGACCGGGAACTTCCGGCCCAACGCCGAGCAGGTGGCCCTGCGCCGGGCGATGGAGGACACCATGGGGGTGCTCCGCCACCGCTACGCCGAGCGGGCCGAGGCGGTCGACGTGCAGCTGGCGCCCGTCCTCTCCGCCGCCAGCTGCGACGCCACGCACCTCGGCCAGGTCCTGATCAACGTGGTCGGCAACGCGCTCGAGTACACGCGGGCGACGAGGATCGTGGTCAGCGCCCGCGAGGTCGACGGCTGGCTGGAGCTGACCGTTCGCGACAACGGCGGCGGCGTGCCCCCCGACCGGGTCGACACGCTCTTCTCGAAGCTGACGCCGGCCGGGCAGAAGCGGGCGAGGGGCGGTCTCGGCATCGGGCTCTACCTCTGCCGGCTGGTGGTGGAGCGGTCGTTCGGCGGCCACATCTGGCTGGACCAGACCGGTCCCGGCGGCACCACCTTCAAGTTCACCGTCCCCGCCGCCATGGCCGGAGTGCGCGCCATCGCCCAGTAGCGTTTTCGGGGAATATGTTCAGGTAACCTGAATTTCAGGTAACCTGAGGTTATGGCCGAGAACGATGCCGCCTCCCGGGAGGTGGCCAGGGCGGCGGAGGATCTCCGCCGCGTGATCAGGCTGCTCAAGCGGCGGATGCACGAGTACCAGCCGCCCGGGGCCCCGACCGCGGCCCAGGAGGACGTCCTCGGCCTGCTCCTCGACGGCGGCGAGACGACGCCGGGCGATCTGGCGGCGGCGGAGAGGATGCGCCCGCAGTCGATGGGGGAGATGCTGTCCGACCTGGAGCGTCTCGGGCTGGTCGCCCGCTCGCCCCACCCCAGCGACCGACGCCGGGTGCTGATCTCGCTGACCGGTGCCGGCCGGGTCGGGATCACGGCCGGCCGCAACTCGCGACAGGACCGGCTGGTCGCCGCCATCTCCGAGCTCTTCGACGGGGACGAGCGCGCGCGGCTGATCGACGGGATCCAGCTCCTCCTGCGGCTGGCCGAGGCGTGAGCGTGTCCATCCGCACCACCGCCCGGGGCGAGCGGCCGGCCTTCGGCGCCCGCTTCGTCGCCCCGCTCCTGATCGGGTCGATGCTCAACCCGATCAACACCTCGATGATCGCGACCGCCCTCTACCCGATCGGCCGGTCGTTCGGGGTGGGGGCGTCGGCCACCGCCTGGCTGGTCGGCGGGCTCTACCTGGCCACCGCCGTGGCCCAGCCGGCGATGGGCAGGATCGCCGACCGGTTCGGCGCGCGGCGGGTGTTCCTGGCCGGGCTGGCCCTGGTCGCTCTGGCCGGGATCGCCGGCACCCTCGCCCCCTCGCTCGGCTTCCTGCTCGGCGTCCGGGTCTTGCTCGGCATCGGCACCTCGGCGGCATATCCGTCGGCGATGTCGATGGTCAGGGCCGAATCGCGGCGCCGCACCGTCGCCACCCCCGGCGGCGTCCTCGGCGCGCTGACCATGGCCGCTCTCACCAGTGCCGCCGTGGGACCGGCTCTGGGTGGGCTGCTGGTCGGCGCCTTCGGCTGGCCTTCGATCTTCGCCGTCAACCTCCCCCTCGCCCTGATCGGCATCGTCGCCACCCTCCTCTGGCTTCCCGCCGACGTGCGCTCGGAGGGCGTGCGCGAGTCACTGGTCCGCGCCCTCGACCCCGCCGGCCTGGTGCTCTTCGCCGCCGCCGTCATGGTCCTGCTCTTCTTCCTGATGAACCTGGCCGCGCCGATCTGGGCGCTGCCGCCGCTGTTCGTGGCGCTCTCCCTGGCGCTCGTCGTCCGGGAGCGGCGCGCGCACCACCCCTTCATCGACGTGCGCATGCTGGCCGGCAACGGACCGCTCGTGGTCACCTACGTCCGCTACGGCCTGACCTTCCTGGTCTGCTACGGCGTCCTCTTCGGCCTGACCCAGTGGATCGAGGAGGGGAGGGGGATGAGCCCGACCGCGGCGGGGCTCCTGATGCTGCCGATGTCGGTCATGGCCGCCCTCTGCTCGGCGCTCGGCTCGAGGGGCCGGCGGGTGAGGGTGCCGGTCCTGATCGGGACGGCGGGCATGCTGGTCGGCAGCGCCACCCTGTTCGGCCTGACCTCGACCGTGCCCCTGCTGGCGCTGGTCGCCGTCGGCCTGCTCTTCGGGCTGCCCAACGGCCTCAGCTCGGTCGGGAACCAGGCGGCCATGTACGCCCAGGCGCCGTCCGAGCAGATCGGCGTCGCCGCCGGCCTCTTCCGCACCTCCCAGTACATCGGCGCCATCTTCTCGGCCGGCCTGATCAGCGTCGACTTCGGCCAGCGCGCCACCGATCGGGGCCTGCACGAGCTGGCCGTGACCTTCGTCGTGATCAGCGCCGTGCTCCTCGTCGGTGCCCTCGTCGACCGCACCATGACCAGCACCGATCCCACCCGGCGGCCCGCCTGAGGGACGCCGGCCGCAACCGGGCGGGACGGTGTGCCCGAGCCGCCCGGCCGCCGCGGCCGGGGTCGAGGAGAGGAGTCCCAGTGACACCGGTGCATAGGGCCGCTACGCAAAACCGCCAACCGAGCGACAATGGCCGGGATGGATGAGGATCTCTGGGTGCGTGTCGGCGGAGGAGTGGTACGCGTACCCGGAGGCCAGCGCTGGGGACCGGTCGACGTCGAGAACCCGCCGCCCGGCGGTCCCTGGAAGGCTCTGGAGTCCGACGGGCGCCTGGTCGGCTGGGCGCCCCAGAGCGCCGGCATCGGCGCTCCCCGGCGCGCCATCGAGGAGTCGCAGCACCTGGTCGCCGATCGCCGGGCCCATCTGGTCGAGCGCCTCGGCCACAAGCTCCGCTCATCGGTTCTGGCCCTGCAGGAATCGGCCCGCCAGGCCGCCTTCGGCCGCCCCGAGCTGCTCGAGCAGCTCTACGACCAGGCGCAGGAGGTCCAGCGCCGCGCCTCGGCCCTGGAGGCGGTCGCCGTGGAGCCGACCGAGCAGGCGCGCTCGGTCGTGCTCGGCGCCGTGCTCAACCTGGCCGCTCCGCACGCTCAGCGCGAGGTCCCGCCCGAGGCCATCGTGCACGGCGCGGAGCGGGTGCTGGTGGAGGCGCTGACTCGCACCTACGAGTGGATGGGCGGCCAGGGCTCCGGCATTCGCGGGACGCGGGTCAAGGAGTGGTGGCAGCTGCTCTTCATGGCCGCGCCCGAGCGCTCGCCCCTGCCCGTCCCCGAGCTCGGAGCGCCCTTGGTCGGGCTCCTCGTCGACGCCCATCTCGACGGCTGGCTGGACAGCCCCGGCGACGGGAGGGTGGTCATCTACCTGCCCGCCGTCACCCGCGGCTGAGCTCGGCGGTTGGCCACCGTCCGCCGGGTCCTGGCCGGGAATCCCGGTCCCTTCACCGGCCCCGGCACCAACACCTGGCTGCTCGGCGACGAGCCCGCGGCCGTGGTCATCGACCCCGGGCCCGACGACCCCGCCCACCTCGGGGCGATCGAGCGCAGGCTCGGCTCGATGGCGGTCGGGGCGGTGCTGGTCACCCACGGCCACGCCGATCACCTGGAGGGCGCCGAGCGCCTGGCCGCCCGCCACCACACCCGCGTGCTGCGCCACCCCGAGCTCGCCGACGGCGATCTCGTCCACGCCGGCGAGCTCACGCTGCAGGCGATATTCACGCCCGGCCACGCCGCCGACCACCTGTGCTTCTGGATGGCCGGGGACCGGGTGCTCTTCACCGGCGACCTCATCCTCGGCCAGGGCAGCACGATGATCGTCCACCCCGAGGGCAGCGTCGGCGACTACCTGCGCTCGCTCGACCGGATCGCCGCCCTTGAGCCGCGCATGCTCTTCCCCGGCCACGGCGACCCGGTCCGCGAGGCCGCCGCCCGCATCGAGTGGTGCCGCGAGCACCGCCTGGAGCGGGAGGAGCAGGTGCTGGCGGCGGTGCGCGGGGAACCGGGGACGGCGGAGGAGCTGACGGGCCGGGTGTACGTGGCCGAGCTCCAGGCCAACCCCGCCCTGCTTCGAGGCGCCGAGGCGACGCTGCTGGCGCACCTCGCCAAGCTGGTCGAGGACGGTCGGGTCCAGCTCGTCGGGGACCGCTACGAGCCTGCCGCCGACTAGTCCTCCGGCAGGTGCCGGTTCTGGCGCGACCCGGCTCGTATCATGCACTGACCAGTCCATGACGTCGCCCACACCCTCGCCCCGAGGGATCCTGCCCGACGCCGCCGAGCTCCCCGCCCTGACCAGCCTCACCTCCGCCGAGCTGGAGGCGTGGATGGCGGAGCGGGATCAGCCCCGGTATCGCGCCGACCAGCTCCGCCAGCGCCTCGCCGAGGGCATCGCCCCGGAGGAGATGCTGGAGCTTCCGCAGAGCCTTCGCGCCGAGCTCGGCCAGGCCTTCCGGACGAGCTCGCTGCGCGCGATCCGGCGGCTGGACGCGGACCGGGGATCGACCTCCAAGCTCCTCTACCGCCTGGACGGCGGCTACACCGTCGAGGCGGTGGTGATGCGATATCCGCATCGCTCGACGCTCTGCATCTCCTCCCAGGTCGGCTGCCCCATCGGCTGTCCCTTCTGCGCCACCGGTCAGGGGCCGTTCGGGCGCAACCTGGCCGCGCACGAGATCGTCGACCAGGCGATCGACGCGGCCCGCCTGCTGCGGGAGGAGGGGAGGCGCCTCTCCCACGTCGTCTTCATGGGCATGGGCGAGCCGCTCGCCAACTACGCCTCGGTGCTCGGAGCCGTCCGCCGGATCAGCGATCCCGACTGGCTGGGCATCAGCCCGCGCCGGATCACGGTCTCCACCTCGGGTCTGGTGCCGCGCATCGAGCGGCTGGCCGAGGAGGACCTGCCCGCCACCCTGGCCATCTCCCTGCATGCGGCGAGGGACGAGCTGCGCGACGAGCTGGTCCCGATCAACCGGCGCTACCCGCTGGCACAGCTGGTCCCCGCCGCCCAGGCCTACGGCGCGCGCACCGGGCGCCGCGTCAGCTACGAGTGGGTGCTTCTGGCCGGCGTCAACGACACCCAGAGGGACGCCCGCGACCTCGGCCGGCTCCTCGACCGCCGGCTGGCGCACGTCAACCTGATCCCCTTCAACCCGGTGCCGGACACGCCCTACAGGGAGCCCTCGCCGGCGGCCGTCGAGCGCTTCGCCGGCCAGGTCCGCGATCAGGGCCTCAACGTCACCGTCCGGGACACGAGGGGTCGTGAGAGCGAGGCCGCCTGCGGCCAGCTCCGGGCCAGGGCCATGGCCGAGGACCCCCGCCTCCGCTGACCACCGTCGACGGCGGCCGCCTCCCTCCACGCGCCATGCTGGAGCCATGAACGGCTCCGATCCTGATCTGGGCCTCTTCGGGCCGGGCTCGATGGCCTGGCGCATGCACCGGGAGCCGGCGATGCTGCTGGGCGGCCTCCGAGCGCTCATCGTCCAGGCCCTGCACCCGCTGGCGATGGCGGCGGTGGTCGACTTCAGCGACTACGAGTCGGACGTCTGGGGGCGATACGACCGGACCAGCAACTACGTCAACACGACCATCTTCGGCACCACCGCCCAGGCCCTGGCCGCCGGGCGCCGGGTGCGCGAGGTGCACGTCCCCATCCACGGCGTCGACGCCGTCACCCAGCGTCCCTACGCGGCCGGCGACCCCGTCCTCCTGCTCTGGGTGCACGCGGTCCTCATCGATTCCTTCGTCACCGCCTATGACCGTCTCTGCCGGCCGCTCGGCGATGGCGACCGGGACCGCTACGTGGCCGAGATGGTCCGGCAGGCGGAGCTGGTCGGCCTGGCCGCGGCGGACGTCCCTGCCAGCTGGCAGGCCAACGTCGACTACCTGGCGTCGCAGCAGGCGGAGCTGCAGGCGACGCCGGCGGCCCGCCGCGCGCTGGACACCATCCTGCGGCCGCCGCTGCCCGCCTGGCGCCGCCCGTTCTGGTCGATGATCGCGGCGGCGGCGCTCTCCATCACCCCCGACTACGCGCTGTCCATGTACGGCCTTCGACGTCCCCCGCTCAGCGACGCCCTGCTGCGGCCGTCGATCCGGATCTTCGCCGCCACCGCCCGCCGTTTCCTTCGCCCGCCGCCGGTGATCGTGGCCGCCCGCCGCCGCGCGGCGGAGGCCGGGAGCACCCTGTAGGCATGACCGGTATCGAGCAGCAGCAGATCGACTACTACCGGGCGAGAGCCGGCGAGTACGACGAGTGGTTCCTCCGCCGGGGCCGCTATGACCAGGGACCGGAGAACAACGGCAGCTGGTTCACCGAGGCGGAGGTCCTCCGCGAGCGCCTCGCTGAGCTCGGGCCTCTGGGCCGGGTCCTGGAGCTGGCGGCCGGTACCGGCATCTGGACCGAGCGGCTGATCCGGCAGGCGGAGGGCGTCCACTGCATCGACGCCGCCCCCGAGACCGCCGCCGTCAACCGGGCGCGGAACCCCTCGCCCTCGATCACCCACGAGGTCGCCGACCTCTTCGACTGGCGACCGAGGGACCGCTACGACACCGTCTTCTTCGGCTTCTGGCTCTCGCACGTGCCGGAGCACCGCTTCGAGCCGTTCTGGGAGACCGTCGCCGGTGCCCTGGCGCCGGGTGGCCGGGTCTTCTTCATCGACTCGCGGCCGGATCAGACCTCGACCGCGCCCGAGCACCTGGTCGACGACAGCGGCTACCAGGTGCGGCGGCTCAACGACGGCCGCAGCTTCCGCATCGTCAAGCGGTACTACGAGCCCGACGTCCTGCAGGGGCGCCTTCGCCGGCTGGGCTGGGCGGTCGAGGTCGGATCGACACCCCGGTACTTCCTCTGGGGGACGGGCGGCCGCGCCTGACGCCGGCTGGCGACCGTCAGGCGGCCCGGCGGAGCCTGGTCATCGCCTCGTCCTTGGGGAGGAGGGCCAGGGTGTAGTGGAGCGGCGGCGACACCTTGCCGGCGACGGCGTTGCGGATGGGGGAGAAGAACTTGCCACGGCCCCAGCCGCGCTCCTCGCGCACCGCCTCCAGCGACGTCTCGATCGCCCCCGGCTCCCACGGTGTACGGTCGAGCCGCTCGATCGCGGCCTGGATCATGCCGCGCTGGGCCTCGTCGAACTCCGGCGTCGCCGGCGCGGTGGCCAGGTAGCGGAGCAGCTCCTGGGCCGCGTCGAGGCGGGGGAGCCGCTCCTTGATCGCCGGCACCGCGGCCCGGATCGTGTCCTCGCCGAGGCCGGGCAGGAAGGGCGTCAGCCTCCGGGCCAGGTCCTCGTCGTCGAGGTTGCGGATGTAGACACCGTTGAGCCAGTCCAGCTTGCCCCAGTCGAACATCGCCGGCGACCGCTGCACCCGGTTCATGTCGAAGACCTCGATCAGCTCATCGAAGGTGAAGAGCTCCTCCTCGGTGCCCGGGTTCCAGCCGAGCAGCGCCAGGTAGTTGAGCACCGCCTCGGGCAGGTAGCCCCGCTCCTGGTAGGTCTCGAGCTTCATCTCCGGGTGCTTCCGCTTGCTCAGCTTGGCGTGGTCGCTGCCGATGATGACCGGCAGGTGGGCGAACGCCTCCGGCCGCTCGTAGCCGAGGGCGTCGAACAGCATCAGCTGGATCGGCGTGTTGGAGAGGTGCTCCTCGCCGCGGAAGATGTGGGTGATCCCCATCGCCGCGTCGTCGATGGTGCTGGAGAGGTTGTAGAGCGGCGATCCGTCGCTGCGCATCAGGATCGGGTCGCTGATCAGCTCGTTCTCCCACCGCATGTCGCCGCGGACGAGATCGGTGAAGGTGGTCTCGCCCTCGGGGACCTTGAACCTGACCGTGAACTCCTCACGGTCGGTCGGCGGGTTGGTGAGGCAGCGCCGCGAGTAGCGGTAGGGGACGCCGCGGAGCTTGGCCGCCTGGCGCTCGGCGTCGAGCTCCTCGGGCGTGCAGTAGCACCGGTAGGCGTGACCCTCGACGATCAGGCGGGCGGCGTTCTCGCGGTAGAGGTCGAGGCGCTCGCTCTGGCGGTAGGGGGCGTGGGGGCCGCCCACGTCCGGACCCTCGTCCCACTCGAAGCCCATCCAGTGGAGACCGTCGTAGACGGCGGTCTCGTACTCGGGCCGGTTGCGGGCGGCGTCGGTGTCGTCCAGCCGGAGCACGAAGGTGCCCTCGCGCTGCCGCGCGAAGAGCAGGTTGAACAGCGCCGTCCGGGCACTGCCCATATGGACGTAGCCAGTCGGGCTGGGAGCCATTCGCAGACGTACGGCACGGTCGGGCACCGACGTATCTTATGGCGACCCGGCGCCGGGCCGCGAGCGAGGTGCGTGACCGCGACGGTTCGGTGTGGTACCGCTTAGGAACGATGACTGACACCGTCCGCACCGCTCCGACTCTTCAGAGGGGCTACCTGATCGCCGGCGGGCTCCGACTGCACCACGTCTGGGGCGGGGAGGGCGAGGCCGTGCTCTTCCTCCACGGCCTCGGCTCGGCCGGTGACATCGGCTGGCGCTACGCCCTGCCCGCCATCGCCCGGAAGCACCTGGTCCTCGCCCCCGACATGCCCGGCTTCGGCCGCAGCGAGAAGCCGCGCAGCGGCTACGGGCTCGGGCTCTTCACCGCCAGCGTCATCAGCTACCTGGACGCCCTCGGCATCGCCAAGGCGGCCGTCGTCGGCGTCTCCATGGGCGGACGCGTCGCGCTGGAGCTGGCCAGGCGCTACCCGCAGCGTCTCTCCCGCCTGATCCTGGTCGACGCGCTCGGGCTCGGTTTCCCCCGCGTTCTGGGCCACGCAGTGTTCATGCTGCCCGGCGTGGGTGAGACGGCCCTGACCGTGTCCAACGCCGTGCTGCGCTACGTGCCGGCCGAGGGCCTGCGCCGGGCGACGGCCCGGCTCCGGCTCTTCCGCTACCCGGAGCGGTCGCTCGACGACGCCTACCTGGAGGCGATCCGGGACGTCACCCTGGAGCGCCGCAGCAACTCCGCCTACCTGGCAACCCTCCGCTCGCTGGCCCGGCGCGGGGCCGAGGACCTCAGCGGCGAGCTCGCCCACCTGCCCATGCCGGTGCGCCTGATCTGGGGCGCGGACGACGTGCTCTTCCCGGTCGAGCAGGCGTGGCGCGCGCACGCGTTGACACCGGAGGCGAGGCTGGCCGTGATCGAGGACGCCGGCCACTCCCCCGAGATCGAGCAGCCCGATGCCTTCAACTCCTCGCTCGAGCGCTTCCTCCACGATTGACCGCTATCAGGGCGAGGAGTACCGGCTCGCGCTGGCCGCGCCACCCGAGCCCCTGCTCCATCCCGACCCGTCCCGGCCGACGCGCCCCTACCGGCTGCTGCTGATCCTCGCCCGGTTCCTGACCGCCGTCCTCTTCCGCTTCCATGTCGACGGCCTCGAGCAGGTGCCGGAGCCGCCCTTCATCGCCGCCAGCAATCACCAGGCCTGGTACGACACCATCTTCATCCTCGCCGCCCTCTCCCGGGCCCGTTCCGGACGGCTGCCGATGGTCTACACGATGGCCAGGCGGGACACCGTGTTCAACCGCCCCTGGAAGCGGCGGCTGCTGCCCCATTTCGGCATCTTCCCGATCCAGCCCCAGCAGGGAGAGCTGGACCAGACCGGCCTGCGCTCCGTCTACCAGGTCCTCGGCCGGGGCGGCGTCGTGCTGATCTTCCCGGAGGGCCGCTACTCGCGCGGCCGGGACCTGAGGCCGCTCCGGAAGGGGGTCGGCCACTTCGCCCTGCAGGCGGGCGTCCCCATCTGCCCGATCGCCATCTCGGGCCTGGAGCGGCTGCGCCTGCGCGGCCGCTCTAGGCTCTCGTTCGGGCCGCCGGTGTGGCCCGACCCACCGCGGTTCTGGGGATTCAACCGGCAGGTCCAGCGGATGGTGGACCGGGTCAGGCGGGCGATCCTCCGGCGGCTGGACCGGATGCCCCTGGATGGCGGGAGGAGCCCCCTGTCGCGGGCTCGTGCCCGTCTCCGCCAGGCGATGGTGTGGGCGACCGACCGGATGAGGCCGGAGGCCGTCCAGGGCCGGACGTCGGCGATTCTGGGCGCGATCGGCCGGGCGTGGCCTTTCCGCCGCGGCCCGGACTGACGGCCGACCCGAGGCCGACTCCGGATGGTGCAGGGGGCCGACGGAGGCACCCCTGCACGCGGACCGTGGAAGCTGTGAGTCGGTCTTGGAGGCGCGGCGGCCGCCCGAAATGTGTGACCGACGGGTGCGACCGCCGCAGGGAGGGAGGAGATTCCTGGCGCTCTGGTGGCCTCACCGCCCTCTCACCGACATGATAACAGTGCTGTTAGATATTGGCATGGGAAGATTGTCATGGGGGCGGCGCCGGACCCCTTTGAGGGGGGCCTGACGGCGGCGGCTGGATGCGGACCATGTCCTCCGCGGCCCGCCGGCACGCGGGACAACCGCCCATGCGGCATTCGCGTTCGGCCGATTGTGGCCGGTCGGTGCGTGCGCGAAGCTGCGAAGCGGTGCTACGCCTCTCTTCGGTCCGAGCGCATGCTGTCCGGTCGCTGGCCGGCCTGATCGCCGCGGCCGCCCTGCTCCTGCTGGTCTCGGCTCCGGCCGGTGCCGAGGGGAACCTACCGGCGAACCAGAGGTCGGACGTATACAGCTCCCGGACGCTGGATGTCGTGCCCCACTCCTGGTCAACCCTCGACCGAACGCGGCTGGGTCTGCTCACCGTGAACCACGTCACCGAGATCCCAGCCCGGCGTCAGGTGACGCTGGACGTGCTGATCTTCAACAATCCCTCGGCCTGCCTCGGCAACGGCATACCCGGGCTGTCGCCATGCGGTGCCGCGGACATGACGGCGGGTGGCCCCGCCGGGTTCGTCAGGCTGACCGGTCCGACGCTGCGGACCACCCCCTCGGGGGCGCTGACCATGCCCGCCTGGATCGCCTCGCGCCAGATCACCAATCCGCTCGGCGCGGAGCTGATCCTCAGCTTCGACATCGAGGGCTGCGGCACGGGTCTGGCCTGCGCGGACGACCTGACCGTGCACAATCCCGGCTCCTGACCGGACCCCGACCGCGCTGCCCCGGTCGCCTACCGCGCGGTCATCTTCAAGAGAAGACCAGGCAGGTGGTGGTCTTGAAGACGCCCTCGACGTTCTGGATCTCGGAGACGATGGTCTGGCCGATGGCGTTGACGTCAGGCCCCTCGCAGACCGCGATCACGTCGTATTCGCCGGTGATGGGGTCGGCGGCGACCACGCCGTGTCGACCCCGCAGGTTCCGTGCGATGTCGAGCGCCTTACCCGGCGAGGCGGTGATCAGTACGTACGCCTTCATGCCACATCTCCCCTCGTTAACGCGGCTCCAACGACGGGTTCACTGTAGCCGCAAGCGCCCAACCTGACCAGTCCCGGGACAAGGGGGGGCTCAGCGCGTGCCGAGGGCCTTGACCATGGCGTCCTCGGTCGCGTTGGCCCCCGAGATGAGGGCGACCACGCGCTCGTTGGGAACCGGCCGGTAGTGGTAGAGGAGGGCGGCGATGGTGGCCGCGCCGGAGGGCTCGGCGAGCACGTGCTCCCACTCGAAGAGCAGGCGCATGGCCCGCAGCATCTGCTCGTCCTCGACCCGGATCATGCTGTCGACGTAGCGGCTGGCGATCTCGTAGCAGTGGAGACCGGGACCGCTGGCGGCGAGGCCGTCGGCGATGGTCTTGACCTGGGGCAGCGTGATCGGCCGGTGCTCCTCGAGAGACCGCGTCAGGCCGTCGGCCCCGGCCGGCTCGACGCCGACCACGCGCACCGAGGGGAGCCTCTCCTTGAGGTAGAGGGAGACGCCGGAGATCAGCCCGCCGCCGCCGACCGGCACCAGGATGGTGTCGAACTCGGGAAGGTCGCGGAGGACCTCGACCGCCAGCGACCCCTGGCCGGCGATGACGTCGGGATCGTCGAAGGCGTGGACCAGCGTGGCACCGCTCGAGGCCTGCTGACGGGCTGCCTCCAGGTACGCCTCCTGGTAGCTGCGGCCGTGGTAGACGACTCGGCCGCCGAGCCGCTGGATCGCCTCGACCTTGAGCGGGTTGGCGCTGTCGGGCACGTAGACGGTGGCGGGGATGCCGAAGACCCGGGCGGCGTAGGCCACGCCCTGGCCGTGGTTACCCGCCGAGGCGGTGATCACGCCCGCGGCCCGCTCCTCGGGAGCGAGGCGGATGACCTTGTGCAGCGCGCCCCTGACCTTGAAGGAGCGGGTCGGCTGCATGCACTCGAACTTGAGGTGGACCTGGCAGCCGACCTTGGTGGTGAAGGCACGGGAAGGCTGGAGCGAGGTCGGGGTGAGGTAGCGCCAGAGGCTGCGCGCCGCCCCTTCGACGAAATCGGCGTCGAGGGTCGGCTGGCCCTGGGTCTCGGTGGTTGGGGCCCCCTTCACGATCGGGCCGATCTCCGCGACACGGCGTACATGTTAGAGCGCCGCCGGCGTGATCGGCTTCTCGGCCGCCTGGTCGCGCACGGCGGCGGTGACCGCGTTGGCGATCGCGGGGGCGACGCGCCGGTCGAGCACGGAGGGGAGGATGTAGTCCTCGGTCAGCTCCCCCTCGGCGACCAGCCCGGCCAGGGCCATGGCCGCGGTCAGCTTCATCCGGCTGTCGACGGTGCCCGCCCTGGCATCGAGCAGGCCGCGGAAGAAGCCGGGGAAGACGAGGACGTTGTTGATCTGGTTCGGGTAGTCGCTCCGGCCGGTGGCGACGATGCGGACCGTCGGCGGCATCGCCTCGGGCATGATCTCGGGCACCGGGTTGGCCAGGGCGAACACGATCGCGTCCTTCGCCATCGTCGTCAGCCAGGCGGGCTCGATGATCCCCGGCCGGCTGACCCCGATCAGCACGTCGGAGCCGATCAGTGCCTCGCGCACTCCCCCCCGCCTGTGGTCGCGGTTGCTGTTGAGGGCGATCTCGCGCTGCACCCCGCAGAGGTCGGGGTCGTCGGCGTCGATGATGCCGTTGCGGTCGACCGCGATCAGATCGCCGATCCCGGCCTCGAGCAGGAGCCGGGCGCAGGCCGACCCGGCGGCGCCGACGCCGACAACGGTCGCCGTCATCCCCTCCACCCGACGGCCGGTCAGGCGGGCGGCGTTGAAGAGCGCGGCGGTGACGACGACGGCGGTGCCGTGCTGGTCGTCGTGGAAGACGGGGATGTCCAGCTGACGGCGTAGGACCTCCTCGACCTCGAAGCACCGGGGCGCGGCGATGTCCTCCAGGTTGATCCCGCCGAAGCCGGGCGAGATCGCCCTGGCCACCTCGATCAGCTCCTCGTCGCTGTTCACGCGGGCGCAGATCGGGTAGGCGTCGATACCGGCGAACTCCTTGAAGAGCATCGCCTTGCCCTCCATCACCGGCATCGCCGCCTCGGGGCCGACGTTGCCGAGGCCGAGGACCGCGGAGCCGTCGGTGAGGACGGCGACGGAGTTGGCCTTGATGGTCAGCTGCCAGGCCCGGTCGGGCTCGGCTGCGATCGCCCTGGAGATCCGGCCGACACCGGGCGTGTAGGCCATGGCCAGGTCGTCTCTGCTCTTCATCGGCAGGCGGCAGGCGATCTCGATCTTGCCGCCGCGGTGAAGGTCGAAGGTCCGGTCGGAGACCTCGATGAGCTCGATGCCGCGGACTCGACGGACGCGCCTGGCGATGTCCTGGCCGTGGGCCTCGTCGCGGCACTTGACGGTGAGGTCCCTGACCAGCACCCGGCCCTGGTGTTCCACCAGGTCGACGGCGTCGATGTCTCCTCCGGCCCGGCCGATGGCGCTGGTCAGGCGCCCCAGCCCCCCGGGCAGATTCTGGATCTCGCAGCGAAGCCGGATCGCGTACCCGGCGGTGGGTTGCAGGCTCAGCACGGTACAGGTATAGCCCCCTCACCGGGACTGGCGCGACCCCCTGGGCGGGTTCGCCCACCGACGGCGGCCCCTCCGAGCCTATAGACTCACGGGTCCATGGGAAAGGGGACCGTTCGCAAGGCGATCTTCCCGGCGGCGGGGCTCGGCACGCGCTTTCTGCCGGTGACCAAGGCGCAGCCCAAGGAGATGCTCCCGCTGGTCGACAAGCCGACCATCCAGTACGGCGTCGAGGAGGCGATCGCCTCCGGCATCGACGAGGTGGTGATGGTGACCGGTGGTGGCAAGCGCGCCATCGTCGATCATTTCGACCGCTCGCTCGAGCTCGAGTTCTATCTGAAGGACAGGGGCAAGGACGAGCTGCTCCGGATCCTCTCCGATGTCGACCGCCTGAGCGACCTCCTCGACATCGTCTACGTTCAGCAGAAGCAGCCCCTGGGCCTGGGCCACGCGGTCTGGACCGCGCGCCGCCAGGTCGAGGGCCATCCCTGCGCGGTGCTGCTCGCCGACGACGTCATCCTCGGCGCCGAGCCCTGTCTTTCCCAGCTGATCTCCGCCCACGAGCAGACCGGGGCCACGGTGCTCGCCGTGCGCCGCGTGCCCAGAGAGCAGATCAGCCGCTACGGCGTCGTCGCCGTGGAGTCGGCGCAGGGACGGATCCACGAGGTCACCGACATGGTCGAGAAGCCGGCCGCCGAGGCGGCTCCGTCGGAGCTCGCCATCTTCGGTCGCTACGTCCTCACCCCTGACGTCTTCGAGGCCCTGGACCGGGCCGAGCCGGGGACGGGCGGTGAGATCCAGCTGACCGACGCCATCAAAGCCACCCTGGGCCGCGGCCGGGTCGTGGCCTTCGAGTTCGAGGGCGACTATTACGACACCGGGACGGTGCCCGGTTACCTGGGCGCGAACCTCGCCCTGGCACTGCGTCGCGAGGACCTTCGAGAGACCATGATCGGGGTCATTCGCGAACTCGTCGACACCTCGGAAGTCGGAGGCTAGCGGGGTTCGGAATCCCGCTCGGGCGCCGGTATAATCCGGGGCACCCTCGGTGAAGAACACCCAGTGAGAACCACACAATGGCAGTATCAGGCAGGCGACGTTTCGACGACGATCGGGTCGTGCGTTACGAGACGGCCGAGAAGGATTTCGAGGTCGAGGTCTCTCGCACGCTCAGCAAGTGGTGCGTCACTGTCTATCAACGCAGCGATCGCTCCATCCTGGCCCAGGACTTCTTCCCGGAGCGGTGGAAGGCACTGGCCAGGGCGCAGGATTTCCTGCGCCTGCTCAACCAGCGCAACCGCAAGGAGGGAGGGCAGGATGACGAGGACGAATAGGATCCTGGTGCCTTGAGCTGGCGGTTCCTTCGCCGGGAATGGGGGGCGGTGACATTCCTTCTCACCGTCCTGCTCGGCATCATCGTGGTACCCCTGGCGCTGTACTTCGCCAACGCCTCCTCCTGACCCTGATCCCGCCGTGCTGGTCTGGATCGACCTGGAGATGACGGGCCTCGACCCACGCTACGAGGTGATCGTCGAGATCGCCTCTCTGGTCACCGACGACGACCTGCAGATCGTGGCCGAGGGCCCCGACCTCGTCGTCCATCAGCCGGAGGACGTGCTCTCCAGGATGGACCCGCGGGTACGAGATCTGCATGGCCGGAGCGGCCTGCTCGAGGACATTCGGCGGTCGGACCTGGGCCTGGCGGAGGCGGGCGACCGGACCCTCGCCTTCATCCGCCGGCACTGCCCGGAGCCGGGGACGGTCCCCCTCTGCGGCAATTCGATCGGCACCGACCGCCGCTTCCTGATCACCTACCTGCCCGAGATCGAGCGCCACCTCCACTACCGGTCGATAGACGTCTCGACGGTGAAGGAGCTGGCCCGGCGGTGGTATCCGGACCGGTTCGCCCAGCTGCCGAACAAGCGCGGGGGCCACCGGGCCATGGCCGACATCAGGGAGAGCGTCGGCGAGCTCCGCTGGTACCGCGAGCACATCTTCCAGTGACCCGAACCCCCGGCCCCCGCGTTCCGAGGGACGACAATGCTGGTGGGAGCCGCGGTGTTGGGTGACGAGATGGTGGGTCGCGTGGGCCATGTGACGGCGACGATCACCCCCGGGCACCTGGGCGAGGTGATGGTGGCGGTTCGGGGCGGAAGCGAGGCCTTCAACTGCTACGCCGTCGATCCCGAGGAGACGATCCCCAAGGGCGCCCGGGTCGTGATCGTCGAGCACTACCCGCCGCGAACGCTGGTCGTCAGCCGGACCTGAGCTCGAATGGCCTGAGGAGGCCTGGAGGATGGTTCCGATGCTGCTCTACGTGATCGTCGGGGCGGTCGTGGCGGCGCTGGTGATCCTGATCGTGATCGTGGCGCTGTTCCGGGCCATGTGGCGAGTCGCCGAGCCCAACGAGGCCCTGATCATCTCCGGGCGGACGCAGCGCGTCCAGGGGATCGAGGAGAGCCTGGGCTTCAAGGTCGTCACCGGCCGCGGCACCTTCGTCACGATCGGCGTACAGACGGTTCGGAGCCTCTCGCTGGACCTGCGCGAGACCGAGATCCAGATCGACTGCGTGACCGTCCAGGGCATCCCGCTGCGGGTTCGCGGCGTGATCATCTACAAGGTCGGCGACGATCTGGTCTCGATCGCCAACGCCGCCCGCCGCTTCCTCGATCAGCAGCAGGAGATGGACAAGAAGGTCCACAACCTCTTCGCCGGCCACCTTCGCGCCATCGTCGGCAACATGACCGTCGAGGAGATGATCCGGGACCGGGAGAAGCTGACCCAGCTGACCCGTGACCACGCCGGCACCGAGATGGAGAAGCTGGGCCTGATCGTCGATTCGCTGCAGGTTCAGGAGATCATCGACCCGACCGGCTACATCGAGAACCTGTCCAAGCCGCACGCCTGGGCCGTCGCCCGCGAGGCCCGCATCGCCCAGGCCGACTCCGACCGCGAGGCGACCCAGCGCGAGCAGGAGGCGGAGGCCCTGAAGGCGCTGGCGCGCCGCGACTCGCAGATCAAGCAGGCCGGCTACCAGGCCGAGGTCGACCAGGCGTCGGCGCAGGCGAGGCTGGCGGGACCGCTGGCCCAGGCCACGGCCCAGCAGAACGTCGTCGTCGAGGAGACCAAGGTCGCGCAGCTGGAGGCGGAGCGCGCCGAGCAGCGGCTGCAGACCGAGGTCCGCAAGCCGGCCGACGCCAAGGCCTACCAGCAGGTGACGCTGGCCAGGGCCGACCGCGAGGTCCACATCCACGCCGCCGAGGCCGACGCCAGGGAGGTCGAGCTCAAGGCCGGGGCCGAGGCGGGCAGGGTCCGCATCCAGGCCGCCGCCGACGCCGAGCGGGTCCGGCTGCAGGCCGCCGCCAACGCCGAGCAGACGCGTCTGTCCGGTGAGGCCGAGGCGGCGTCGGCCCAGGCCAGGGGTCTGGCCGAGGGCGAGGCGATCCGGGCCAAGGGCACCGCCGAGGCGGAGGCGATCAAGGCCAGGGCGGAGGCGCTGGCCGAGCACCAGGACGCCGTCATCGGACAGCAGCTGGCGGAGAACTGGGAGCAGATCGTGGCCGCCGCCGCCAAGCCCTTCGGCGACATCGACCAGATGATCGTACTCAACGGCGCGCAGGGCGTCTCCGACACGCTGGCCCAGGTCCTGAGCCAGGGCGTGACCGGGCTCCAGCTGGCGCGGAGCCTGCTCGGCGGCCAGCCCGCGATCGGAACCAACGGCACCCAGCCGGCGCGCCCGGCGAACGGAGCGCCGGCCTCCGTCGAGTAGCGTGGGGCGATCCCCCCGGTCCGCCGGGGGGGGGTCACGCCACGAGCAGCTCGTCTCCGTTGCGGCTGACGATCTCGCCGAGGTGGACGGGGAGTGCGGCGAGAAGCTCGTCGTCGCGCCTCACCTGCAGATCGATGTGCTCGCTCAGGCGGAGGTGGGCGACCTGCACGCAATCCTGCAGGAAGGGAAAGACGACCGGCCGGACCAGGTTCATCAGGTAGTCGACGAAGGCCGCCGACGCCGGCTCGATGCCATCCTGATGCTCCACCGTCTGGTCACGGAACGACAGCACCAGCACCTCGTCGGTGAGCGCCACCGGCCCCTGCCAGCGGTAGGTCGGCCGGGGCGACCCGGCCAGCAGCTCGAGGCGGGGGGCGAGCCGGCGCATCGGCGTGGCCGGCCCCTCGAACCAGATCGCCACATCCCGCAGGCGCTGCAGGAGCGGCTGGTCAGGGTAGCGGGCGCTGAAGCCCAGATCGGTCACGCCCGCGAACGGACCGGGAACCCTAATGGTCAATCCAACCAACAGTGGGCCAGGTCGCATGCGCTATCTCCTTCGCCGATCGGCGCTTTCTCCTCATTATCCGACCGCCCGTGCGGATGGACCAATGGAGTCAACGACTGATGTCGACCGGCTGCGTTCGTGTGAAGCGCACGTGGACCGGGGGTGGTTGCGCTGCGAGCGGCGCGGGATCGGGACCAGTCCCGCCCCGAAAGGCCGAGGCCGACGACGACGGGAACGCCATCACCGGCGCCATCGAGAGCGGATCAGCGATCGACGCGGCCGGCCGGCCCGCCCTGGTCGACGATTCCCTCGGTCACGGAGCGGGGCAGCGCCTCGTAGAGGCCCTCGAGCGTGCGAACCTGCTGGCGGAGCACGCTCAGGTCGGCCTCCATCTGCACCCGCAGCGACGTTATCTCTCGAACGATCTCACTTGTTGGACGAACCATTGCTCGGTCTCCTCAAGGGTGCGCAGCGTCACCCTGGGCATCAGTTCCAGCCGGGAGCGGCCGATCACGGCCAGTGCCACACCGACGACGGCGTAGACGAGCACCCAGCCCAGCGCGATCTCCCACCGCCAGGGCAGCAGCGAGACCAGCAGGACCGGGATGCCGGCCAGCAAGCCGATCGCCGCCATCGCCGCGCCGAAGGCGAGCAGACCGGCCGGACCGCGGTTCCGAGCCGCGATCTCCGCGGCCTCGGAGCGACCCAGCTCGGCCTGGAGCTTGACCAGACTGTCCGCGTTCTCGATCACGCGTGTGACGATCTCGATCGGATTCCGATGTTGATAGTCGATAGCATCTTCTCCTCTAGCACTACTATAACTAAATCTGATCGTTCCGGTTGTGAGGATGGCCCCGATCAACCTCGGAACGGCACGTCGGGGATGGGGGGATCGGTCGGTCGGCGGCCCCGCCGGGCACCCATCGCAGAGGCACCGTCGACCGTCCCCGAGTGGCGGCGTAGCCGAGCCCGCCTCGCTGACACATGAGGGCATGGACCGCTGCCCCGCGATCTGCAACGATAGCGACGGCATTGCCATTTCCGTTGATTCCGCAGGAGGTGCTTCGTGACCGAGATGCCAGACTTTCGCGAGTGGCAGGGCCAGGAGGTCCGCGCGTCCGACGGTGAGAGGATCGGGACCCTCGAGGAGGTCTACTTCGACTCGGAGACGGATACGCCGGTCTTCCTGCTGGTCAAGTCGGGCATGTTGGGTCGCCGCCTCTCCTTCGCGCCGGTCAAGGGGGTCAGGCCGGGCCGGACCTACCTCCAGCTGGCGTCCAGCCACGACGACGTGCGCCGGGCGCCGACGCTCGAGGCGGGCACCGACATCAACGCCGAGGAAGAGGCCAAGATCTACCAGCACTACGGCTTCGACTACGCCGCCACCGACAGCGGGCGGCGGCTGGTCAGGCGTTAGAAGACTGTTCGGGGATCTGGCGCGGGGCGTATGGAGGCGGGGCGAACCGGCCGCACCGCTCGCTCCAGAAGGCGAGATGAAGCTCAAGACGCCTCAACTCATGCTGCCGGAGCGTTTGGTCACGGGCATTCTCCATGACCCTGAGGAGAGGGACCTCCTCCGATGCGCTGGCCGCGTTCAGCAGCCGGCGCGTGAAGTCGACAAGCTCCGTGTACACGTCCGTCCAATGTCGAGCGTTCTCAAGATCCGCCGCCGCCAGGTCCTCGCCAGGTAGAAGACGTCCTGGCCGGCCTCTTGACTTGTCCGCGGCCCACTCGAGGTCGAGCAGGTGATCGATCTCCTCCAGAAACAGCTCAGCGTCCATGGCGTGAAACAATGTATACCTTTAGGGCGTTACGTGCAACTCATTGATTTAAGTCAAAGCTGCTAAGCTACGCAAGGTGGCTGATCATGACCACGCCTCGAACGGCAAGGTGCGTGCGACCTTCCACCTCCCTGCAGCGCTGATGGACGAGATCCGGGACACTGTCGTGGCGCTTTCCGGGCCTCCGGAAAGGCTGACGATGGCGAGCTTCGCGGAATCGGCGCTCAGGCGCGAGCTCAAGCGCCTGCGCGGACAGCGGAGGGGTGACGACCGGGGAGAGGCGTTTCCCCAGCGAGAGGGTCCAGTTCGATCGGGACGTCCGATAGGCTGAAATCGTCGTTCGCGCCAAGGCCGCCGGCGATTCGGGCAGGCGGCCTTCTTCATCCAGTGATCGGAGGGATCGCTCAGCTCAGTCCGCGCACCGGTCGATGCTTGGCCGCGCGCTCACAGGCTGCCGCTCATCCCCGGCGCCTGGGTCGGCTGGGCGGTACCGTCCGGCCCCGGTTCGACGGTCAGGGCGATGACCGAATAGCGCGCCCCGTGCTCGTCGACGGCCACGACCTTGGAGCCCTGTGGGTCGGGCCGGAAGACGCCGGCGGGCACGAAGCGCCCGCCCTCGCCGAGCCAGAGTTCGTAAACCTGACCCTCGGCCGGTTGAGGCATGTCGTGGAAGGAGACGACCAGCAGGTTCTGGCCGTTCAGCAGAAGCACACTGCCTCTGGCGCTGGCCAGGGTGGTCGAGGCCGGCTCCATCCGGCGGGTTGCGACGGCCGCCTGCGCCCGGTCCAGCTGCCCGTGCAGGGAGACGTTCCAGACGCCGAGGCCGGCTATGGCCAGGACCAGGACCGTGATCACGGCGAGCGCCATCCGCGGCATCGCCAGGCGCGGCCAGGGGATGACCCTCCGCTGTCGGGCCGGTGCCGCGCGAGTGTCCTCCGCTCGGGCGCCGGCGCCGGCCAGGATTCGCTGCCTGAGGTCGGGGCTGGGCTCGGCGCCCTGCGCCGCCAGTGGCAGCATCACCGCCACCTCGCGGAGCCGCCGCTCGAGCTCACGGCACTCGGCGCACTCGGCCAGATGGCGCTCGACGGCGCGGGTCTCCTCGGCGTCGGTCGCGCCCAGCACGTAGGCGGCGATCGTCTCCTCGAAGGGGTCGCCTCGCTGCTCAGACATCGACTTCAAGCCCCCGGCCCTGAAGGTAGGAGCGGAGCTTCTCGAGGGCGAGGCGCATCCTCCCTTTGACGGTGCTCAACGGCGCGTCGATCATTCCTGCGATCTCTCCTCCCGTGTACCCGGAGAAGTAGGCCAGTTCCACCACCTGGCGTTGCTCGGCCGGAAGCGAGATGAGCGCCTCGCGGACGGCGTCCTGCTCCAGCGACAGCGAGACCTGCTCCCAGGGGTCGCTTCCCGTGGTCGCGAGCTCGGGGGAGAGCTCGAGCTCCCGTCGCTGGTAGGCGCCGCGTCCGCGCAGGTAGTCGACCGACCGGTTCCGGACGGCGGTGATGAGCCAGGTCCGGAGCTGGCCGCGGGCGGGGTCGAACCCCGGCGCCGCCCGCCAGATCTTGAGGAAGACGTCCTGGACGACGTCCTCGGCGCGGCCGGTGTCGCCGAGGATGCGGAGGGCGATGGAGTAGGCGAGGCCTCCGTAGCGGTCGTAGAAGACGGCCAGAGCGTCGACGTCACGCTCGGCCAGCCGGCGCGCGAGCTGCGAATCATCGAGCCTGCCCCTATCCACCGCGGGATCAGCCGCCAGGCCGTGGGCGCGGCCCGACCGGCGCTCGGCATCCTGTGCGCGCGTCATCGATCGGCCCTGCGGGGGGGAGCCAGCTCACGCCGCCCAGGATCCCACATCGTCGCCCGAAGTCACGAGGGGGAGACCTCCGGACCCCGGCCGCCGAAGCCGGGTCCGCTGGGAGCCCCGAGGCGGCGCTGGGCGCGGTCGAGGACCCGCTCCAGCAGGTTGACCCCGGTCAGGCCGGGAAGCCGGCCGATGGAGGCGTCGATGGCCTGCACCGCTCGCCGGCCGTCATCGCCGTCGAACAGGAACATGGCCAGGCGGTCGACCTCCTCCGAGGTCTTGACTCCCTCACCGACCGTCCGAAAGCGGTGCTGCATGACCCAGCGGACAGAGCGCCGCGCGATCGCGCTGTCGGTCAGCAGCCGCTCGGCCTGGGAGCGGTAGAAGGCGAAGTGGATCCGCTCCTGCTTGATGATCCGCTCGATGATCTGGGTCAGGATCGGGTGCTGGGCGCGGCTGATGAGCTGCTGGTAGGCGGTAAGCGTGGTCATCTCATTGGTCGCGCCGATGGTCAGGTAGACGGCGGGGAAGAAGGGCAGCAGGTAGGAGCCGAGCAGCACGGCCATGACCGAGCTGACGCGGTGCATGCCCTCGCCGACGCGGATCTGGCGGGGCCGGTCGTCGTCGATCTCGATGCCGTAGCTGCGCATGAACCGGAGGAAGGCCTCGCCGTGGTACATCTCCTCGTACACCCACACCGAGAGGAACGAGGTGATCACCGGGTCCATGCAGGCCTTGGAGACGAGCAGCTCGGACAGGAAGATCACCGTGTGGGTCTCGATGTCCATCATGTAGAGCATCGAGTCGATGGCCTCCTGCGGAAGCGGGTGCCTGGCGACCGCGTCCCAGTCGATGTCGCTGAGATCGAGCTTGCGCGAGGTGTCCTTGTACCTCTCGATGTCGAATGCCACTTCGCGTCTCCTCCACGATGGGCGGGCTGTCATTGGAGGTACGTGCGCGGGCGGCCCCTGGATCATCGGAACCGACATGTCATGGCCGCGGGCGTGAGCGACGGTATCACCCAGCAGTGCTCCGGGCGTGGATGGGCGCGACAGGCGCGCCCTTCGGATCAGATCTCCAGACCTGGGTCATGAGCGTCTCCCCGATGGTGATGTCGGACGATGCGATCAACTCGATGAACGTCGGCGTCGCTGCGGCATGCACCTCGGTCGAGCCGTGGGCCTCGAATGCGGCACGGACCTCCGCGGTCCAGAACACCAGGGGATCGTCCCGGGGGCGGTGGACCGCGAGAGCAGGGTGCCGGGCTCCCTCCGTGCCTGATCGAGCGGCGGCACCAGGGCGGCGAGACATTCTTCGGCCCTGCCCTCCTTCACCCTGACCCTGGCGACGATCGCGACCGGTGACAAGGATCCCCTACTGGCTGCGGTGAGCGATGCCTCGCACCCGGTGGGGGACCGCGGTCGGCCATCGGCACCGCCCGCGCGTCGCATGTCCGGAGCGCGATCCGCGGGCACCCGTGGCGGAGGCGCGGCCTGGCCTCCCATGCCATCGAGACGGCGATGGCGGGGGCGTGTTCACGATCGTCCCGATCGGGCTCCCGGGCCGATCGGGTCGGGGTACCCGATGCGCTCGCGCTCGGCGGCGGGCAGCGCCCAGGGTCGGTGCACCGCGGCACCGGGGATACCCCTCAGCTCAGGCACGTACCGCCGGACGTAGTCGCCGGCCGGGTCGAAGCGGAGCGCCTGGCGCAGGTGATTGAAGGAGCGGTTGGGCCGGGTGTCGTTGCCGGTGCCCGCCACCCACTGCCAGTTGCCGGCGTTGTTGGCGACGTCGCCGTCGACCAGCCACTCGAAGAAGTGGGCGGCGCCGCGGCGCCAGTCGATGCCCAGCTCGCGCACCAGAAAGGAGGCGACCAGGAGCCGGGCCCGGTTGTGGATCCGGCCCTCCCTCCGGAGCTGCCGCATGCCGGCGTCAACCACCGGTACGCCGGTGCGGCCCTCGGACCAGGCCTGGAGCAGGTCCGGGTCATCCTTCCAGTGCCGCCCTCGGGAGCGGTAGTCGCGGCGGGTCAGGTCGGGGCGGGCGGCGAGGACCTGGAGGTGGAAGTCGCGCCAGCAGAGCTGCCGCAGGAAGGACTCGCCACCCTGCCGTCCGGCCGTACGCAGCGCCACCTCCAGCGGTGAGACGCAACCGAAGTGGAGGTACGGACTGAGCCGTGAGGTGCGGTCGCCCGGCAGGTCGTCGTGGGCATCGCCGTAGGCGGGGAGGTCGCGGCGCAGCCAGCGGTTGAGCAGGTGGCGGCCCTCGGTCTCGCCGCCCCTGGGAAGCCGCGGCGAGCGAGGTCCGGGGACTGCGTCGCCAGGCCCGGGCCGGCGTCCGGGAGCGATGCCGTCAGGGAGACGCATCCGCCCCGGCACCGGCACGGGTGGGCGCCAGAGAGCGGCCCGCCAGCGCCGCCAGCAGGGTGTGAAGACCCGGAAGTGGTCGCCCCCGGAGGGCGTGAGCTCGGCGGGCGGGACCACGGCCACGCCGCGGTGTAGAGCGAGCTTCAGGCCGGCTCGCGAACACGCTTCGGCGAGGCGGATCCGCCGGTGCGCGGCGTGGGTGCCGGCATCGGCGCTGAGGTGGATCTCGGCGGCCCCGACCGCGTTCGCCACCCGCATGGCCTCCGCCACGGGGTCGCCCCGGCGAAGCACCAGCCCTCCGCCCATTCGCCGCAGCGAGCTGTCGAGGTCGGCCAGGCACTCGATCAGAAAGGCGGCGCGGTTGGGCGACGCGTGGAGTCCTCCGAGCAGGGCCGGGTCGAGGACGAAGAGCGGGACCTGGCGGCCGGCCCGGCAGGCGGCCGCCAGCGCGGGCTGGTCGTGGACGCGAAGGTCGCGGGTGAGGAGCACGATCGCAGCTGCCATCACTCCCTCATGTCCTCGGCGAGGAGCTCGCTGGTGACCTCGGCCGTGAGCAGGACGCCGGGTATGCCGGCGCCGGGGTGGGTTCCGGAGCCGACGTGGTACAGGCCGCGTGGGTGGCGGTAGCGGTTGTGCTGGCGGAAGAAGGCCGACTGACGGAGCAGCGGCTCCGGTCCGAAGGCGTGGCCGTCCTCGGCTCCCAGCCGGTCGCGGAATTCGATCGGGGTCCAGTGGCGCTCGAGGATGATCGAACGGCGCAGTCCGGCGAGGCCCAGGCCGGTCTCCGATTCGAGGGCGTCAAGGATCTCCTCGCGAAGCCTGTCGCCGGTCTCCGGCCACCGCTGTCCGCCGGCGAGGTTGGGAACCGGCATCAGCACGCTGATCGCCTCGCCTCCGGGGGGCGCCATCGCCGGCTCGGTCCGTGAGGGCGCGTGGATGTAGAGACAGATCCCGCCGGTCATCTGGCGGCGGCGGGTGACATCGTCGATGAAGCGGCGGTATCCGGGACCGACCAGGAGGTTGTGGTGGTGGAGGGCGGGGAAGCTGCGCGAGCTGCCCAGGCAGAGCAGGAAGCAGCTCATCGACAGCCGTTGCGGCAGTGGCCGGAGGCCGGCCATGCGCCGGGTCGCGCCGACGTCGGCGTTGCTGACGACGGCGTCGGCGGGGAGCGTGCCGCCGCCCGCGAGCCGGACGCCCGCGACGCGGCCATCGCGCCGCTCGATCCCAACCGCCTCCTCGCCGGTCAGCACCGCCGCGCCGCGGCGGAGCTGCCGCTCCATCGCCGCCACCACCGACCAGACGCCGCCCTCTGCGTACCAGACCCCGCTGATCAGCTGGAGGTGGGCCAGCGCTGCGTAGACGGCGGGGACGCGGAAGGGGTCGCCGCCGATGAAGAGGGGATGGAAGCCGAAGGCCTGCCGCATGTGGGGCTCGGTGAGGTAGTGGCCGACGAAGCCGTCGACCGAGCGCAGGGCGCCCAGCCGAGCCATCCGCGGCAGCATCCGGAGCAGACCTCCCGGCCCGGGGAACGCTCGTCTGCCGGCGGCGAGGATCGCCTCCTCGTAGATGCGCCGCCCCGCCTCCAGGTACGCGTCGAAGCGGCCCGCGTCGGCGGCGCTGAAGCGTGCGATCTGGGCTCTCATCGCCGCCGGGCCGCCGCCGAAGAGGAGGTCCCGGCCGTCGTCCTGCCAGCGGATCCGGTAGAAGGGGTCGATCGGCAGCAGCCGGAGCTCGGCGGCCGTCGAGGTCCCGGCCAGGCGGAAGAGGTCGTCGAGCAGCTCGGGCATGGTGATCAGCGAGGGCCCGACGTCGAAGGAGAAGCCCCGCTCCTTGATCTGCGCCGCCCTGCCGCCCAGGCTCCGCTCCCGCTCGACCACCGTCACCTCGAAGCCGGAGGCGAGGAGGCGGATGGCCGCCGCCAGCCCGCCAAGCCCGGCGCCGACGACGACAACTCGCCGCCTCACGCGGCCGGCTCCGGGCGTGGGATCAGACCCTCGGCGATGGAGAGCACCTGCAGGCAGGCGATGACGGCGAAGGCCGCCGGGTGCCAGAGCAGGTCGCTCCAGGGCTGTCGCTCCCGCCAGATGATGAGCGATCGGAGGAGGATGACCGCGGCGCAGCCCCACAGCGCACCGGCGAGGGCGGAGCGGCGAAGCCGGGCCGCGATCTCTCCCGGAGCCGGCCAGACCGTGCTCAGGTCCGCGCCGTGGAGCGGGCGCACCGGCCCCCCGGCGGCCGCGATCCTCGCCGCCAGGCCGGCGACCTCGCTGCCGCCCCCGGCCCGTCGGTACGAGCGAGCGTCGACCGCCGCGCAGCCAGCGCCGATCAGACCGAAGGCACTGGCGCCGCCGGCACGCGGTGCGACCGTCAGCGAAAGGGAGAGGAGGGCGATCGCACGCTCCCAGGGCCTGCCCTCACCGAGGCGGGCGACCAGCGCCACCATCCCGCCACCCTGGCCGTGAAGCTCCTCGACGAGGATGGCGAGCGCCTCCGGGGCGAGCTGGGTTCCGGCGTCGAGGATCGCGACCACCGTCCCCTCGGCGGCGGCCATGGCGGCAGGCCGAAGCACCTGGACCGGGCCGGGATAGCCTGCCACCGGCGCCTCCTCGCCGCCGGCGGCCACGGTCAGCGAGGGGAGCTCGGAGGCGGGCGGTGCTCGCCGCCGCATCGCCAGCTGCCCGGCGACGCCGAGGAGGGCCCAGGCCCAGGCGCCGGCTCCGGTGGTCCAGGCGAGGAGGACCAGCGGGTCACGGGGGCCGAGGCCCCAGAGGTGGAGAAGCAATTGAGTGATGAGGAACCCGGAGAGCAGGCTCTGCCCCATGAAGCTCCTCCAGGCCCGGCGCGCCCGGACCGCGTCGCCACCCAGGCAGGAGAGGCCGAGGAGGACGTAGGGGATGAGCGCGGCGGCCACGACCAGCGCCGGCCCGCCACCGGCCGCGACCACGGCCGCCGCGGCCAGGTAGAAGGTGGTGGAGAGCGCCGCCGTAAGGCGGGGGCCGATGACGGTGGCGATGGAACCGACCCCGCAGGCCCGGTCGAACTCGACATCCTGGATGGCGCCGAGCGCATGCGAGGCGATTCCCCAGAGCAGGAGGGCGGCGAGGAAGCGCCAGGGCAGCGCGTCGACGGGCGCTCCGGCGAGCAGCGCGCCGCATACCGCCGGCCACGTGAAGTGCAGGGAGCTGGTCAGCGAGTCGAG
This sequence comes from Candidatus Dormiibacterota bacterium, assembly GCA_036272915.1. Taxonomy (GTDB): domain Bacteria; phylum Chloroflexota; class Dormibacteria; order Dormibacterales; family Dormibacteraceae; genus DATAXV01. The sequence goes on from DATAXV010000044.1 coordinate 28,818, forward strand.
ACCGGGAATGACCTTGGTCCTGACCGGTGGCACCGAGTAGGCGGCCGCGACGGCGGCGGTCGCCGTCAAAGCCAGTCCGGGCCGCAGGCCGGCGACGGGATAGGCGGCGATCAGCAGGGGCAGGTTGGTGGCGGCCACCAGGAACCAGAGCCCGTGCCCGGCGCCGGGCTCGAGCACGGCCCCCTCGACGCCGCCCTTGCGCGGGTTGTTGCGATCCGACTCGTAGTCGTAGAGATCGTTCAGCCCGTACATCAGCAGGTTGTAGGGCACGAGGAAGTAGACGGTGCCCAGGACCACCGCGGGCAGTGCGATGTGGCCGCCGGCGATGGCGGTGGCCAGGAACGGCAGGCAGGTGTTGATCCATGAGAAGGGGCGGCTGGCGGTGAGGAGGCGGCGCACGCTCAGTCCTCGCCGCCCCAGGACCAGACCGTGTTGGCGATCAGGTAGAGGGCGCAGCCGTAGAGCAGGTCCTCGACGGGGATGGCCACGACGTCGATGCCGCTCCGGTAGCGGTCGGCATAGCCGAAGACACCGAGGCGGATGAGGAGCGAGTCGCCTGCCACCGTCAGCGCGGCGAAGATGGCGAGGCCCAGCCAGAGGCCGGTATGACGCGGGCCGCCACCAGCGACGGTGATGCCGAGGGCGGCGATCAACGCCGCCACGGCGGCGAGCGTGTACTCCATCAGCGGTGGGCCCGCCGCGCGACCCGGCGGAGCACGACCGAGAGGAGGCAGAGGAAGGCGAGCAGAACCGGCTCCTCCAGGGGGATGCCGGGGGGCACGATCAGCGAGTTCAGCCGCGGGTTGCTCGCGAACCAGCCACGGGCGGTGCCGACCCCGTCGAACACGAGGAAGAGGGGGACGGTGACCAGGATGCAACGGACGAGCCGACCGCCGGTGACGCCGAGCCGGAGGCGCCCGTCGAGGATCAGGACCCCGGCCCAGGCGATGAGGAGCGCCGCCAGATAGGCGAAGCGGATCATCGGCGTCCGCCGCGCTGGTTAGCCCGGTCGCCGAGCATGACCTCGGCAGGGAAGGGGTCGAGATAGGTCTGGATGCGCAGCCAGACCGGCGCACCGCCGTCGAGCCCCTCCCGGATCCGGCCCACGGGGGTCTCCAGGGGCAGGTCGCCCCGGCAGTAGCCCTCGATCACGGTGGCCACCTCGACGCGGTCCTGGGCGTCGGCGATGTGCCCGGAGAGATGCTGCAGCACGTTGACGTGCCGGTTCGGCGAGGCAGGCGAGGACAGCGCCTCGAGCAGCCTTCGGCGGTACGTCGCGGCCAGGTCCTCGGCGGGCCGGCCGCGGGTTCCGGCGACGAGTTGGCCGAGGTCGCGGCAGACGGCGGGGCTGTGGGCGAGCAGGGTCATCTTCTGCGAGGCGTGGAAGGCCGTGAGCGCCGAGGTACGGGGCCGCCGCGGCAGCCGGGCCCAGCGCGCCCGGGCGAAGACGCGTTCCACCCAGGCCGCCCTCGTCCACGGGTCTCGCAGCTGATCCGCGTGGCCGACGATCACCCCGGCGTCCCCCAGCGCCGGCCCGTCCTGCGCGAGCAGGCGGCCGTCCACCTCATCCTCGTCGTCATGGACCCAATCGACGTACCGGCTGAGCATCCGGGTCCAGGACTGATCGGTCGCGGAGACACGGCCGGTGATGGCGATCCTGGGTCGTACGGGCTCGCCCGCCATCCGAGCTCCAGACCGTGCTCGGCGAGATGGGCGCGAACGGCGTCGGGGCGGAAGCCGAAGGGCCGCTCCACCGAGCCGGGGCCGGCGACGTTCTCGAAGGCGAGGAGCTCGAGCGACGCCGGGGTGAGCGGTGGTCGGGGAAGGATCGCGGTCATCACCCGGGCCTGGAGATCGGCCACGCCGAGAGGCAGTGGGAGCAGTGCCGGGTGGCGGTCCAGAGCGTCGCATATGGCCAGCGTCAGCTCGCGCATGGTCAGCTGCTCGCCGCCGCCGAGGGGGAGCGTCCGGCCGGTGACCGACGGATCCCGGATCGCGCCCTCGACGCACCGGGCCAGATCCTCGATCCAGAGCGGCTGGAGGCGGACCCCGGGGTTGATCACGGGCACCGCCGGCGCTCGTCGGACGAGCGCGGCCAGAGTCGCGAGGAATGGCGCCCCGGCGCCGAACATGATCGAGGGCTGCAGCACCACCCAGGGAATGCCGGATCCGCGGACCGCCTCCTCCATGCCCCAGCGGGTGGCCATGTAGGTGCCCTCCGGCGCCGCTCGAGTTCCGAGGCCAGAGATGAGGACGACGCGCCCGACCCGGGCAGCGGCAGCCCGCCGGACCAGGTTCTCGGTGCCGCCCTGGTTGACGGCTGCGTAGGCGCCGGGCCGGGGTTCCCTGCGGTCGGCGGTGATGGCGGCGGCGTGGACGACCACCTCAACCCCCTTGAGGGCGGGTCCCAACGAGGTGGGGAAGGTCAGATCTGCCTCGACCAGGTCATCCCGCCCGCGGAGGGCGTCATCGCCGGGACGGACCATGCCCCTCACGGGGAGGCCATGCCCAGCCAGGTGGGCGAGCACGTGCCGGCCGACGAAGCCGCCGGCGCCGGTGACCAGAATCACGCCGGGTTCCGCCCGAGGTGTCGGGCGGGGCGGGGCGGTTCGGCCACCGGCTGACGGGGGGTGAGGATCGCGCGGAAGACGATGAGCAGGCGGCGACGCCGCGAGAGCCGTGAGCGCCATGGCCGGCGCCGGCCCCATCCGTCGCGGCCGAGCTGGGTCAGGATCGCCCGGTACATCTCGGCGGCGCTCCGGACCGCCAGCTGCCCGCGGGGCAGGAGCGACACGCCGGCCATGCCCCGCTCGTACCACCAGTCGGCGATGGCGGCCTCGATGCGGAGCAACAGGGCCCGATCGTCCTCGGCGAGGTCGTCGACGCCGGCCAGCGCCAGCGTCTCATCGGGCAGGTAGACCCGCCCCCGGGCCAGGTCCTCGTCGATGTCGCGGAGGATGTTGGTCCGCTGCATTCCGATGCCCATCGCACGGGCGGCGGTGGCCGCGTCCGGACACTCCGCGCCGAGGATGCTGGCGAGCAGGAGGCCGATCGTGCCGGCGACGCCGTAGCAATAGCCGTCGAGTTCGAGCTCGGTGCCGAAGCGGGCACCCCGCAGGTCCATGCGCTGGGCGTCGCAGAAGTCGAGGACGGCGGAGCGGGGCAGGGACGGATGCCGGGCCGCGAGCCCGTCGAGGACCGCCGCCTCCTGAGTGAGGACGGCACCCCCGACCGCCCAGTGTTCGATGGCGTCGAGGCGGGAGTGGGCACCGGGCAGCCCCTCGTCGACGGCATCGTCGAGCGTCCTCGCCACCAGATAGAGAAGATTGACGTCGTTACGGACCTCGGCGGGCAGGAGACGGGAGGCCAGGGAGAAGGTCCGTGCCGCCCGATCGATGGTCCGCTGCGCGGAGCCCCGCAGTCCGTCGACCGATTCCAATCTCGCCATATCTCTCGATTATCGAGATTCTTGATAATAGAGTCAAGTCCCAGGGGCTGCGGCGCCATGGTGTCCCGAGCGTGCCCCGGGGAGGCGATACGCTACCCGCAAGGTGTCGATGCAGGACCACGACGGCGACGGGGCGGAGGCCAGGCGGCGGGTGCTGGCCCAGCTGCGGGTGCTCGGTCGGGAGATGGGAGAGATGAGCCGTCGCGTGTCCCGCTCCATGGGCCTGCACGACACGCAGCTCCGTGCCGTGGATCAGCTGCTGCGCAGCGAGCACCTCTCGCCGGGGGATCTCTCCCGCCGCCTCGGCCTCAGCACCGGGGCGACGACCGCCCTCATCGACAACCTCGAGCAGCTGGGCCACGCCCGCCGCCGGCCGCACCCGGAGGATCGCCGCCGGGTCGTGCTGGAGGCGACCGAGCACGCCCGTCAGGAGGGGGGCCAGGCCTTCCGGCCGCTGGGTGCCACCTTCGCCGCCATGCTCGAGGGCTACGATCGGCAGGAGCTGGAGGCAATCGACCGCTTCCTCGCGGACCTGCGCCGCTCGATCGCCGAATATCCGCCGCCGCCCGCCAGCCCCTGACCTTCGGCCGATCGTGATATATCGTGATCTGATCGTGATAGGCTGGCTTTTGGATGGATAGACGACAGATACCGACCGGCACGAGACCGCCTCGCCGCCGCCCGCTTCCCTTCCCGGCGACCGTGCTCACGATCGAGGCGCTGAGCGATCACATGCTGCGCATCGCCTTCGGCGGCGAGGGCCTGGCACCGTTCAGCTGGCCGGGGCCGGCCAGCCACCTCAAGCTGTTCCTGCCCGAGGCGGGCCGCCGCGAGGTCGAGCTGCCGCCCGCCGACGCCGAGGGCTTCATGGTCATCGACCCGGGGACCCCCCGTCCCACGACCCGCACCTTCACGCCACGGAGTTGGGACGGAGCGCGCCTGGAGATCGACTTCGTGCTGCACGGGCACGGCCCGGCGTCGGAGTGGGCCGGTGCCGCCCGGCCGGGTGATCGGGCGGCCGTGAGCCAGCCGCGCAGCACCTGCGAGGTGCTGCCCGACAGCCGCTGGCTCCTCCTCGCCGGCGACGAGGCGGCGCTGCCCGCCCTGGCCACCCTGCTCGAGGCGATCGACCCCGGTCCCCAGGTCCAGCTGCTGGTCGAGATCCAGGGACCGGATCACCGCGTCGCACTGCCCGATCACGGCGCCCCGGTTCGCTGGCTGGTCCGGGAGTCCGATGAGACCCCCGGCGACGCCCTCCTCGCCGCGATCGCGGGCTGGACGTCGCCGGCCGGGCCGGGTCAGGTGTTCGCCGCCTGCGAGGCGGCGGCGGTGCGGGCGATCCGCGCTCACCTCCTCGGTCCCAGGGAGATGCCCAAGCAGAGGGTCCTGACGCGTGGCTACTGGCGCCTGGGCGAGGCCAACCACCCTGACCACGACTTCGGCGAGGACGCTGCCTGACCGCGAGCCTCGCTCAGTCCTCCCCGGCGGCGTCGGCCGTCCGCCAGGGCAGGCGCAGCGGCTCCGGCGGCAGCCCGACCGTGATCGCCAGCGGCGTCGCCACGATCAGGCGGGTGACGACGTAGGCGAGACCCAGCGTCACGAAGACGAGGAGGGCGAAGCCGAAGGCGGAGAGGGGCAGGTGCCGCTGAAGTAGGGGACCGGCGAGGATTCGGCCGGGTATGTAGAGCAGGGCCTCGTGGACGATGTATATCCCCAGCGAGTAGCGGCTGAGGACCACCGCCGGCCGCCGGATCCAGTCGTACGCCCGGAGCAGACGCTCACCACTGATGGCGACGGCCGCGAAGACGGTGATGGTCATGATCGGGAGCAGGGGGCGGAGGAAGGCCCCGGTGCCGTTGGCGAAGCTGGCCTCGTCGGCGCTCGAGAGCTGGACGCCGACCAGCAGCGCCCCACCAGCGGCGGTGGCCAGCCAGAAGGGCCATGCCGGCCAGCGGGGCACGTTCCGGACCAGTGAGGCGCCGATCGCCGCTCCCACCGCGAAGTAGCCGATCCAGAAGAAGAAGAACTCGTACCCATAGGCGAGAAACAGGCCCTGGAGCGGGGCGCTCTGCGGAGCGTAGAGGCGGTAGAGACAGAGGGCGGTCTGCAGCGCCATCGCCGCCGCCGCCAGCAGCCACCGGGCGCGGAGGCCCTCCGGCCAGAACTGGAAGCAGACGTAGAGCTGGGGGACGAGGATCAGGTACCAGAGGTGACCACCGCCGAGCAGCCACCAGCTGACCACGCCCGACCAACTGCGGGTCACCTCGAAAGTCAGGAAGAGGCCGATCAGGGTGTAGATGGGCAGCCAGAAGGCCCAGGGGAGCAACGAGCGGCCGAGGCGCCGGCGGGCGAAGACGCGCAGGTGCATGTGCTCCTGGCGCCGGTAGGTCAGGAGCAGGCCGGTGAGGACCACGAAGATCGGTACGCAGGAGCGGGAGAGCAGATCGCAATAGTTCCAGACGGCGAGGTCGGCCCCGCTCTGCTGCAGGGGCCAGTGGTCGGCGTGGATGACCAGGACCAGGAGGGTGGCGAACACCCTGACCGCGTCCAGGCCGATCAGGTGCCTGACCCGCGGCGCCTCTCTCGGTTTCTCCGATGCGGAGGAGCCGGACGGTGCGGACGCTCCGCCGGTTGGTGGGTGAGGGATCTTCTACCTCCAGAACAAAGCATGCCCGTGATTCGGGCTGGACCCGAGGGTTACGTTGGCGCGGCGGCAGCCTTGGACGATGTGGTCGGGCGCACGTCGAGGGCGCCCGGTGGCTGGCGGCGCCGCAGAGTCTGACGCACGCGCCGCTCCGGACGCGTCCGGATCCAGGACCCCGGTCTTCACCGACCGGGTGCGGGGCCATCCCGATGGGGACCCGGTCGGCTCCTGCTTCCGTCGGATCGCGCTCGACGTGATCGGCCCACCGGGCCGAGCATGATGGAGCCATGTCCTTCTTCCGCTGCGCCGCCGCGAGGCGAACCCGGTGAGGTCCGCCGGCGTCGTCCTCGCCGCCGGCGGGTCGACCCGCATGGGCGAGCCCAAGCAGCTGCTCCCGGTCGGGGGCAGACCGCTGCTGGAGATGGTGGTGGCCGAAGCCTCCGCCTCGTCGCTCGATGAGGTGGTGGTCGTGCTCGGCGCCAACGCTGAGCGGATCCGGGGCGAGGTCGACTGGGGCCGGGCCCGGGTCGTGGTCAATCCCGACCACGCCGTCGGCATGAGCACCTCGCTGCGGGCCGGCATCGCCGCGCTCGGGCCGGACGTGGATCGGGCGGTGATCATGCTTGGCGACCAGCCGGCCCTGACCGCGACGCTGCTCGAGGAGCTTCTCCGGGTCCACACGGACTCCGGACTGCCGGCGGCGGCCTTCGGCTTCAACGGCATCACCCACCCGCCCGTGGTCCTGGCTCGGGAGCTGTGGGGAGAGCTGGAGGCGCTCAAGGGTGACGTCGGCTTCCGGGCGGTCCTTCGCAACCGGCCCGAACGGGTCGCCGTCCTGCCTCTTCCCGGCGATCGCGACCAACCGATCGATGTCGATACGCCCGAGGACTACCGCCGGTTGCTCGGTACCGAGACCGGCTGATCCGCCGGCCCGCTGAGGGCCGGCCTCGGCGCCGTCAGCCGGATCTCTGGCCGCGCTCGACGTGGGTGCCGTAGCAGTCGAGCCAGTACAGGACCCGCTCCAGGTCCGTTACCTGCACCAGCTGATCGCCCACGATCGCCCGAGCGATGGACACGGGCTCGCGAGCGGGCTCGTCCCTCCTCTCCTTCCTCTTCGGCATTCGCCGTCGCCTCCTCGCGCCCCTCCCCGGCATCGGCCGCCGGACACCCGGCCGCCGGTCGCGGTGTCGGATCAGGGCGAGGCGCCGGCCGGGCGCGGCTCGACCCTCTTGTGGCGCCGGGCTGGTCTCGCCAATCAGGTCTGCGGCTCGGCCGCCTCCAGCACCCACAGGTGACCGCGGCATCCCTTCGGGAGCTGCGGGAGCCGCTGGCTCCGGATCACGGCGTTGTGCGGGCAGTCGCCACTGCCGCCGTCACATCGATATCGACCGGCGGGGACGATCTCGCCCGGCCGGTGGCAGTACACAACTCTCATGACATCGACGATATCAGATAAGGCCGTGTTCATATGCATTGACTTTCGGGTGGTCTGGGGCATGGAAAAGGACTGATCCGGCGCAGGCCCAAGTACAAGGCGGGAGAGTCTGGCGATGGATCGCCGGTGAGCCCCATCCGCGGGCGGGTGGGCGACGGGCGTGGGATCCCGATCGGGATCGATCCGGTGAGCATGGACCGACGGCGGCGGGGCGGTGCCGGTGTCGGTTCGGAGGACTCCGGAAGCTCCAGCGAGCGGCTGGCTGCCCATAGCGCCACCAGTCTATCTCCGAGCGCGCGGATACGCCAGCCGGCGAGCGCGTGCGCGTCCTCTGGGACAATGACCCTTGCCGTGTCGCTTCAGGGCATCCGGGTGATCGATCTCAGCCACCTCCTGCCGGGGCCCTACTGCTGCCGGCTGCTGGCCGACCTCGGCGCCGACGTGATCAAGGTCGAGGCACCGGGGCTGGGCGACGGCGCGCGCTGGATGCCGCCTCTGAGCGAGGGTCGCAGCCACGCCTTCGAGCTGATCAACCGCGGCAAGCGGAGCGTGGCGCTGAACCTGAAGGCGGAGCGGGGGAGGGAGCTGCTCCTCGAGCTCGCCGGAACCGCCGACGTTCTCGTCGACGGCTACCGCCCGGGCGTCCTCGACCGCCTCGGCGTCGGGTGGCCGGTGCTGCACGCCCGCCATCCGCGGCTCGTCGTCTGCGCCATAACCGGCTACGGGCAGCGGGGCCCCTCCAGTCGCAGGCCGGGCCACGACATCAACTACCTCGCCCGCACCGGCATCCTCGCACTGAACCGGCCGGCCGGAGGCGAGCCGCACCCGTTGCCGGTGACGCTGGCCGATCTCGCCGGCGGCGCCCAGGCGGCGGCGGTCGAGATCCTGGCCGCCCTGGTCGCCGCCGGTCGCGGCGGGGAGGGCGTGTTCATCGACATCTCGATGACCGACCGGAGCCGGGAGGCCCTCGACGCCATCGGTGGGGAGTGGGGGGCTCGCTACCTGTCCGGCGCGTACGCCTGTTACGGCGTCTACCGCTGCGCCGACGGCCATCTCTCCGTCGGCGCCCTGGAGCCGCGGTTCTGGGCGACGCTGTGCGAGGAGCTGGGGCGGCCGGATCTCGTCCCCCTCCAGTTCGAGGAGGGTGAGCAGGAGCGGGTCCGCGCCGAGCTGGCCGCCATCTTCGCCACCGCCGGACGCGACGCCTGGGAGCGGCGGCTGGGCCGGCTCGACGTCTGCGTCGAGCCCCTCCGCACACCGGAGGAGGCCCGACCGCCGGCGCCCGCGGCGGGACACGCGCCCCAGCTCGGCGCCGACAGCGACGAGGTTCTCGGCGAACTCGGGCTCGATCCCGCCGAGATCGCCAAGCTGCGGGCCGCTGGAATCATCTGATCGGAGCCGGACCCCACTCCTTCGCGCTTCATTCTCCGATTGGCGAACGGTATTGAGGTCGACATATTGATCATGAGATCGATGGGTCAGCCGGCTCCGGGGGCGATGGGGGTGGATCGCGACAGGGTCGACTGGGTCTCCATCGGCGTCTTCCTGGTGACCGCCTAACGGCCTCGGCTGGGCGTCCCTCATCGGGCTGTGAGCCCCCTGGCCCCCCCTTCGTCATCCGCGGCAACGCCGGTATGTTCGGGCCGGCCATCGCCACGCTGGCGGTGCGCCTGGTCCGGCATGAGCCACTGCGCGCTCTCGGTCTCCGGCCGCCGGGGCGCCTCCGCTGGCACGCCGGGGCGCCTCCGCTGGCACGCCGGCGTCCACCTGATCCCGCCGGCGGCGATCGTGGCCGGGGCCTCCTCACCCTGGCCACCGGCTACCGGCACTGGGCGCCGCACCTGGCCGCGGACGAGACGGCCGCCGGCATCTCCCCGGGGCCGCTCCTGATCCTCGGCGCCGTCCAGGCGCTCACCCCAACGCCGTCATCGACCTCCCCCTCGCGTTCGGTGAGGAACTGGGCTGGCGCGGCCACCTGCTGCCCCGCCTGGCCCCCCTCGGTGAGACCCGGCGGCGCTCCTCGGCGGCGCCGTCTGGGGCCTCTGGCACCAGCCGGTGATCGCGCTGTTCGGCCTCGGCGCGCTGACCGGATACGGCCTCCACAGCTGGGCGCTGGCCCCTTCTTCTGCCTGACCACGATCCCGCTCGGCGTGATCTTCGCCTGGTTCCGCTTTCGCTCCAGCAGCATCTGGCCCGGCGTGCTCGTCCATGCCATGGCCGACTCCGGGCTGGCCGCGCTGGCCGTCCTCGCCCCCTCCCACCCGGGCAGTCAGCTCATCGGCGGACCGATCGGGTTGATCGGGCTGGTCCGCCTGGGTGCTGGCGATGCTCCTCGTCGTGACCGGAAGGCTGCGCCCGCCCGGGCGGACTGTCTGACGAGAAGCGGGTCGAATCGCGACGACGGGGATCCGATCTCATCCGCGGGGCCAGTCCTTACAGCGCAGTGTGGCGATTCGGCCACCACGCTATGATCACAAGAAGGTGAGCGCGCCGCCAAGGCGGACCACGAGCGAAGTGCCTCAGGGGCGATGGGATGCCCGAGGCACCGTATGGCCTCGGAACACCTCGCCGCGAAGGGCCCGTCGAGACTGGGCCCGCCTCGAGAGCAGGCTCCGCGACCGCTCGCTGCCGCGGCGGGACCGGGAGCTGCTGAAGGAGATCAAGCACTGGCGGCTGACCCTGCCCCGGCCTCGCCTGGCCCCGGTCAGCTGGGCGGCGATCCTCGACATCGCCCGCTCCTTCGCCGAGGACCCGGTCCGGGTCGAGGAGCTCGCCCGCGATCCCGACCACGGCGGTCAGGTCACGATCAACAGTCTCGAGGAGACCGTGATCGCCCTGCGCCTGGAGCGCGACGGCCGGCTCCGCCACGTCGTCCGCGATCCGCGCACCGGTTGCGGGGACCTGATCGAGCAGGATGGCTGCGGTCAGGAGTGGGACGTGGTCACCTTCCCCGGCCGCTACTTTGATCGCCGGGACGCCGAGCGGACGCTTCGCCGCAAGATCGAGGAGCAGCGGCAGGATGAGGGCATGATCGAGGTCATCGCCAACACGGCCTATCTCTCCATGGGGCAGATCGAGCAGGTGTCCGAGATCATCGACGCCGGCCGCTGGACCCGCTATGTCCTCTTCGGCAGTTCCCAGCGGGCGGCATGGGGTGGCGCCTGATGGCGATGCCCACCCCGGACCGAGACTTCCTGCGCCGTCTCGACGAGGAGCAGCGCCGTCGCATCGGTGACGGTCCCGCCTCCTTCGTCGACCAGGACCTGGGCGGCACCGACCTCCGCCGCCTCGTGCTGCAGGCCGACTTCGAGCGATGTCGCTTCGACGACGCGCTCCTGCTCGAGGCGGACATGGGCGGGGCGCTGCTCGGCTACTGCTCCTTCCGTGGCGCCGACCTGTCCCGGTCCTGGCTGACCAAGGCGCGGCTCCACTATTGCGACCTGGAGGGGGCGGTCCTCCGCGAGGCTCACCTGGCGAAGGCCTCGATCCACCATTCCTCGCTCCGCGGGGCCGACCTGACCGGCGCCGACGTCGCCCGCGGCGCCTTTCACGACTGCGACCTCCGCGACGCCTCGCTCGTCGGGCTCGACCTACAGGGGGTTGCGTTCGACGCCTGCCGGCTGGCCGGAGCCGACTTCTCGGGAACCTCGGGCACGCTCAGCCCGGCGCCGATCGACGTCGGTCCGGAGGGCGCCACCCGGCTCCTCGAGGGCGACGCCGCGATCCGCTGGCTCCTCGCCGCTGGCGCGCGCGACATCCACTTCCTGCAGCACGTCCGCCGCTGAGGCGCCCCAAAGGCCCGCCTAATCCGATCGGTCGCCGGTTGAGACGGGCTCGCCCCAGAAGCCGTGCGACCAGCCCAGGCCGATCATCGCCGCCGCCGTGGCGATGAGCAGCGGGCGACGGTGCCAGCCGCCGACGGCCAGGAGGACGGCGCTGGCCGCGCGCACCACCTGCAGCGAGGCCGGCATGTGCTCTCGCGAATAGCGGCCGGCGGGCGACCGGCCCAGCCGGTCGAGGTCCAGGCGCAGGACCACCGTCGACGCCACCACTGGCGGCAGCGCGAAGGCGAGCAGCCCGGGGACGAGCCGCCGCTGCCAGAAGAAGAAGGTGGAGAGGGTGGAGGCGCCGATGTCGGCCACGAGCTTGGCCGGATGGACCTGATGGACCAGGTATCGCTGGTGGGAGGTCAGCGCCACATCCGACAGCCTATTCCTGGGGCGGGAGGATGGGCCGGTCGTCCGCGGACGGGGAGCTCGATCCCGATCGCCGCCAGCAGGACCGGCAAGGCGGGTCGGTGAGTCGCTCCATCGCTCCGGCCATGCCGAGACCGCACCGGGATCAGGAGGGTGGCGCGCCCCGCCACCGGCTCCTCGTCGCGACCACCGTGACGGCGCTGAGGACGGCGGCGATCAGGACGATGAGGCCGATCATCCCGATCGGGACGCCCACGGCACTTTTTCGTTGCCAAGGCCGCGGCGTACTTGCGGATATGATCGCTTGAGCGGGACGGGTCCCCGTCGCCCCCGGCGCAGGGCGGAGGCGGTTCAAGACATCGTGTCGTCGGCGACGGCGAGGAGGTCCAAGCGTGGCAGATAGCCGAGGTCCGGGCGGCCGGAGGAAGCGCGAGCGGTACCTCTTCCCGGAGCATCCGGTGGAGACCGAGCGCCTCGACCTTCAGCACTACGCGCTGCGCGAGGTGGTCGGCAACGTGGTCGCGCCCATCGAGTCACCCAGGCGCGTGTTCGACTCCTGTTCGGGAAGCGGCCAGTGGGGGTTCGACCTCTGCGCGCAATACCCGAACGCGGTGGTCGTGGCCGTGGACCGCGAGAACCGCCGGCCGGGCGGCCCTGACAGCTATCTGTTCGTACGGGCCAACGTCCTCGACGGGCTCTCCTTCCAGTCCGATCAGTTCGATTACGTCCATCAGCGGCTGGCGCTGGCGGGGATCCCGCTCGAAGCCTGGACCCCACTCGTCGCGGAGCTCGTTCGGGTCGCCCGCCCCGGAGGATGGGTGGAGCTCGCCGAGCCGAATTTCGCCATCAATCAGCCGGGTCAGGCGACGAGTCGACTCCTCGATCTGATGAAGGAGATGGCGGTGGGGTCGGGGCTGGACAGCACGGGCATCGTCTACAAGCTGCTCGACGGCTATCTCGAGCAGGCCGGCCTGCTCGATGTCGAGCGTCGGCTGTACACCCTCCCGCTAGGCACCTGGGGCGGGCGGGTCGGATCGCTCCTCGGTACCAACTTCCGCTCCGCGTGGCAGCGCCTGGCCGAGGCCTTCGAGGCCAGGCTGGGCTTTTCCCGTCTGGAGTCGCACGAACTGATCAACACCGCCACCCAGGAGTGCGAGGAGCGCCGGACCACCTGGTCCTTCGCCGTCGCCTTCGGGCGCAAGCCGGGGTGAGTCAGGCCTCGGTCGCCCGGGCCGAGGTCAGGTATGCGTCCGCGTCGGCTCGTTTCAGCGACAGCCCCAGCCCGGGCGCCGACGGGTCCGGGACGAGGCTCCCCTTGAACGGCCGCGGTACGCCCTCGAACAGCATCCCCTCCAGCCGGGCGTGGTCATGAAAGTACTCGATGTGGGCGATGGCGGGGGCGGCGCACCCGAGGTGCGCGTGCGCGGCAGGTGCGCAGTGGGCGGAGAAGGGCAGCCCCCGGGCGTAGGCGAGGTCGGCGGCGATCAGCCAGCCGGTAACGCCCAGGGAGCGGGTGGCGTCGGCCTGGAGTATGTCGACCGCCCGCGCGTCGAGCATCGCCTGGAAGTACCAGGGGTCGTAGCCGTACTCCCCGGCGGCGACGTCCATGGGAATCATCGTGCGGATCGTGGCCAGCTCCCGGAGCTGGTCCGACGACACCGGCTCCTCGAAGTAGGTGACCCCGTGCTCGGCCATCCGGTCGGCCATGCGCACGGCCTGCTTGGTGGTGTAGCCGCCGTTCGCGTCGACGAACAGCTCCGGGCCCCCGCCGATGGCCCGGCGAACCGCCGCCACCCGGCGCAGGTCCTCATCGGGGTCGCGTCCCCTGTCCTTGGCGATCTTCATCTTGACCCGCGCCGTACCCGACTCGACCCAGCCCAGCAGCTGGTCGACGACCTGTTCGGCCGTGTACGCCGTCAGCCCACCACTGCCGTAGACGTTCACGGCGTCGCGGGCCGCGCCGAGGCGCCGGAAGAGAGGTAGACCGAGTCGGCGTGCGTCGAGATCCCAGAGGGCCATGTCCACGGCCGAGATCGCCGCCGCGGCAACCCCCTGACGGCCGGCGTTGCGAACCTGGGCGACCATCCGCGCCCACATCCGGCGTGGTTCCGCGGCCTCGACGCCAAGGAGCGTCGCGGCCAGCTCGTCGTGGACGAACGATGCTGTGGCGGCCGAGCCGTAGGTGTAGCCGAGGCCGCGGTCGCCCTCGGCGGCGGTGAGCTCGACCACGACGATCGTGGTCGAATCCCAGGTGGCGGTTCCGTCTCCACCGGGCAGGTCGGTGGGGACGGTGAAGACGCTCGTATCGACGCGGCTGATCCCCATCAACTCACCCCTCGTGCGCCGCGCATTCAAGCAGCAGCGCGTGGACGAAGGCCTGGGGCAGGTTGCCTCGAAGCTGCGCTTGGTCGACGTCGAACTCCTCGGCGAGCAGCCGGGAAGGCCCGCTGGCCGCGCGGGTGCGTTCGAACCAGCGCGCGGCACGCTCACGGTTCCCCTGGTGCAGGTGGGCGAGACAGAAGAGAAAGCCGCAGAGCAGGAAGCTCCCCTCGGCCTCGCCCAGCGGGCGCCGATCCGGCCGGTAGCGATAGGCGTACCCGTCCTCGGTCAGACTCCTCTCGCAGGCGGACAGCGTCGCCGCCGTTCGGGGGTCGCCGGCAGGTGCTCCCCGGATTCCGGCCAGGAGGAGCGCGGCATCGAGCCCCGGGTCCGCGTCCGACCGTTGCCACCGTCCGCTTGGATGGACCGCCCACTCCTCGGCGTCGGCACGGATCCTGTCGGCGAGGCTCAGCCATCGGTCGCGCCCGCCGGCGCCGGGCAGGTGGCGGGCGAGCGCGCGAAGGCCCGCCGCGCAGATGAGCCGAGAGTGGGTCCAGCGGGCCGGGTCCAGCTCCCAGATCCCCGCGTCGGGCCTCTGCCAGCAACGCTCGATGGCGGCCGCTGCCTCGGCGGCTGCGCGCCAGGCGCGCGGCCCCAGGCGGTCGCGGCTGGCGGCCGATGCGAAGAGGAGCAGCGCCTCGCCGAAGGGGTCGAGCTGGAACTGGTCGGTGACGCGGTTCCCGATCAGGTCGGTTCCGCCGGGATAGCCGGGCAGGTCCAGCCGGCGCAGCTCGGGTATCCTGCCGCCCTCCACGGTGTAGGCAGGTCGCAGCCCCGGGCCGTCGGCAAGCAGCCGCTCTCCGACGAACCCGACGGCCTGGTCAAGGAGTGCGTCCAGCCCGGCCGCGGCGGCCGCGTGCCCCGCATAGCACTGATCACGGATCCACGCGTACCGGTAGTCGTAGTTGCGGCCTTCGCGGTAGCGCTCGGGCAGCGAGGTGGTGGCGGCGGCCACCATCCCGCCACGCTGGCTGGTCAGGCCGGTGAGCACGGCGACCGCATGGCGCGCGTCGCGCTCGGCGAGGCGGAATCCGAGCTCGGGAACCCGCTCCCTCCACGCGTTCTCGGTCTCCACCCAAGCGCGGTCGGGATCGGGAAGATCCGCGGGTCGATGGACATCGAGCTCGAGAAGCAGGTCATGGTGCTGGCCCTGCTGCAGGACCAGGTCCATGGCCAGCTCTCCCTCGTCGCCGACCTGAGCTGAACCTCCGCCCAGCCACCGCAGATGGACGTCGCCGAGACGGGCTGTCCAGTCGCCTCCGTCGCCGCGCCGGAGGTTCCCGGGCGCCGTCCTCCCCCAGTCGCTCCTCGGGTGGAGGCAGACCCGCAAACGGGCCGTGCGCTCAAGCGCCGAGATCCGCCGGAGGATCAGGGCCCGGTGCGGGTTGCTGGGCAGCGCCAGAGCCTCGCGGCACTCGATGGTGGCGTCCCCAGTCACCCAGCGGCTGTGCCAGACCAGCGTGCCCGGCTCGTAGTAGCCGCCCCACACGTAGCGCCCCTCCGGCGTCACCGTGTACTCGCCGCCACCGCCGATCAGGTTGGAGAAGATGCCATCATCCTCCCAGCCCGGAAAGCACATCCAGGCGAAGTCTCCACGCGGTCCCACCAGGACCCCTCGCTCGCCGTCGGCGAGCAGCGCGTAATCCCGCAGGACGTGGAGAGGAGGCGTTCTCACCAGCGGTTCCTGGCCGCGATCAGAGCTGCCGCGGCTGCGGTGACGGAGATCGCCACGCCGATCGGAGCGCGGTACCGGCTTATCCAGGCCTGGTAGCTCCGGGTTCTCGCCTCCTGATCGAAGATGCCGTGGGTCCGGGCCAGCTCGGGGACGGGGGAGAAGAGGTTGGCGGGGTTGCTCGGGGCGCGTAGCCGATCCACCATCTGCTGTGCCTCGTAGGCGGACCGCGCCAGGTAGCGATCGAGCAGACCGGGGAACAGCTTGTTGCCCCACACCGCCTTCACCGTGCTCCCGCCACAGAGGTACTCCCGGCGGCGGTGATGGGCCGCGTGGTAGATGGCCTCGGCGGGAACCTCGGGTTGGTAGATCGGCGGTACCGGCTGCGGGTGCCAGGGCAGGCGGTTCAGGCACCAGCCGAACTGGGGGGTGTTGACGGCGGGGAGCTGGACCATCGTGATCCAGCAGCGGCTGCGCCGGTGGAGCAGCTCGGTGCGGACGCTGTCGGTGAATCCGCGGATGCCGAACTTGGCCCCGCAGTAGGCAGACTGGAGAGGTATGGCCCGGTAGGCCAGCGCGGAGCCGACCTGGACCACCGTCCCCCGGTTCCGCGGGACCATGCGATGGAGGGCCGCCATGGTGCCGTGCACCGTCCCCAGATAGGTCACGCGCGTCGCTCGCTCGAACTCCGCGGGTCGAGTGTCGAGGGCCTCGCTGAACACGGTGGACATGGCGTCGTTGACCCAGACGTCGATGGGCCCGAGCCTCTTCTCGAGCTCGTCCGCGGCGGCCTC
This sequence comes from Candidatus Dormiibacterota bacterium, assembly GCA_036272915.1. Classification (GTDB taxonomy): domain Bacteria; phylum Chloroflexota; class Dormibacteria; order Dormibacterales; family Dormibacteraceae; genus DATAXV01. The sequence goes on from DATAXV010000044.1 coordinate 45,386, forward strand.
GACCTGATCCGATTCGGAGACGTCGGTGGGCAGCACGATGGCCGTCCCGCCCAGCCCCTCACACTCCGCCGCGGCCTCCTCCAGGCCTTCGCGACCGCGCGCGATCAGGCCCAGGCGCGCTCCGCGGCGTGCGAAGGCGTGAGCGACGGCGCGGCCGACGCCCGCTGATGCCCCGGTTATGGCGACCACCTCGCTTCGTCGGCTCACCGCCGTCTCACCTCCTCCGCCGTGCTCGCGAACCAGATCCGCGGCCGGCCTCTAATGATGACATTGTTATAGGTATATAGTATAGCAATGATATCAAATTCGGGTGGTTCGCTGCCATGACCCCCGGGTCCTCGGGTCGGGCAGGCGACGGGGAGGAGCCTGACACTCCGGAGCTGCCGGGGGCGGCGGGCCGGGTCCAGCGCGAGATCGAGCGGCGGCCGCGCGTCCGGCGCGGGCTCGGTTTCGTCCGCCGCCACTGGCTGGAGACCCTGGCCGTCCTCTTCCTGGTCGGGCTGATCGTCGCCGTCGGCCCATCGCATCTGGTCGAGGCGTACCGTCGCGCCCGCTGGATCTGGATCGTTCTCATGATCCCGGTCGCCCTGGCCATCTATCTGTTCCGCGGCATCGGCTGGTGGGTGGCACTTCGCGGCGCCGGCGTCGAGATCGGGCTGGGTCGCGGCGTGGCCATCATGTTCGCCGGCCAGACCATGATCTTCATGCCCGCCGGCGACCTCGCTCGCGTCGCGCTGGTGGAGGAGAGCGGAGGTGGGGGGGAGGAGGGGACGGTGGCCGGCACCATCGCCTTCCAGGAGCTGCTGTTTCTCGCTCTGCTCGGGCTCGGCGTCCTGCCCAGGGCCTTCGCCGTCTCCGGAGTCGCTCTGCTGGTCCTGGTCATGACCGCGAGTCATGTCGGGGTCTTCACCTTGTTGCTGTGGCGGCCCGCCTACGACTGGGCGGTGGCCATGGTCGAGCGCTTCCGCCTGCTGCGCCGGTTCGACCGTCAGCTGCGGGAGCTGCGCCCCGCGTTCGTCGCTATGTTCCGGTGGCGGACGCTGCTCCCGCTCGCCCTCTGCAACGTGCTGGCGGCGCTGACCACCTACGGCCTCTTCGCGCTCGCCCTCGAGGCGATGGGGGCGAGGAGCGTCGGGCCCATCAACATCGCCTTCGCCTACGGCCTGGCCCATCTTCTCTCCGGGCTCAGCTTCCTCCCCGGGGGCATCGGGTCGATGGAGGTGGTGCTCGTCGCCGTCCTCGCCCGGATGGGTGTCGCCACGCCGGTGGCCGCGGCCACGGCCGTGCTCTTCCGCGTCGTCAACGACGGCCTCATGGCCCTGGTCGGCCTGGGCGTCGGCTGGACCCTGCGCCGCCGGTCGCGGGCCAGGCGGGTGGACCGAGACTGAGCGGTCAGATGGCGCCAAGCAGGCGGGCGATGTCCTCCGGCTGGCGGTGGCTCCCGGTGAGGACCGGCGTGTCCAGCGCGGTGTAACGCCGTGCCTCCGTCGAGCGCAGATCACGAACCAGGTCGGAAAAGTCGGCCAGGTCGTCCATCTCGTAGGCGATCAGGAACTCCTGGTCGTCGAGTCCATAGGAATAGGCCAGCAGCTGGCTGATCGAGGTGTGCGCGTGACCGACGCGGATGTGATCCGCCATCAGCCGGCGCCGCTCGTCCGCGTCCAACAGGTACCACTCCGCGGTCTTGCTGAACGGGTAGACGACGAGGTGCCGGAGGCGTTCTCCGGCGAACAACGGGGGAACCGCCGGCCGCTCGCGCCGGACGTAGGGCGATGCTGCGAGCCTTCCCCAGAAGCTGTGGCGAGGCGTGAGCCACCGGCCGAGCCCGATCGAGAGCACGCCGGCGCTCGCCTCCTCCAGGTCCTCCGACGTCTCCGCCAGGCGCCAGGTCAGAACCTGAGCGTCCGAACGCAGCATCGAGTACCAGGCGGTGCACGTCCCGCTCGGCGCCCGCTGCGCGCGACAGAAGGCCGCCGCCGCCTCACAGCGCTGCTCGCGGGGCAGCCTCCGGAAGCTCGGGTCGAGGGCAAGTGACTGCGCCTGCACCCATTCCGCCACCACCTGAACCTAGTCGCGGCGGGATGCCACCGGCGGTGCGCCCGCGCACAGGGCCCTCAGGCGTGGGCGAGTTGGGAGAGCGCGCCGGCGACGGCCCGCTCGAGCTCGCCGGTCGTGCCCGTGTTCTCGATCACGGTCGTGGCCATGGATCGCTTCCGCTCGATCGGGATCTGAGCCGCGATCCGAGCTCGGGCGTCGGCCTCGGCCATGCCCCTGAGCTCGGTGAGGCGGCGCAGCTGCTCGGCCTCGGGCGCGTAGACGAGGAGGACGGCATCGAAGTCGCCCTGGCGGCCGGTCTCGAAGAGGAGCGGGATGTCGTGGACGACCAGCGTCTCGCCGCGCTCGATCGCTTCGCGGTGCCGCTCCGCCATCCACCGCCTGACCAGCGGGTGGATGATGCCCTCGAGACGGGTCCGAGCCTCGACGTCCGCGAAGATGCGGGCGGCCATACGCCCGCGGTCGAGTGAGCCGTCGGCGGCGAGGATGTCCGGCCCGAAGGCCTCGATCAATAGCCGCAGCCCTTCCTGGCCTGGCGCCTGGACGGCACGCACAGCCTCGTCGGCGTCGATCACGGTGACGCTCATGCCCCGCAGGATGCCGGCGACCGTCGTCTTCCCCGTTCCTATGCCACCGGTCAGCGCAACTGTCAACACCTCGACATATAGGATGATGCGGAGTCATGCCCGAGGAGGAGAAGCTCGACGCCATCGTCGTCGGCGCGGGGCCGGCGGGCACCGCCGCCGCCCACACCATGGCCAAGGCCGGATTGCAGGTCGCGCTGATCGAGCGCGGCGCCCAACCCGGCTCCAAGAACGTCATGGGTGGGATCCTGTACACCCACTACTTGGAGCAGGTGGTGGGGGACTGCTGGCGCAAGGAGGCGCCGCTGGAGCGGCCGATTATCGAGGAGCAGCGCTGGCTGATGACCCCGGACGCGGCGATCCGCGCCCTCGGCTATAAGAACCTGCGCAACCGCGAGAACCCGCACTCCTACTCGGTGCTGCGCGCCCGCTTCGACCCCTGGTTCGCCTCCAAGGCGGAGGCCGCCGGCGCCTTCCTGATCCCGGAGACGGTGGTCGAGGAGCTGATCGTCCGCAACGGCCGCGTGGCCGGTGTCCGCACCGGCCGTGAGGGGGACCTCCTCGCCGACGTCGTCGTCGTCTGTGAGGGCGTCGGCCTGGGCAGCCGGCTGCTGGAGAAGGCGGGCCTGAAGAAGCCGCTGAACCGGCATCAGGTCGCCGTGGCCTTCAAGGAGGTCATCTCCCTCGACCAGGGGTTGATCGAGGACCGCTTCAACTGCGCCCCCGGCGAGGGGGCGACGATCGAGTGCTACGGCGACAGCACCCGCGGGCTCAGCGGCTTCATGTTCATCTACACCAACCGCGACACGCTCAGCGTCGGCGGGGGCGCCCTGCTCAGCGAGCTCTCGGACACCCGGCTGACCCGCGAGGAGCTCGCGCGGCGGAGCCCCAACGCCCTGCTCGAGCACTTCAAGCAGCACCCCGCCATCGCCCCCCTTCTCGCTGGAGGGGAGACGGTCGAGTACCTGGCCAAGATGATTCCCGAGGGCGGGGCCGGCGCGGTCCCCAAGGTCTACGGGAACGGCTACCTCATCTGCGGCGACGCGGCCATGCTCTCCAACCCGGTGCACCGGGAGGGGTCCAACCTGGCCATGGAGTCGGGGCGGCTCGCCGGCGAGGTCGTGGTCAGGGCCAAGGAGCGGGCGGACTTCAGCGAGTCCGCGCTGCGCGAGTACAAGCTCCGCCTCGACCGCAGCTGGGTGATGAGCGACATGCGCAAGTACGACAAGGCGGTGCCGCTCCTGGAGCACCACCCCCAGATGCTGACCGACTATCCTCGACTCCTCGACCGCTCGCTGGACGAGTTCTTCCGTGTGGACGGGGTGTCGAAGCGGGAGAAGCAGAAGAAGATCCTTCGCAGCCTGCGCCGCGAGGGGGGCCCGAGAATGCTCTGGGACACCCTCAAGGCGGCGTGGACGATGAAATAAGATGGGATCTCCGAAATACAACCCCTAGGGGGTTGACGAAAACTGCTCCCCCAGATATAGTCAAGGTACGGTGCTTACGGCCCTCCCCCGGGAGGGCCATTTTGTCCACAGGAGTCGCGAGCCCATGCCCACGTCGAAGGTCGTCAAGCGAACCGGGGACATCGTCACATTCGACTCGAGCCGCATCGAGCGGGCCGTCGCACGAGCCGTGCAGGCCACCGGGGAGGAGATCGACGAGGGCGCGCTGACGGCCCTGACCGATCGGATCATCGAGGAGATCGACACCCGCTTCGTCGACTTCTACCCCAACGTCGAGAACATCCAGGACGTGGTCGAGAAGCACCTCATGCGGGGTGGCATGTTCGAGACCGCCAAGGCGTACATCCTCTACCGCGCCCAGCACCAGCAGGACCGTGAGAGCACCCGGGAGCGGACGGTCGACGCGGCCCGCAGGGGTCTGCTCACGGTGACCACCCGCGAGGGTAGGGCGGCGCTCTTCAACGTCCGCAAGCTGGAGGAGTCGGTGGCGCTGGCCGCCAAGGGCCTGGACAACCTCTCCCTCGATGATGTCGTCGAGGAGGCGGTCAAGGGCACCTATGACGGGATGCCGACGGTCCAGGTCGAGCGGGCGCTGGTCATGTCCGCCGCCTCGTCGATCGAGCGGGACCCGATCTACAGCTACCTGGCGGCGCGGCTGCAGCTGCAGGCGCTCTTCCGTGAGGTGACCTCGGAGTCGCCGACGTCCCCGATCCGGGACGACCTCTACCGTTCCGCCTTCGTGCTCGGCATCCGCAACGGGGTGACCGCCGGGATCTTCGACGAGCGGCTGCAGGATCTCGACCTCAACCGGCTCGCGAGCGCCCTGCAGCCGGTTCGGGACGAGCTCTTCCAGTACCTGGGCGTCCAGACGCTGGCCGACCGCTACCTGGCTCGTGAGGGGAACCATCTGCTCGAGCTGCCTCAGGCCTTCTGGATGCGCGTCGCGATGGGCCTCGCCCTCGACGAGCAGGACCGCGAGGGCCGGGCGATCGAGTTCTACGAGATGCTCTCGCGGCTGCTGTACGTGGCCTCGACGCCGACGCTCTTCCACTCCGGCACCAGCCATCCCCAGCTCTCCTCGTGCTTCCTGACCACGGTCGGGGACGACCTCGGCGACATCTTCAAGTCGCTCTCCGACAACGCCCAGCTGTCCAAGTGGTCGGGCGGTCTCGGCAACGACTGGACCAACGTCCGCGGGACCGGGTCGCCGATCCACAGCACGAACGTCGAGAGCCAGGGCGTCGTGCCCTTCCTCAAGATCGCCAACGACGTCACCATGGCCATCAACCGAAGCGGCAAGCGTCGCGGCGCCACTTGCGCCTACCTGGAGATGTGGCACTACGACGTCGAGGACTTCTGCGACCTGCGCCGCAACACCGGTGACGAGCGGCGTCGCACCCACGACATGGACACCGCCCTCTGGATTCCCGACCTCTTCATGAAGCGGCTCGAGAACAACGGCGAGTGGACCCTGTTCTCGCCCGACGAGGTGCCCGAACTGCATCATCTCTACGGCAGTGCCTTCGAGCGCCGCTACGAGGAGTACGAGCAGAAGGCGGCGCGCGGCGAGATGCGGCTGGTCAAGCGCCTGCCCGCCCACCAGCTCTGGCGCCGGGCGCTGACCATGCTCTTCGAGACCGGCCACCCCTGGATCACCTTCAAGGACCCCAGCAACGTCCGGTCCCCGCAGGACCACGCCGGCGTCGTCCACAGCTCCAACCTCTGCACCGAGATCACGCTCAACACCTCGGCCGAGGAGACCGCGGTCTGCAATTTGGGCTCGGTCAACCTCGCCCGCCACATCACCAACGGCGAGCTCGACACCGAGCTGCTGGGCCGGACGGTCGAGGTCGCGATGCGGATGCTCGACAACGTCATCGATCTCAACTTCTACCCGACGGTCGAGGCGAAGAACTCGAACATGCGGCACCGTCCGGTCGGCCTCGGCCTGATGGGGCTGCAGGACGCGCTGTTCCAGCTCGACCTGGCCTTCGAGTCGCAGGGCGCGCTGGAGTTCAGCGACAGGGTAATGGAGCAGATCTCCTACCACGCCATCCTCGGCTCCTCTCGCCTCGCCGCCGAGCGCGGCAGCTACGAGTCCTACCGGGGTTCGAAGTGGGATCGGGGCCTGTTCCCCTACGACACCGTCGCCCTGCTCGAGGAGGAGCGTGGCCTTCCCATCGAGGTGGGCCGGGAGCGACGTCTCGACTGGACCCCGGTCTACGAGCACGTCAAGGCCCACGGGATGCGCAACTCGAACACGATGGCGATCGCGCCCACGGCGACGATCTCGAACATCGCCGGTTGCTTCCCCTGCTTCGAGCCGATCTACAACAACCTCTACGTCAAGGCCAACCTCAGCGGTGAGTTCACCGTCGTCAACGGCTACCTGATCGAGGACCTGAAGCGGCTGGGTCTCTGGGACCAGCGCATGCTCGAGCGGCTCAAGTACCACAACGGAAGCGTCCAGGCGATCACCGAGATCCCCGACGACATCCGGGCCAAGTACAAGGAGGTCTTCGAGCTCGACGTCATCGCCATGCTGCGCCTGACCGCAGCCAGGGCCAAGTGGGTCGACCAGAGCCAGTCGCACAACGTCTTCCTTCGCGGAACCTCCGGCCGGCAGCTCGACGACACCTATCGGGCCGCGTGGCGGATGGGTCTCAAGACCACGTACTATCTGCGCAGCCTGGCGGCGTCTCAGATCGAGAAGTCGACCCTCGGCACCGACTACGGACTCACTCAGAAGCGGGCTCAGGAGGAGACGGCACCGGTCGTCATCCAGGGCCAGCCGCTGCCGCAGCCCGCTCCGGTGCCCGTGGCGGCGGGCGGCGTCGCCGCCTGCCGGATCGACGACCCGGACTGCGAGGCCTGCCAGTAGCGCCCCGCCTGGAGAGGAAGTCGAATGCCGATCATCAACGCGTCGAAGACCGACCCCAACAAGATCCTGCCCATCCACTATCGCTGGGCTCGCGAGTACTACCGCTCAGGGATCGCCAACAACTGGACACCGGAGGAGGTGTCCATGCAGCGCGATGTCGAGCAGTGGAAGGCGCGCGACGTCCTCAGCGATGGGGAGAGGCGGCTGATCCTCTGGAATCTCGGCTTCTTCTCCACCGCGGAGTCGCTGACCGCGAACAACATCGTGCTGGCCGTCTACCAGCACGTGACCAACCCGGAGTCGCGCCAGTACCTGCTGCGGCAGGCATTCGAGGAGGCGATCCACACGGATTGCTTCATCTACTGCTGCGACACGCTGGGCCTCGACCCGGACCAGATCTACAACATGTACCTGACCATCCCGTCCATCCAGGAGAAGGACGGTTTCGTTGTCGACCTGACGCGGTCGGTTCTGGATCCCGGCTTCCGCACCCAGGGCCCGGAGAACACACAGCGCTTCGTCCATGATCTGATCGGCTTCTACGTGATCATGGAGGGGATCTTCTTCTACGCCGGCTTCGCGATGATGCTGGCGCTGAAGCGCCAGAACAAGATGGTCGGAATCGGTGAGCAGTTCGAGTACATCATGCGAGACGAGAGCCTCCACCTCGCCTTCGGCTGCGATCTGATCAACACCATTCGCCACGAGAACCCCGAGATCTGGACCAGCTCGTTCACCGATCACATCGTCGAGCTGGTCGAGCAGGCGGTCCAGCGCGAGCAGCGCTATGCCCTCGACGCCTGCCCCAACGGGCTCCTCGGCCTGAACGCGGAGCTGTTCACGCAGTACGTGGAGTACGTCGCCGACCGCCGCCTCGAGCGGCTCGGTCTGCCCCGCCGCTACGACGCGACCAACCCTTTCCCCTGGATGTCGCAGTCGACCGACTTGGCCAAGGAGAAGAACTTCTTCGAGACCAGAGTCACGGAGTACCAGAGCGGGTCCTCGCTGGTCTGGGAGTGAGCTGAGCTCGAACCGAGGGGGAGAGGGCGGGTGCCCTCAGGTGGTCGCCCGCGGCAGGGCGTGGGTGCGCCCCAACTCCTCGTCGACGACCAGCGCGATCGCAGCATGACCGGCGTCGCTCGGGTGGAAGGCGACCCTCCGCCCGGCCACGATCACGGTGCCCTGGTGTGAAGGGAGTGGTGGGCCGACCTGAAGGGGCGCCGGGTCGTGCAGGCGGGGGTGGATGTAGAGGTTGTCCAACGGGATGTAGTGTCCGCCGAAGGATCTGCAGTCGCCCTGGTCCATGGCGTCGTAGACGGCAGGCCCCAGGTGATCGCGGTTCACCGCGGACGGCCTGACCCATGCCCCGAGACAGACCAGGGTCGCTTGCGGAGAGCTGCGGCGGAGGTGGCGCAGGATCGTGTCGAGGTCCGACTTGTACACGGGGATCGGTGTCGCATGAAGGTAGTCGTTGGTGGAGAGGTGGACGACGATGACGTTCTGCCCGCCGGGATATCTCCATCGCATCGCTCGAGACACCCTGGCCCCCGTCTGCGCGATCACGGTGAGCGTGACCGGCTTCCCCCGCATTCCGACCCTATCCGCAACCAGCTGCGGATAGGCCTGGGACGGCTGCTGAGCGCCGATGCCGGCGGTGATGCTGGCACCGACGAAGAGCATGCGGAAATGTCTCGAGGCGCGTCTCCCCGACTCTGCACGGCGGCCGCGCGAAGAGGCGGCGACCACCGGCTGCCGCGCTTGCGCGTGGCTTCCGCTGAGAGTGGCGAGCAGGATCAGGCAGATCACGGCGCCCTCGAGCGCGTGGCGAGGCCCAACCCTCCAGACCGGTGAGCCCTGCGTTGGGACGCGGCCCCCGGTGCCGCCGTTCAGCTGGCGCTGACGACGCATGCCTCCAGGCTAAGGCCCGATGGTCGCCATCGTCGCACGGGTACTTGAGAGGCCTGACCGAGTGATGGAGCTGTGCCCGCAGCCGAACGGCCGGTGCCGGGCCTCGGGTGCTTGGATGGGCCGATGCTGAGCACAGCCTTCGGAGATCGGCATGTCATGTCGTGCCGGGCATATCCGAACCTCGAGCTCTGGATGCGCACGGAGCCCGCGCCGCTGGAGAGGTTTCACGACAGCGACACGGACCTCGACCTGCTCGACCTCAAGAGCCGGACGTGATCCGGCTCACGGGAGGCCACGGAGAGGGGGTAGGCTCCCAACATGTCCGAACTTCGAGGAGCAAGACTCGCTCACCTCGTCTGTCCTGGTTGTGGCAAGCCCCAGAACCAGTGGAAGGGTCACGGCGGAGAAGGCCACGAGCAGGACGGGCAGCGTTACTGCTGCGTCGGCTGCGCCGACGGTACGGGCTGCACGTGTGAGCAGTATCAGGTAGGAACCGTCCGGCTCGGGTACCGGATCCGCGCCGGCACTCCGGCATGTCGCCGACGTCGGCCATGTCTTGGTCCGCTACTCGTCTCCTGGATCCGCTCGTCAGTCACACCCGTGGTGACGGCCCGCCCCCGGACGTTCGGCGGGCCGGATACTCCGGATCGCATTCAGCCTCGGCTCTCGATCTTGGTGAGCACGTCGTGCCAGTAACGGGCGTGCTCCCGATAGCCGTGGACCCGCTGCTCGTAGATCTCCCTTGCCGGGCTGCGCATGCTCCCGATGTCGAAGGTCTGCTCGACCGCCGCCAGGAGAGACTCGTGTGCGCGGATCCACCGCCTGGCGGCGACAACCGTGAGCTCGGTCATGTCCTCGTTCTGGATGGCGCTGGTCTGGAGCCTCCGGGCCCGTTCCGGTAGTCCGTTCATACTGATAATGCCATTGTGTGAATATCTTTGGTTGACGATATCAAAAGAATGCACTTCGGAATTGTCAGTCTACGACGTTCAGTCTCCCGGCGCGGGCGTGGTGCCATTCGATGCGCAGCTGCAGGACGGCGCGATTGCGCACTGATGTCTCAATCGGCCTGATGGCCGGGGAGCTTCCTTATCCCGCGCCGTCCAGAGGGTCGGGATACAAGCGCCCCGATCGGCGCGCTCCCAGGCTCCGCGGCACCATCCGCTGGGAGGCGCGGAGGCGGAGAGCGCGTTCCGCATCGGCACGCTGCCGTCGCGTGGCGCGGCCCGTGGCCTTCGCCTTCACAGTGCGCCGTCCGATCGCCAGTGAGTAGCCGTCGCCGAGGACGATGGTGCTGAGGACCCCGCCCTGCTGATTTCGGAGCAGCGCCGCCGAACCGGGTCCGAACTCAATGCAGCCGACCCCGGTGACGGTGCGTACGGGACCCATCTGGCCGATCACGGTCACATTCATGACCGCGCCCCAGCCTCAACCGCCGAACCGTCGCGGCGGCTCGTCGCCACGTCACCCGGCGGCCGGTCGCGACACCAGCCTGTGGGGCGTGGCCGACCGCGTCGAGATTGATCGGGCCTGGCGGCGGGAATGTCCCACAGCCCTGGTGAGGTAGAGCCGGCGTCCCCGTTCGCATTGCGCAGCATCGCCCTGTCCCCTCGTCATCTGGCCGTGCCCGTCCATGGCCAGAGCTCCCGCCAACGGGTCTCTGTGACGGCGTGCCGACCATCGGCGTCGGGCCAGACCAAGAACGAGAGACGTGACTTCGTGGGACGTCCTCAGAACTCTGGTCGCCGCGACGCCGATCCACCCCCTGTTCGGCCGGAGACTGGTATAGCGCCATTTCACATCGCCGTCAACCTCAGGCCGCGACGGTGCCCGAGCAGGCGGTGTCGTCGGATCGACTTCTGCGCCTCAGGCGACGGAGCTGGCGTCGGGAGAGCGCGGATCCTCGTCTTCGGATTTGTCCTCCTCAACGTGTAGAGGAAGGGTCAGAAGAAAGGTCGTACCGACGCCGGGTTCCGACTCGACGGAGATCTCTCCACTGTGCATCAGGGCCAGACGGCGGGAGAGATAGAGGCCGAGACCGGTCCCGGCGATATGGCTGTTCTGTGCGGTCACGATGCGGCCGAACCTGGTGAAGAGCCGGGGCAGGTCCTCTTCGGCAATCCCGAGACCGTGATCGCGGACCGTGACCTGGACCGAGCCGGCGGGTTCCACACGGCATTTGACCTCGACGAGCCCTCCCTCGGGCGAGTACTTGAAAGCGTTGTCGAGGAGGTTGGCGATGATCGCCGCCGTGCGGCGATGGTCACAACGAACCGGTGCCGGATCCGAGCCGACATCCAAGATCAACTCGTGCTCCGGCTGGATCGCGTAGGTCACCTCACGTGCGGTGTCCTCGACGACCCGCCTCAAATCGAGCACTGTGTGCTCGAGCAGCAGCCGGTGGTCCTCGATCCTGGCCGTGGTCAGCATCTGGTCGACCAGGAACCGGATCTGATCGAGCTTCCTCATCGCCGTGTCGAGCATCTGGGTCTGCTGGGCCGCGGGCCACCGCACGCCCTCCTCGGCCAGCATCGTGAGGTAGCCTCGTGCGGTCGCCACCGGGCCGCGGAGTTCATGGGCGGCGAGGTTGAGAAAATCCGACTTGACCTGTTCGAGCTCGCCGACGGCTTGATAGGCCAGCGCGTTCTCGAGGCCGACAGCGGCGAGCTGGGCGAGCGACTTGAGGAGTTCTAGATCCTCCTCGTCGAAGCCATCCTTCTTGTTATGCAGCTCCACAGCTCCCAGAACCTCACCTCGAGGATTGAGGATCGGGGCGCAGATCAGCTGCCTGACCATGAACCGATCCCGGATCTCGGGGAGGATGAACGTATCGTTCTCCGCTTCGTTGGTCATGTAGGGCGTGCGCCAGAGGAGGACATGGCCGAGGACCCCGCGGCCCGGTGGCCAGCTGAGCTCGAACGGAACCATGTCTCCCTCGAGGGATTGGTACGCGTGACAGACCATGCCCTCCGGTTTGTGCAGGCCGGCCAGCCCGGAACGGGCGCTCAGCAGCTCCATCGCCTGCTGGACCAGAACCCTCACCAGCGTTTCCGGTTCCAGGATCGCGGTCAGCTGGTGCGCGGCATGTAACACCCGGTCGAGACGGTGCTCGGCCTGATCCCGGGCCGCCTCGGCGACGTCAGCGCTGCCAAGTGCCACCTGCCTCTCGAAGAGCACGGCCGCTACCGAGGCCAGTGTTCGCAGCACACGCCCGTCCTCGTCCGAAAACCCCTCCCCGGACAGCGGGCCGTAGGCGCAGACGGCCCCCAGCACCCGTTCGCCGATCTGCCAGGGCGCAGCCATGATCTCCGTCGGCTCTGGCGAGACGGCCTGTGTCCAGGCCTCCTTCCAGCTGCGGTTCCAGGGTTGGAGCCGTAGGAGTCTGCCTCCGTGCACGACCTGGGAGGGCGCTGATGCCAGCTCCGGCGGGCAGTCCAGCGAGATCCCCCCCTCGATCACCAGATCACCGTCCACCGGCTGGGGCCAGGCGGCCTTCCCCCCGGGATCGAGAAGCCAGAAGACGAGATGACGTGCGCCCACCGTCGCCGCGCCGACGGAGTCAGCACTAACGAAGAATTTGGCCGGCGAACTTGCCTCAGAGGCTGCCCTCGCCAAGGCCTCGATCGCGGCTTCGAACCGAGTCGGCCCGATGTCACCCATGTCCAAACCTTTGATAGAGGCGGAGCCTCCGCGGCCCCTGGAGTTAGAACGCCGTGAACAGCGGCAGTATACAACCCGATTTGGTCTCTTCCGGCGGCGTCATTATGCGTCGGATCCGCCGAATGGACTCGGAGCGTCGCCGATCACGCGGCGTCGTATGGCGACATCCACTGTTCGCGCTGTCGCGGCCGCATCAGCTCCTCCTGCGCGTCGAAGAGTCCGTCCAGAGCCTCCTGCACGGTGCTCCGGCACCCGAAGCGCCGCCGGGCATCGGCGGGAAGAGCGGCCAGGGTCGTCTTGATCGTCCTCGCCGTATCGGCGTCGGGTCGGGAGCCACCCCGGTCGGCGAGGTTCAACTCCTCAAGCCTGCCGATGGCTCGATCGGTGAGCCTCATCAGCGATCGGCGCGCGGCATCGTCGACTCCATGCGCGAACCCGTTGCCGCGCGCAGCCGACACCTCTCTCATCGGCTCGTGTATGGCCATATGACCTGCCTCCTGCGTGAACCGTCCTTGTTCTCATCCATTACCAGCCACGCTACAGGTAAAAGCTATATCGATGATATCAATATCGGGCCAACGGGAAACGCCGGTGAGAACGGCAGAGATCAGCGACCTCGACCGCGAGGGTGCCGGCAGGGTGGGTCGATGTCGCCGCGATGCGGTGGCGAGCAGCGACGCTGAGGCGCAGGCTGACGCCCCTCAGCGGTCTCGAACCGTGGTCGGGCGTATGGGGTCCATCAACCTTCGGAGCTGGCCGGCTCCGGTGATGACGAGCCGCGGCTCCAGAGCTCGATGCGACGGGAGACCTGTCCCGGCGTCACATCGGCCTTGATCAACCACTCGAGGATGCCGAGCGCGAGCCCCTGCTGCCGAAGCTCATCTTCGCCGTAGTTGGACAGGATTACGACGGGGGTCTCCCGCGTCTCGTCCCGCTTCCGCAGCTCCTGGAGCAGCTCGAGTCCATTCATTCGGGGCATGCGCACATCCAGGAAGATCAGGTCCGGCCGGAGCTCCGTCGCCAGGCGCAGCCCCTCCTCGCCGTCACGGGCGTGGGTCACGTCGTACCCGTCCGCCTCCAGCTTGAGCTGGTACATCTGCGCGAACTCGCGGTCATCCTCGACCAACAGAACACGAACGGGCTCGATCTCGTCGTTGGCCATGTCGCCCTCCATATCCTTCATCACCCTGTCGCTGACAAAGTATATATCGATGTCATAACAAATAATGGAGTCGCCGCCCTCCCAGGCTCGCTTCTGAACACTTTTGGGGCGTCTGACATCATGCATCGCCGACGCCGACGCTGCGCAGTAATTCAGTCCATTGCGTCATTCCTGGCACGGGAGATCCGCTGCGGCGGCAGGGCGGCGTGCGCCGGATCACGTACCCCGGCTGGGATTGCTGGTGCAATTGCCACGCTGATCCCGAACACCTGACCGACCTGACCAGGAGGAAGTGCAGGTATGTCTATCACCGTCGGTGACTACATCGTCCAGCGTCTCAAGGACTGGGGCGTCCCTCATGTCTACGGATTTCCCGGCGACGGGATCAACGGGCTGCTGGGCTCCTTCGAGCGGCATCAGGACCTGGTGCGCTTCATCCAGGTCAGGCACGAGGAGATGGCCGCGTTCATGGCCTGCGCCCACGCCAAGTGGACGGGGGAGGTTGGCGTGTGTTGCGCCACTTCCGGGCCAGGCGCCATCCACCTGCTCAACGGCCTCTATGACGCCAAGCAGGACCACCAGCCGGTCGTGGCCATCGTCGGCCAGACCTACGCGCGGGCCATGGGCGGCCAGTTCCAGCAGGAGGTCGACCTCCTCAACCTCTACAAGGACGTGGCCGGCGCCTATGTGCAGCAGTGCGACACGCCGGAAGCTGCCCGCCACATTATCGACCGGGCCATCCGGATCGCTCAGGCCGAAAGGACGGTCACCGCGGTCATCTTCCCCGCTGACGTCCAGGACATGGAGGCCGTTCCGGCCCCTCCTCATGCAACGCACACGATCCATTCGGGCATCGGCTGGGCCGAGCCGCGGGTCATCCCCAGAGAGTCCGATCTTCGCCAGGCCGCGGATGTGCTCAACGCCGGCAGGAAGGTGGCGATGCTGGTCGGCGCCGGAGCGCTTCACGCCACCGACGAGGTATTGGCAGCCGCCGAGATCCTCGGCGCCGGCGTTGCCAAGGCACTGCTCGGCAAGGCCGCCGTGCCCGATGACGTCCCCTTCTGCACGAACTCGATCGGGCTGTTGGGCACCAAGCCGAGCTGGGACATGATGCAGGACTGCGACACCCTGTTCATGGTCGGGACCGCCTTCCCCTACGGCGAGTTCCTGCCCGAGGAGGGAAAGGCCAAGGCTGTCCAGATCGACATCAAAGGCCGGCAGCAGAGCATCCGTTATCCGGTCGACGTCCTGCTCACCGGCGACTCCAGGGAGACGCTGCGAGAGTTGATGCCCCTGCTCAGGCGCAAGGAGGACCGGAGCTGGCAGGGGTCGATCACGGACGCGGTCGCCGACTGGTGGAAGCTTATGGATGAGCGAGGAAAGCCGGAGCTGACTTCTCGCGGAAAGCTTCGTCCCGAGGCCCTGTTCTCCGCCGCGTCCCGGAAGCTGCCCGACCACGCGATCCTGGCCGCAGACTCGGGGTCGGCTGCCAACTGGTACGCGCGCAACATCCGCATCCGGCGGGGGATGAAGGCCTCGCTCTCTGGGAATCTGGCGACGATGCTCCCCGGCGTCCCCTACGCCATCGCTGCCAAGTTCGCGTATCCGGACCGGCCGGCGATCGGGATGATCGGCGACGGCGCGATGCAGATGCTGGGCATGAACGAGCTCCTGACGGTCGCCAAGCACTACCGGGAGTGGTCAGACAAGCGCCTCATCTTCCTGGTGCTCAACAACGAGGACCTCAACCAGGTGACCTGGGAACAGCGCGTTCTGGCCGGCGACCCGAAGTTCGAGACCTCGCAGAAGGTCCCGCCGATGAACTACGCCGCGTTCGCGGAGTCTATCGGGCTCCGGGGCATCCGGGTTGAGCGGCCGGAGGAGGTCGGCCCCGCCTGGGACCAGGCCTTGGCATCGGATCGTCCGGTCGTGATCGACGCCGTCGTCGATCCCGATGAGCCGCCTCTGCCGCCACACATCACCTTCGAGCAGGCGACCAACTTCGCCAAGTCCATCGTGCGAGAGCCTCACGGCGTGGGCATCGCCACGGATGCCCTCAAAGAGAAGATCGGCGAGGTCCTGCCGCACTGATGACAAACCTGGCCAACCTCGTCGGCGGGACACGGCGGAGCCCGCTACAGCGATGGATGCGGCGCATCGGTGAGGGCCGCTTCCAGCGCGAGCTGTCAGCTGCATCCGCCGGCTCCGCGGTGATCACCAGTATCGAGATCTATCTGGAGCATTACCGGGCCAGCTTCGGAGACCCCTGGATGTGGGCGCCGATAGCGGCCACCCCGCCCATGGTGGCGGCCGGCATCGCCGGCGTGTTCAGCGTCCGGGCGGCCCGGACGCTTCTCCCCGCCGCCAGCGCCGTCTACCTCGCCAATGGCCTCTTCGGCGTCTACCTCCACGTGCGGGGCACCGGGCGGCGGCCGGGTGGGTGGAGCGTGGCCGACTACAACGTCGTGATGGGACCCCCGCTGATGGCTCCAGGTCTCATGGCCATGGTGGGCGGAATGGGGATCCTCGCGTCCCTGCTCCGAGGGAGGTGATCGTGGCCTGGGAGACACCTCATCACCTGCCTTCGCGCCCAGGCACCCAGCGCCCGCCGCGACAGCAGCGGGGCACCACGCCGCAGAACGTCGGTCGCTACCCGCGCTTCGACGTCCTCTCGCCGGAGGTCGTCTGCGAGTGGGACGAGCCCACCCGGCGGGTGGTGCTCGACCGGTTGCACCAATCGCAGGGCTTTCGCTACTTCTCCGAGGCCGAGTTGCCGTGTCTCCGGGCTTTCTGCGACGTTCTCCTCGCCCAGAGTCGTGAGCCCCGGGTTCCTGTCCCCGAGATGCTAGACGCCAAGTACGCGGATGGGAAGCTGGATGGCTTTCGGTATGCGTCGATGCCCCACGACGGCGAGGCCTGGCACGCCGCGCTGAAGGGACTCGACTTCACCGCCCGCGCCCGCTATGGCCGCACCTTCGCCGAGGCGGACGAAGAGGGGCGGAAGGCGATCATCCGCGACCTTCAACAGGGCAATCTCCAGGGCGGCCCCTGGGATCGCCTGGATCGAGGCCGGATCTTCTCGGTTCTGACGCGAGGCGTCGTCAGCGAGTTCTACTCCCACCCCTGGGCGTGGAACGAGATCGGCTTCGGGGGCCCTGCCTACCCTCGTGGATTCATGCGGTTCGGAGACCTCTCCACGCAGGAGCCCTTCGAATCCTCCGACGCGGTCGGCGCGGACCCGGTGCGAGAGGCGGAGTCGGAGGGGCTCCCGTGATTCGAAATCTCCTCAAGGGTGCGCAGCCGGTGGAGGAGAACGACTCCCGCTGGCTCCTGGATCCGCATCGCAGGGGCATACCCGGGCTCGAGCGGATGCGCCGCTACGACGATGACGACGAGGTGGATCTGTGCATCGTCGGGGCTGGGGCGGGTGGCTCCGTCCTGGCCCAGAGGCTCGCCCGGAAGGGTTGGCGGGTCGTCATGCTTGAGGCTGGGCCCTTCTGGGACCCGGACCGTGACTGGGTCAGCGACGAGGCCGGGTCTCACAAGCTCTACTGGACAGCGCCCAGGGTGATAGGGGGCGAGGACCCGGTCGAATTGGGCAAGAACAATAGCGGCCGTGGCGTGGGCGGCTCGATGGTCCACTACGCGGGCTACCTGCCGCGATTCCATCCGTCGGACCTCCGGACGGAGACACAGGATGGTGTCGGCAGGGACTGGCCGATCGCATACGAGGACATCCGCCCCCATTACGAGAGGCTTGAGCGAG
The DNA here is from genome assembly GCA_036272915.1 of Candidatus Dormiibacterota bacterium. Taxonomy (GTDB): domain Bacteria; phylum Chloroflexota; class Dormibacteria; order Dormibacterales; family Dormibacteraceae; genus DATAXV01. The sequence goes on from DATAXV010000044.1 coordinate 62,868, forward strand.
AGTGCCCCGTGGCCGGACAGCACTGGCCGTGGGGTCACCCTCACGGGTATCCGCACGCACCCCATCCGGTGAGCAAGCAGGCGCTGCTCCTATGGCGCGGTGCTCTCCACCGGGGCATCACGATGCGGGTCGGTCCGGTCGGGATCACCAATGGCGCTTTCGGCAACCGCCCGCACTGCATCTACAGGGGCCTCTGCCTGCAGGGGTGCAAGGTCAACGCCAAGGCGAGTCCGCTGGTCACCCACCTGCCCGATGCGATCGACCACGGGGTGGAGATTCGGGCCGGCTCGATGGCGTACAAGCTCCCGATCGGTGGCGCTGGCCGCCTCGAGGGGGTCGACTACATCGATGGCCAGGGGATGCGGCGTCGCCAGAAGGCCCGAGTCGTGGCGGTCGCCGGCTACTCGATCGAAACGCCCAGGCTCCTGCTGCTCTCGGCGCAGCGAGGGTTCCAGAACGGCCTGTGCAACAACGGGGACCAGGTCGGGCGCTACGTCATGGTCCAGGGGGCTCCGCAGGTCGCGGGTCGCTTCCCCGAGGAGATCAGGATGTACAAGGCCCCGCCGCCGGAGGTGTCGTCGGAGCAGTTCTACGAGACCGATCCGAGCCGGGATTTCGCCCGCGGCTTCTCCATCCAGACGGTGTCGCCGCTGCCCATCACGTGGGCCGAGCACGTGCTCGCCGAGGGCCATTGGGGGGAGGCGCTGCGGGAGTATATGCGCGACTACAACCACTGGGCGGTGATCGGCATCCTCAACGAGCTGCTCCCGTTACCCGAGAACCGCGTGACGCTGGCCGAGGACAGGGACGAGCAGGGGCTGCCGGTGGCTCGAATGGACTACACGCAGTGCGACAACGACCGGCGCAACATCGCTTACTCGATCGGGGTCGCGACCGACATCTGGAAGGCGGCCGGCGCCCAGGACATGCTGACCATCTCGCGCTACGCGCATCTGATCGGTGGCTGCCGCATGGGATTCTCGCCCGACGACAGCGTCTGCGACGAGAACCAGCGATCCTGGGCCATCCCCAACCTCTTCCTCGCGGACGGCAGCGTCTGCCCGACGCAGGGATCGGCCAACCCCGCCCTGACGATCATGGCACTTGCCTCTCGCCTCGCCGCTCACCTCGCTTCAAGGGTGGCGTGGTGAGCGTTTCGATCGCGCCTCGATCGACCGAGTCCCAGGCCTGTCTTCGATGGTCTGGAGTGTGAGATGAGTTGGGATCGTGCTTCGCTGGCGCGGTACACGGCAGTGTGGCTCGTGAACCTGGCGCTGCTGTTCGGCCTGTGGGAGCTGTTCGTCGATTCGTTCATCTGGCCGGAGATCGCGGCCGGGCTGGGCGCGGCGGCAATCGTCGCCACCGCCACCACGGTGACCCTGGCCACGCTTCCCGACCGGTTTGGAATCGACGCCGGCCTCCTCCTGCCGGCTTGGCGCCTTCCCTGGCGGCTCCTCACCGACACCTACAGGGTGTTCATCTTTCTGCTGGCCAGGTCGATCCGCGGGCAACCGATCGAGGGCCGTGTCCTGGCGGTTCCCTTCGATGCGGGCGGAGACGATCCTCGATCGGCGCTGCGCCGGGCCCTGCAGGACTACTACGTGACCTTCACGAGCAACACGTTGTCATTCGGGATCGATCGAGAGGAGGGCTGTCTCCTCGTGCATGAGCTGGTCGCGAGCGGGTCCGATCCCGAATCCTCCCTGGCCGTGAGGCTGTGAACCCCTGGCTGCTGGCCGCGACCGTGCTGACCGCCGGGCTGGCGCTCCCCGGTTGGGTCATCTTCCGCCGCGGCGTGGACGACGGGCTCGTCGCCTTGGAGGCGGCCAGCACCGGCGTCGTGTTGATTCTGCTCATGGTTGCCGAGGGCTTTGGAAGGGACACGTTCTTCGACCTCGCGCTCGTGCTGGCCGCCCTCTCCATCGGCGGGGGCCTCGCGTTTGCACGGGCGCTGGAGCGTTGGGTGTAGGGCCGTGCCGATGATCCTGGCGATCCGCGACGTGCTGATCGGACTCGGGGTGGCGGTGGAGCTCGTCAGCTATCTCGGGATACTGCGGGCCAGGACGCCCTACGACCGCCTCCACTACCTCGTCCCCGCCACTGCGGTCGGCCCGCCGTTCGTGGTCGCCGCGCTGGTCATCGACGAAGGGCTCTCCTCGGGCACCGTGAAGGCGATCCTGATCGCTCTCATCCTGCTGCTCCTCTCCCCGGTGCTGACTCACGCCACCGCCCGGGCGATCAGGATTCGCGAGCGGGGTGGGTGGATGGTCCTGCCGGAGGAGCGGGTGGGCGGGGAGAAGAGGAATGGGTGAGACGTCCGGCCTGCAGGTAGTCGTCTACGTCCTGATCGCGGCAGCCGGTACCGCCGTCGTCCTGTCGCGCGAGCTGGTCAAGGTCGCAATGATGCTGAGCTTCCTCGGTCTGGTTCTCGCTGTCGCCTTCCTAACCTTCCAGGCCCCGGACGTATCCCTGTCCGAGATCGCGGTCGGCTCTCTCGCGCTGCCGCTTCTCATCCTGCTGGCCGTCTCCAAGACCAGGTCGAGGCAGGGATGACGGCGCGACTCCGGATGGCCCTCTTTCTCTCCTCAATGGCGGTCGTCGCCGCCTTCACCGGCTGGGGGGCGGCCCAACTACCGGGCTTCGGCCGCTATCCCGGGCCGTATGGCGACGTTATCGATCGCGTGGGCGTCCAGCAGCGGCGCGCCACCGACCTGGTCTCCGCGGTGAACGTCGACTACCGTGCGATCGACACCCTGGGTGAGGAGTTCATCCTCTTCACCGCGGCGACCGGCGTGATCGTGCTTCTTCGGGCCATGCGCGACGAGCGCAGAAGGCCGGACGAGGAGGCCGACCCGGGACGGGAGCGGCCGGGCACGACCGACCTGATTCGTGCTGCCGGCCTGCCCCTTGCCACCGGCATCGGCCTTCTCGGCGTCTACGTGCTCAGTCACGGCCAGCTCACGCCTGGGGGAGGGTTTCAGGGAGGCGTCGTCGTCGCCTGCTCCCCGGTCGTGGTCTTCCTGGCCGGTGAGCGGATCACGGTGCGGCGGCTGCCGCCGACGTCGGCCCTTGAGGTCGCCGAGACGATCGGCGCGGGAGGTTTCATCGCCGTCGGCCTGGCCGGTCTGCTGGCCGGCGCCGCGTTCCTCCAGAACATCGCTCCCCTCGGATCGACCGGCTCCCTCGACTCCTCGGGCACGATCGCGATCATCAACGTCGTCGTCTCCGTCGAGGTCGCCGCCGCATTCCTGCTGATCATCTCGGAGTTCCTCGAGCAGGCACTGATCGTGCGTCCGACAGGGGGGAGGGGAGGGGGATGAGCTATCTGCCCTACGCGGTCGCAATCTGGCTCCTCGTGGTCGGCCTCTACGGGGTGATCAGCAGCAGGAACCTGATCCACATGGTGGTCTGCCTGGGGGTCGTTCAGTCGTCCACCTACATGCTCCTGCTCGGAGTCGGCTACCGTTTCGGAGCGGGCGCTCCGATTTACTACGACGTCCCGCTGAGGACGCCTGCGGTCGACCCGGTGGTGCAGGCGCTTTGCCTCACCGACGTGGTCGTCGAAGCGACGGTGATGGCCGTGCTCCTGGCCCTCTGCGTCCAGGCCCACAAGCGCTTCGGCTCGCTGGATCCGGAGAGGCTGCGCCCGCTGAAGGGCTGACCCCATGACCCTCGCCGCCCCACTGGCGCCGACGCTGCCCTTGATCGTGGCGGCGGCCCTGGCTGGAGCCCGCTCCTTCGGTGTGCCTCGGCGGGTCGCCGACACCCTGGCCATCGCGACCAGCGTCACCACCACGGCGCTGTCCTCGTCGCTCCTGATCGGTTCGACCCACGGTCCCATCGTCTACTGGTTCGGCGGCTGGAGGCCGCTGCCGCACGGCATCGCGATCGGCGTCGGATTCAGCATCGACCCCGTTGGTGCCGGGCTGGCCGTGCTGGCCGGCACCCTGGTCACCTGCTCGCTGGTCTACTCCTGGCACTACTTCGAGGATGTTGAGGCGCTCTTCCACACGCTCCTGCTCGTCTTCCTGGGCGCCATGGTCGCCTTCTCGCTCACCGGCGACCTGTTCGACCTCTTCGTGTTCTTCGAGCTGATGAGCGTGGGAGCGTTCGTCCTGGCCGGCTATCGGGTTGAGGAGAGGGGGCCGCTCCAGGGCGCCCTCAACTTCGGGGTGACCAACACCGTGGCCGCCTTCATGATCCTCTGGGGGATCGGCCTGATCTACGGGCGGACCGGGGCGTTGAACATGGCTCAGATCGGTCAGACTCTCGCCGGTCGTCCTCCCGATGCCCTGGTCGCGGCCTCCTTCCTCCTGATCACCTGCGGGTTCTTCGTCAAGGCGGCCATCTTCCCCTTCCACTTCTGGATCGCGGACACTCACGCCGTCGCTCCGACGCCGGTTTGTATCCTGTTCTCTGGGGTGATGATCGAGCTCGGGCTCTACGCCATCGCCCGCGTCTACTGGATGTGCTTCAGCGGGGTTCTCCACGTTGACGCCGGCGAGGTCCGGCTCATGCTGGTAGTGATCGGCTCGATCACGGCGCTTGTCGGAGCGGTGATGTGCTTCGCTCAGCATCACCTCAAGCGCCTGCTCGCCTTCTCCAGCATGAGCCACACCGGAATCTTCCTCATCGGGATCTCCCTGCTGAGCCCGCTCGGTCTGGCCGGCACCGCCGTATATGTCCTCGGTCACGCAGGCGTCAAGGCAGCGCTCTTCCTATGTGTCGGCATCCTCCTCAACCACTTCGGCACCGTCGATGAGGTCCGCCTCCAGGGGCGAGGACGTCGTCTTCCCTTGGTCGGGATCCTCTACGGCACTGGTGGGCTGGCACTGGCGGCGGCGCCGCCATTCGGGACGTTCCTGGGCGGCGACGTCATCTCCACTGCGGCTGATCGCGTCGGCTATTCCTGGATCGCTGTCGTCACCCTCGCCAGCGCCATCCTGGTCGGGGGAGCAGTCCTCCGCTCGGCCGTCGTCGTCTTTGTCGGCACGGGCAGGGGGTTCGACGCCTTCTACAGCACCCGGCTCGGCGACGAGGAGCCGGAGGAGCCAGAGGTCAGACGCCGCCTCCCGGTGTTCATGATCGCACCGGCCATTCTGCTGCTGGTCTCGGGCGCCGTCGTCGGTCTTCTGCCGGGGCTCGCCTCGCACGCGCTCCAGGCGGCGGCGATGTTCGAGGACCGCTCGTACCTCGCGGCATCGGTTCTGGCGACGGGTGCGCATCCGCCATCGCCATCGTCGCCGGCTATGCCCGCGCTCGCGCTATCCGACCTGTACCATGGTGTCGGCAGCGCGCTCGGTGCTCTGCTGGTCGCGCTGGTCGCCATCCACCGCGCACGAATTCCGCGGATCATCCGCTCGGCGGCCGCGCCCTTGCTGACGGCAGTCCACGGTTTGCGCACGCTCCAGAGTGGCGACGCTTCCGACTATGTGACCTGGATCATGGTGGGCGCCGCGTGCGTGGCGATCGCGTTCACTTTCGGACTCCATCTCTGAGGGGGTCTCTCCAAGTAGTCTTCATAGAGTCAGCGCACCCTCAGGATTCTCGGTTCGCCCTTCACAGCTGAAGCTCTGAGTGGATGCCGTACAGCTTACTTGATCTGGTTTCCCACCGGCGCAATTCTGGCCTCCCCTCGCGGGACCACCCGGTGAGTCATACACTGACCGGTGGAGTCATATACGGATCGCGTCACTGGCCTCCCGTGGCCCTGATGCCTATTCGGGCGGCCCGCCGACCTCCGACGAGGGCAGGGCCATTGCGATCCCCGGCAACCTGAAAGTGGTCTGATCGGTCAGCCTCCGATGCGTGTGGTGGCATCGACATCGTGTCATGACCATGCTCGTGTCCCAATGGTTGGGATCGGATGTGGAGAAGGCGAAGTGGTGAGTTGGCATGGAAGTCGATGAATTTCGTCAGGAACTGGAGCGCATCGCGGGTGAGCAGGCGGCGCTCGACGGGAACGTGGTCAACCCGCCCGTGTTCCTCCCCGGAGAAGACCCGGGCAACGCCTATCTAGACGACACCCGGCATTGGGTGACCGTCTATCGGGAGCTCATTACGCTCAAGGAAAAGGTGGTGGACGATCTCGACCAGGGCCGGCAGGAGGTCTCCGAGCCTGGACAGGTGGAGGTGAACCGCGATCAGGAGCTTATCGGGCTGGAGCTTAGGCGCCTCCGTCTCCACCTCGACTTCTGGGAGGCCCGCCTGAGGTAACGCTCTGCCTGCCGGGACCGGGCCACGCAGCCATCTCCGGAGGACGGACATGGCTCGGCGGGGACGGTCACAGCCGATTGCGGTCGGCGCGCTCTATCGCTCCCGTTTGTCAGATCGGATCCGCGCCGTGATGTGACGAGCATGTGCGGCGCCCAGGAGCTGTGGCCAGGCGAAGGTGTACTCGCCCAGGACGGACTGAGGGCGGAGGAAGTCGCGATGCGAACCGGCCCACGGGCTAGTGGCCCCGATCCCAAGTTCGTGACCCATCATGCGGCGAGCACATCCCCGGTGTACGTCCATCGGTAGGGGTGTGCCTCAATGCCGTTGTAGCGGGCGATGTAGGCGGTGACGTGGGCCGCCATGGCGTCCGGGGTTGGT
>DATAXV010000045.1:0-33223 GCA_036272915.1 Candidatus Dormiibacterota bacterium
GCGACCAGGCAGAGCCTGATCAGCACCGGGCGAAGGCGCCGGGACATCGTCGTCTCACGCAGCTCTTGCACTCTCCTGCCGTTCCTCTTTCGCTACAACGATGGAGGGGCGGGATTGGTTCCTTGGTTCGGGGGCGGCCAGGACAGCGGATGCCGGAGCAGCTCCAGCTCGAGCTGGAAGCGGTCGCCGCGGTAGGCGCGGCGCTGCCAGTCGAGGGGGGCGCCTCCCTCACCCTCGGTGAGGCGCTGCACGACCAGGAGCGGCGCGCCCCGGGGCACGCCGAGCAGGCGGGCGGTGGAGGCGGGGGCGCCGACCGCCTCCATCTGATGGCTGGCCCCGACCACCTGCAGCCCGAGCAGGTCCTCGTACAGCTCGTAGAGGGTCCGCTCGCGGAGGTCGTCGATGCTGAGCCGCTCGGCGAGGTCCGCGGGCAACCAGGTCAGGTCGTGGCAGAGAGGCTCGTCGTCGACCAGGCGCAACCGCTCCAGACGGTAGGCGCGCCGGGTCTCCAGCGCGGCCGCCACCTCCTCGGGCGGCGTGCTCGCCTCATAGGCGAGGACCTGGGAGGAGGGCTGTATCCCACGGCTCCGCATCACCTCGGCGAAGGAGCTGAGGCGGTAGAGCTGGTAGTGGAAGGTGGGCTGCCGGACGTAGCTGCCGGACCCGTGGCGGGTATCGACCAGGCCCTCCCGGGCGAGGACGGAGATGGCGTGGCGGACGGTGATCCGGCTGACCCCGAAGCGTGTCATCAGCTCGGTCTCGGAGGGGAGCCGCTCACCCCGCCGCAGCCGCCCGGCGCTGACCTCGTCGCGGAGGTAGCCGGCGATGCGCCGGTAGACGGGATCGGGAGTGCCGGCCTCGGTCACGCCCAGGCCTCCGGGCGCGGTGCCGGGGCGTGGACACACCCCTCCTGGGCTACCGCTCGTACATCGTGTGGGCCCACGCCGACCTCCCGTCGAACCAGCTGTGAGGTGGGTCGGTGCAGTCGCACCGGACTCGCCAAGGGAGCGCACCGATTCTACCTTGAGCGGTGCGGACCCACGCGAGACCGCGCGCGGTCGAGGGCGGCGCGGACGGTGGCGCGACGGGGCTCGAGCGCCCGCCGCGCCGGGGGGAGGGAGCGAAACCGGGTCAGGCGGTGTGGGCCTGCTCGAACTGGACGTCGACGCTGCGGAAGCCGTCGGCCTCCTCGCCCTGCTTGATCCAGAGCAGCTCCTGCTGGATCTCGTAGACCTGATCGAGCAGACGCAGCGGGGAGATGCCGGCCCGGAGGCGGTCACCGCACTCGACGGGGAGCACCGCGGCCATACGGGCCAGCCGGGGCTGCCAGTTGAGCGGCACCCGGGAGCGGTCCTCCAGGTTGAGCCTCTCGATGTCCTCGACGAGGACGTCGACGGCGCGGATCGAACGATCGATCCGCTCGGCATCCCAGCGGGCAGTGCGCACCCGCTGCTCGGCCTCACCCATGTCGATGAGCGTCGCTGCCAACCGGCTCATGGCCTGGACACCTCCTCCTTTTCACCGTCCGCTGTCGTACCTCCATGCTGCGCTGGCCCCCCACCGCCCCGAAAGCGGGAAGCCCCGCTTTCCAGACCGAGTGAAATCACGTGTGGGCGGGGCACTCGAGAGCCCGAGCCGTAGACTCGACGGCGTGGCCGTGATCCGCACGCTGGTCGCCGACGACCACGCCCTGATCCGGGAGGGCACGCGACAGATCCTGGAGCGAGAGGCGGACCTCGAGGTGGTCGCCGAGGCGGGCACCGGGGAGGAGGCGCTGCGCCGGATCCTGGAACTGGCGCCGGACATCGCCCTGCTCGACCTGAGCCTCCCCGACATCTCCGGCATCGAGGTCGCCCGCCGGGCCAGGGAGCGCGGCTCGAGGACCAAGGTCGTCCTCCTCAGCGCCTTCGACGACGAGGAGTACGTGCTCGAGGCGATGCGCGTCGGCGTCGCCGGCTACCTGGTCAAGACCCTGCCCAGCGGCGAGCTGGCCAGGTGGCTGCGCGTGGCCCAGCAGGGCGAGGTGGCGATCGCGCCGCCGCTCGCGGCGCGCCTCGCCCGCTACATCGGCAAGGCCTCGACCCGGGTCGAGGAGCCCACCTTCAGCGCCAGGGAGCTGGCCGTCCTCGGCCTGCTCGTCCGGGGCCTGCCCAACAAGCAGATCGCCCGCCGGCTGGGCATCAGCCCGCGCACCGTCGAGGGACACCTCAGCCACATCTTCGGCAAGCTCGGCGTCGCCTCCAGGACCGAGGCCGTCCTCTACGCCCTCAACCACAACCTGGTCGACGGCGAGACGCAGGCCGCGGCCCAGGCGGAGCGGCGCGACCCGTGATCCACCGACCGCCGGGAGAGAGCTACGAGCCCGACCGCGGCCTGGGCGGACTGTTTCAGAGGATCTTCCCACCGCCGCTGGGCGACTCCCGCTTCTGGGGCGTCCAGGCCCTCGTCTTCCTGATCGCCTTCCTCTTCTGGGGATTCGGCCAGGCCAACCACCTGCCCATCGACGTCCCCAGTTACGTCGTCCTCTGCCTCTTCGTCTTCCCCGTCGTCTACGCCGCCCTCAACTTCGGCCTGGCCGGGTCGCTGGCGACGGCGGCCTGGGCGGTGCTGCTCAGCATCCCCTTCGTGATCGCGCAGGCCGACGGCGGCAGGTACCTGTGGGCCGACTTGCCGCAGTTCGCCATCGTCATCTTCGTCGCCCTCTTCGTCGGCGACCGCGTGGAGCGCGAGGTCAACGCCCGGCAGCGGGCGGAGCGGACGCAGGCGGCGCTGCGCCAGCTCTTCGAGACCAGCCCGGCGCCGACCATCCTCCTGTCCGAGCAGGGCCGTCTGCTGGAGGCCAACGCCGCCGCCCTCCGACTCTTCGGGCGCTCCGACGACAACCGCCTGCCGACGACCCTGGCCGAGCTGGTCGGGTCGGAGGTGGCCCATGACATCGTCGCCCAGCAGGCGCCGTCGATCCAGCTGCCCAGCCCCGAGGGCGACCAGCGCTTCCTGCGGCCGATCACGGCGCCCTGGGCGGCCAGCCCCCACAACGCCATGCAGGTGATGTTCTTCGACGTCTCCGAGGAGCAGCGGCGGGTGGACCGGGCCGACGCCTACGCCGCCTGGGTCCTGCGCGGCCAGGAGGAGGAGCGGCAGCGGATCGCCAAGGAGCTCCATGACGAGCCGGTGCAGACGCTGGTCCACCTCTGCCGGATGCTCGACCGGCTCGGCGAGGAGGCCAAGGGCGAGACCGCCCGCCGCCAGATCGCCGAGGTCCGGGAGCTGGCCACCTCGATCATGGAGGACCTCCGCCGGACCTCCAAGGGATTGCGGCCACCGAGCCTGGACGACCTGGGGCTGGGAGCCTCCGTGCGGCGCCTCGCCACCGACCTGGAGCAGCGCATGCCGATCAAGGCCCGGCTTCGCGTGAGCGGACAGCCGGTCCGGCTCGGCGCCGACGTCGAGCTCGGTCTCTTCCGGATCGCCCAGGAGGCCATGCGGAACGTCGAGCGTCACTCCAAGGCCTCGCAGGTGTCGATCTCGCTGAGCTACTCGCGGCGCGCCGTCCGGCTCCGCATCCAGGACGACGGGACCGGTTTCGACGTCGACACCGACTGGACCCGGACCGGGTCGCTCGGCCTCATCGGCATGCAGGAGCGGGCCTCGCTCCTCGGCGGCGAGCTGGAGGTGCGCTCCGAGGTCGGCACCGGGACCACGGTGCGGGCGACGGTGCCGGTCACGGCGCTGGACGAGCGCGAGCTCTCCCCCGCCGCCGGCCCGATCGACAGCGACCGCCGCTGAGCAGCCGGTCGGCCTGGCCCCGCAGGTCTCGCCGCCTCCCACCGCCGACAACTCCCGGCCGCCGCCACCTCGGACGGATTGCGGACTTAGTTAAGTTAGGATGCTGGCATGACGGCCGGTGGGGGCTGGGGTCCGCCCCCGCAGCAGAATCCCGGACCCCCCGCTCCCCAGGGCGGCGGCCAGCAATGGCCGCCGGCGCCCTACCAGCCGCCCCCATCGCCGCAGCCGGGGCCACCTTCGCGAGACGCGCGCGGCCGCCGGTGGCTGTGGCTCGCGATCGCGGTCATCGTCATCGTCGTGGTCACCGCCGGCGGCGCCGGCATCGCCCTGATCGCGAGCAGGGGAGGCCCGGATCGCGGGGGCGGACAGCACCAGAAGGGGTCAGGGAACGCCGGCGCTCTGCTCTGGCAGACGACCCTCGACGCCGGAAGCGCGGAGATCCCGCTGGGCGGGACCTGGGTGACGTTCGGGGCCCTCGTCTACCTGGGCGCGGACCAGGTCACCGCTCTCGATCCGACCTCCGGCCGCCGGATCTGGCAGGTGGCTATGCCCGGAACCACCGCTACCAGCGGCACCGGGAGACTCTGCGGGTTCAGCAGCAACGTCGCCCAGGGGCTGGGCGTGATCGTGGTCGGCGGGACCCAGACCTGCACGACGGTGGTCGCCGTCGACCTCGCCTCCGGTGCGGTCAAGTGGCGGATCGACCTTCCCTCCTCCGTGGTCACCGGCATCGACTGGACCGCGCAGCTCGACCTCGCCATCGTCGGCTCGACGGTGGTCTTCCCCACCATCGACGGCCTCTTCGTCTGCAACCTCAGCGACGGCGGGGGCGCCAACGTGCTCGACGCCGGCCTCATCTCCCTCCACACCGACCTGCTGGTCGACCCTGCGGGGGACAGCGCCACGCTCGCCGCCTGGGGGGTCCTCAGCGGCCAGATCGTCTTCTCCGGCACCGGTGACCTTCAGCTCTGGCAGATCCGGCCCGACGGCTCCAACGTCACCGTCCAGCTCGCCGCCAAGGTGCCGGCGGCCGCGGTTCCGATGGGGAGCAACTCCGACATGATCACGCTGGGTCTCCTCGCCGCCTCGCCGATGGTTCTGGAGAGCAGCGACCTCCCCAACGGCGGACCGGCCGGGTTCCAGGTCAAGCGCGACCTCTTCACGGTGGCGAGCTCCGGCTCGATCACCACCCTGCCCTTGACCATTCCCTCCGGCGAGCTCGACGTCGACCCGGCGACCGCCATCAGCACCGGCAGCGCGATCTTCACCATCGGCCAGCGGTATGACTCGGGTGGCAATCCGACCAGCGTGCGCCAGGTGGGCTACTCGACGATGCCCGGTCGCCAGCGCTGGGCGAACCCGATCACACACGATGCCCAGACCCGGCCCATCGGGCTGCGTGGCCAGGACGTGATCTATGCCACCGGCAAACAGTCGTTGGGCGACCAGAGCGGGCGTTTCACCATCTCCTCGATCAACCAGCGGACCGGCGCCGTGGACCACCAAGAGTCGAACTACCCTGCCGGCTTCGTCGCCCGCATCACGGCCCTCGAGGCCGACGACAACAGCATGTTCGCGCTGCAGGGTCAGAACGTGCTCGGGGTCTCCATGCTCGCCAGCTCGGGGAGCGGCTCGGACCACCAGGCCCTGGTCTACGCCCTGCGCTGACTCAGGTGCCCAGGCGCGCCTCGAGCCAGGCCCTGGCCACGGCGCCCTGCGCCGCCTGGAAGGGGCGGAGTGTGGGGAGCCCCGGCGGCGGGGGCAGCAGGGACCCGTGGATGAGGTAGCCGGCCAGGGCGGCCAGCCATGCGGTCACCGCGCCGGGGTCGGCCCGCGCGGCCGAGGGGTGGCGGGCGAGCAGCCAGTCCAGGTCGGGCCCGCCCTGCATGGCGACGCTCGGTGCCATGCCGACGACGTCGAGGAAGGGGGCGCCGCGCATCGCCGCCGGCCAGTCGACGAAGAGCACCTCGCCGTTCCCCCTGATCAGGATGTTGTCGGCGCGCAGATCGAGATGGAGCAGGGTGTCGCCGGCCGCGGCGACGGCCCAGCCGGACTCGATCGCGGCCAGCTCGTCGAGATGGCGGCGTGACCACGAGTCCAGACCGTCGAGCGGCTCGAGGCGCAGCCGCCGCCATCCGGAGAAGGCGGCGTCGATGCCCGGGTCCTCGGCGTCGGCCCTGATGCCCGGCACCGGGCAGGGGGTGAGCTCGGCATGAAGGCGAACGATCGCCGCCATCACCCGCTCGATCTCGTCAAGAGTCCAGGGCATCGCCGGCTGGCGTCCCTTCACGTCCTCATAGATCAGCACCGCCCAGCCGTCCTGATCCCAGGCGTCGAGCAGGCGCGGCACCGGCGCCGAGACCGGCATCGCCGCCGCGATCCGAGCCTCCCGGCGGTGCATCTCCGGCGAGTCCGGGTTCTGGGCGGGGCTGACGGCCTTGATGAAGGCGCGGAACCCGGCTTCCGTCCTGAGCCTTGCCGCCACTCCCGGCGAGAAGCCGCCAGGCTGGCTCGGGGCGGCGACGACGCGGCCTCCCAGCCGGGCCTCGACCGCGCGGCGGATGTCGTCGGGCAGCCGGTCCCAGGTGAGTCGGACCCCGCTCGCCGGCGGTCCCCAGGTCGACATGGTCGCCCATTGTGCCCGAGGGGCGGTGCCGGCGTGATCGTCTATGCTGTCGGGAAAGCGCTTTCCCAAGCCATCTGAGGCGCGATGGGCCGGGGGCCAGCCGATGGGCGTCCACCGGTCGGAAGGGGTAGGAGCGGATGCAGGCAGCGCGAGTCGCGATCGTCGGCACGGGCGGGATCGCCCGTTCTCACATGGCCGCGCTGAGGGCGGCCGGCGAGCGGGTCGAGGTGGTCGCCGCGGCCGACGTCGACGGCCCGCGGGTCGAGGCCTTCGCCGCCGACAACGGCATCCCCCACCACTACACCGACGTCGGCGAGCTGCTGGCGGCGGAGCGGCCCGGCCTGGTCCACGTGGCCACGCCGCCGGCGACCCACACGGGCCTCGCCGTGCAGTGCCTGGAGGCGGGGGCCTGGGTCCTCTGCGAGAAGCCGCTGTGCGGCTCGCTGGCCGACCTCGACCGCATCCAGGAGGCGGAGCGGCGCACCGGCCGCCATTGCGCCAGCGTCTTCCAGTGGCGCTTCGGTTCGGCCGGGCAGCATCTTCACCGGCTGATCGATGAGGAGGCCATGGGCAGGGCCCTGGTCGGTGTCTGCTCGACCACCTGGTACCGGGACGTCGCCTACTACGAGGTTCCCTGGCGGGGCCGCTGGGACACCGAGCTGGGAGGCCCGACGATGGGCCACGGCAACCACGCCATGGACCTCTTCCTCTGGCTGCTCGGCGAGTGGCGGGAGGTGTCGGCGATGATCGGCACCCTGGACCGGGCGATCGCCGTCGAGGACGTGTCGATGGCCATGGTCCGCTTCGAGAGCGGCGCCATGGGCAGCATCGTCAACAGCGTCCTCAGCCCGCGCCAGGAGACCTACCTGCGCCTCGACTTCCAGCGTTCGACGGTCGAGGTCAGGGCCCTCTACGGATACGGCAACGACAGCTGGACGTTCAGCGGCGCCCCCGGCGTGGAGGAGGCCACCGTGGAGGGATGGCGGGCGATCCCCGAGGACGTCCCCTCCGGCCATCCCGCCCAGCTGCGCGCGCTGCTCGACCGGATGGAGCGCGACCAGGCGCCGCCCGCCGACACCGCCGGCGTCCGCACCACGATCGAGTTCCTGTCCAGCCTCTACAAGTCGGCGGTGACCGGCGCCGTCGTCGAGAGGGGGTCGATCCGGCCCGGCGACCCCTTCTACGAGCACGTCGGGGGAACGCTGGCGCGGTGAGCGCATCCCGCCCCGGACGGATCGCTCGGATCGATGTCCTCCCCCTCCGGGTGCCGATCACGGCCGGCTTCCGCTTCGCCTCGGGCAGCGCCGGCGCCGCCGGCGAAAGGGCCTCGATCGTCCTCGTCCGGATCACCGACGGGGAGGGCCGGCGGGGCTGGGGCGAGGGGCGGCCGATGCCCTCCTGGTCGTACGAGACCCAGGGGACGGTCACGGGCACCATCCGCGACCATTTGGCCCCGGCCCTGATCGGCCTCGACGTCACCGACCTCCGGGGGCTCCACCGCCGGATGCAGGCGGTCGTCGGCCGCGGTCCCAGCACCGGTCAGCCGGTGGCCAAGGCGGCGATCGACATGGCGGCGCACGACCTCCTCGCCCGCTCCCTGGACCTGCCCCTCCGGTGCCTGCTCGGCGCCGGGCCGGAGAGGCGGTCGGTGGCGCTCAGCTACACCGTGACCGAGCACCGGCCGGGTCCGGCGGCCGAGGAGGCGGCGCGGGCGACCGGCCTCGGCTACCGGCACCTCAACTTCAAGGTCGGCCTCGGCTCCGGCGGCGACGTCGAGCTGGCCCGGGCGCTGCGCCGGGCAGGCCCCGGTGCCTTCCTCTGGGCGGACGCCAACCAGGGCTACGGGCTGGCCGAGGCGCTGCGGGGGGCGCCCGGCCTGCTCGACGCCGGCGTCGACCTGCTCGAGCAGCCTTTCCCCGCCGACCAGCCCTGGCTCCTGGAGCGGCTGCGCTCGGTCCCGACGCCACCGCTGGCGGTGGACGAGAGCTCGGTCAGCCCGAGCGACTTCTACCGGTACGCCGCCTCGGGGCTGGTCGACCTCCTGGTCGTCAAGCTGACCCGCTCGGGCGGGATCGGGCCGACCGTGGCCCAGCTCGAGGTGGCCGCCGCCGCCGGGCTTCCCTTCGCCACCAGCGGCCTGACCGACGGGCTGCTGACCAAGATGGCCGCCTGTCAGGTCGCGGCCGCCTTCGGTTCGGAGGGCCCGGCCGCCCTCAACGGCACCCAGTTCATCGACGAGACCGCGCTCTACCCGGGCAAGGCCGCGATCGAGCACGACGGCTCGGTCCACCTCGACGCCACGCCCGGCATCGGGGTCGAACCCGACCTCCAGGGCCTGCGCGAGCTCTCGGCTGAGGAGGACGCGTGATGCAGGCATCGCTGACCAGGCTGGAGGATGGGGACCTCGAGTACCGGTGCGGGAACACCGCCCTCTTCCGCTACGTCACGGCGCCCCCCGAGCCGCTTATGGAGTCGCCGAAGTCTCACTTCCACCCCCTGCGCACCCTGGCCGGCGACGTCGTCACCATCCACCGCCCCTGGGACCACGCCTGGCACCACGGCCTCTCCATGACCGCCTCCCAGCTCTCCGGCCAGAACTTCTGGGGCGGCCCCACCTACCTGCGCGACCGCGGCTACGCCCAGCTCGACAACAACGGCAGCATCCTCCACCGGGATTGGGAGGAGCAGGCGGGGACGCCGGAGCGGCCGGTCCTCCGAGAGCGGCTGGAGTGGGTCGCCTCGACCGGAAGCGTCTGGATCGACGAGCTGCGCACGATCGCGGTGACGGAGGTCGACATCAACGAGGGATGGTGGGCCCTGCGCCTCGGCTTCAGCCTCCGCAACGTCACCGACTCGACCCTGACCTTCGGCTCCCCGACCACCGCCGGACGGCCGGCGGCCGGCTACGGAGGACTCTTCTGGCGCGGTCCGCGCTCCTTCCTCGGCGGCCACATCCGGGCGGAGGGCGGCCTCGACGGCCCCGATGTGATGGGCCGGCGGGCGCGATGGCTCGCCTTCACCGGCCATCACGACGAGACCATGGGCGTCTCCACCCTGGTCTTCGCCGACACCCCGTCCAATCCGCGCTATCCCAACAAGTGGTTCGTGCGCAACCAGCCCTACGCCTGCGCCAGCTGCGCCTTCATGTTCGACGAGGAGTACGACCTGGCGGCGGGTGTCGAGCTCCGGCTCGAATACGACGTCATCATCGCCGCCGGCGAGTGGGAGGGTGACGCGGTCGAGTCCGGCCTGGGCCGCCTGCGGGGCTGAGCGGCCGCGGTCAGCGGCCGAGGAGCACGACCAGGGACCAGAAGATGGCGACGCAGCCGAGCAGGCCGAGCGGAGCGCCGAGGCCGACGCCGTTGGCGCGCACGCGGTCGACCCGAGCCCTGGTCGGTCGCGCCGGGTCGTAGGCGATCCGGACCGTCGCCCCCGGCCGCCCCGCCGGGAGCAGCGTCGCCAGCTCCGCCTCCGTCTCCACGCTCCTCCCCGACTCGGGGACGAAGCGGATCGTGGTCCGGTAGCGCCGGCCGTCGAGGCGGACCGAGATGATCGTCCCGCTCACCCGCCGGGCCGAGGCCAGGAAGCTCAGGGCCTGGCGGCTGACCGTGAAGCCGAGGATGAGCAGCACCAGACCGAGCAGGAGAAACAGCACCACCGTGAGCACGCTGTCATTCTCCACCGCCGCGGCCGGCCCGGAGCGTCCGCGTCAGGGTCGGGACTGCCCGCTCTCGTCGACGGTCCGCCGGATCAGCTCGTTGAGCAGCTCGATGTGGTGGCGGATGTCCTCCAGCTCCTCCGATTCGCGGTCGGACAGGACCGCGGCCAGGCGCTCCCGGCGGCGGTCGCGCAGCTGCGCGGTGCGCCGGTGTCCCTCGGCCGTGGCCGTGAGCAGGCTGGACCGCCGGTCGTCGGGGTCGGAGCCCCGGCTGACCAGCCCCTGCCGGACGAGCCGGTTCACCTGCCGCGTCACCGTCGAGTCGTCGAGCCCGAGCCGCAGCGCCAGCCGGTTGGCCGTCACCGGCCCCTCCTCCTCCTCCATGCAGACGAGGAGCGTGTAGCCGGCCCGATCCATGCCCTCGTAGAGGTCGGTCCGTCTCACGACCTGCTCCATGCCGCGCGCCAGCAGCGCGAGCTCGAACTCGATCCCCTGGATCGCACCGGCCCTGACCGCCACTTCCGCGTTCTTCAGGCCCAAAGAAGCTGTATGATACAGACAGTTCATAAAGGAAGGCAATGACGATGACGGATACACCTCCGAAATCGTGGTCCAGAGAGATACTGGTCCTCCTCGAGGGCGATCTCTCCGAACTGGGCGTGCTGCGGGTCGCGGGCCAGCGCGGGGACGCCATGGAACGGCCGCCCCTGGTCTCGTGGCTGGACGGCCGCAGCGGGGCCGGACGCC
Source organism: Candidatus Dormiibacterota bacterium (assembly GCA_036272915.1). Lineage (GTDB taxonomy): Bacteria > Chloroflexota > Dormibacteria > Dormibacterales > Dormibacteraceae > DATAXV01. Next base: position 10,818 of record DATAXV010000045.1, read on the forward strand.
CCCTCCTCTCCGCCTTCGCCGGAGACGCCGGTTTCCGCGAGCTCGACCCGGAGAGCGTGCCCGGCCTGCTCCAGTCCGACGGCTGCCGTGCCGTGATTCTCTCCCAGCGAGCCTGGCGAAGCCGCGCCCACCACCTCTGGCGCCACCTCCAGTCCTCCACCGTCTACATCTGCAACCGGAGCCGGCCGAGCCCGAGGCGCTTCCTCTGCTGCGCCGACACGCCCGAGGCGGCGGCGCGGATGCGGGGCCGCGTCAGCACCATCGCCGTCGACGCCAAGCCGCGGGTCACGGTCCTGCAGGCGGTGCCGCCGCCGGCCGGCTGGGCGCTGGCCATGGGCGACCTCTACGGGATCGCCGCGCCTCCTCCCCCGCGCCGGGACATGGTCAGGCGCGAGGACTGGGGCGAGACCATAGTCATGGACTGGACCCCTCCCGACGTCGCCGTGCGCGCCGCCTGCAGCGCGGTGCGGCCGGACCTGGTCGTGGTCGGCTGGCACCGGCATCACCTGCCGCTGCCCGACCGTATCCTCCACCCCACCGCCTGGCGCCTCTCCACCGAGCTCCCCTACGACACCCTGCTGCTGCCGCTCGACGGCGGCCGCTGATCGCGGGCGGCGACCGCCTCCCCGACGATCCGCGCGTGCTCGGGGAGGAGTCCCTCCGGCAGCCCGTCGGGGGCGAAGAAGCGGATCTCCAGCACCTCTCCCGGGTCGGGCCTGGCGACCCCTCCCGCCAGCCGGGCGGTGAAGAAGAACTCGAGGCGGAAGCGGAAGCCGGAGACCGCGCGCAGCAGCCGGACGTCGCCGATGGCAAGGCGGCTCTCCTCCCGGACCTCGCGAGCCAGCGCCTCCTCCAGCGACTCCCGCGGCTCGACGTAGCCGCCGGGCAGACCCCAGGATCCGTCCGCCCAGAAGCGATGGCGCTGGAGCAGGATCCGGCCCTCGTCGTCGAAGACGACGCCGGCGACGGCGACCAGGAAGGTCGCGTGCGTGAGCCGGAGCACCCGCCAGCGGAGCCCGGAGCGGAGCAGCCGCCAGATCGCGGCGAGGACGGCGTAGACCGATCGCCTCATCGCCGGCGCCCCTCCGCGACGGAATCGCCGGCGGGCCTCACCTGGGAGCGATCTGCGCCGCCGACCGTCGTTTGCCTCGGCGACCCCGCCATCAAACCTGAAGCATATGGCTGGTCCCGGGGAGGTGCCGGGAGCCTCGGTACAATCGGGCCCGGCCGGCGACCCGGCGGGGCGCCCACCATCACCGTCTACGGGCAGCGGAGTGCGAATGCGGGAATCGACCGAACCCGGCCCGATCAGGATCCTGGTCGCCGACGACCACTGGGTCGTCCGGCAGGGTCTGGAACTGTTCCTGGGGGGCGAGCCCGGGCTGACCGTGGTCGTCGGGGCCCGCGACGGCGAGGAGGCGGTACGCCCGGTTGCGGAGCTCGGTCCCGAGATCATCCTGACAGACATCCTCATGCCCGGCATGGACGGCATCCGGGCCACGGCGCGCATCAGGGCCGACATGCCCGGCGTCGAGATCATCGCCCTGACCAGCGTCCTCCGCGACGACAGCGTATCCGACGCGATCCGGGCTGGTGCTGATCTCCACCCTCTCCAACGCGGCCAGCCGCCGCCTCGTGTCAGGCTTCGGGACGGTCGAGGTGGAGAGCCCGGGCCGGCTGCTCGCCGCGATCCGGTCGATGCGGCGGGAGGCCCTTTGTCGTACCCGACCCTGAGCCCTTCGCAGGTTCTCAACCGCCGGGGTGGCGGCCCACGCTGCAATGAGTGCCCCCTCGCCGCACGGGACCGGCACGCTTGGCCTCATGGAACCGAACCCGCCCATCCAGCCGACCGCCGAGTCGACGTCCCTCATGCCCGGTGAGATGACGCCGGGCATGGGTGCCATGGAGGGCATGTCCGGCGGACAGACGATGCGCTCTGCCGGTTGGTCGAGCCCGCTCCGCTCCTTCCTGACCACGGAGGCAGGAAGCGCGGCGGTGCTCGTCGCCGCCGTCGCTCTCGCCCTGGCCTGGGCGAACGTCGCGCCCGGGGCGTACGACTCGTTCTGGACCATGGACTTCCCGGTCCGGATCGGACCGGTGGCGGCGAACCTCGAGCTGCGGACCTGGGTCAACAGCGGGCTGATGGCCTTCTTCTTCCTGGTCGTCGGCCTGGAGGCGCGGCGCGAGTTCGATCTCGGCGACCTGCGCGACCGCAGCCGCCTGATCCTCCCCGTCGCCGCCGGTCTGGTCGGCATGGCCGTGCCGGTCGCCATCTACCTCGGGCTGAACGGCGGCGGGAGGGGCGCCCACGGCTGGGGCGTGGCCATGTCCAGCGACACCGCCCTCGCGCTCGGGGCGTTCGCCCTTCTCGGCCGCGGCGTGCCCGGCCGGGTGCGCATCTTCCTCCTCACCGTCTTCGTCGTCGACGACGTGATGGCCCTGGCCGTCATCGCCATCGCCTACAGCGGGCGCGTCAACCCGCTCGCCATCGCCGTCGCCGTGGTCGCCTACGCCGCGCTGCTCCTGAGCCGCCGGCTCCCCTACCCGAGGCGGCGGATCGCCTACATCCTGCTCGGCGTGACGATCTGGTCGTCGCTGCTGGTGGGAGGCGTGGATCCGGTCGTCGCCGGGCTCGCGATCGGGCTGGCGACGCTCGCCTACGAGCCGGCCCGCGGGACCCTGGAGCACGCCATCGCCTCGGTGCGCCTGTTCCGCCAGCAGCCCAGCGCCGAGCTGGTGCAGGAGGCGACGCGGAGCCTGATCGCCTCGCTGTCGCCGAACGAGCGGCTGCAGCACTCCTTCCACCGCTCGACGAGCTATCTCGTGGTCCCACTCTTCGCCCTGGCCAACGCCGGGATCGCGGTCAACGCGAACCTGGTGACCCGAGCCCTGGTGGCGCCGATCACGCTCGGTGTCTTCGCCGGCTACGTGCTGGGCAAGCCCCTGGCCGTCCTCGGGACCTCGTGGGTGGTGACGGCGGCCTCGCGGGGGAGGGTCCGCCCGCAGGTCGGATGGGGCGCCGTCCTCGGCAGCGGCACCATCGCCGGCATCGGCTTCACCGTGTCCCTGCTGATCGCCAACCTCGCCTTCGCCGGCGACGAGCTGCAGGAGGCGAAGCTCGGCGTGCTCTGCGCCGCGGTCGGGGCGTTCGTGACCAGCGCCGTCGTCTACCGGGTGATGGCCATGCTGCCCGAGCCGCGGCGGACCCGCCTGCTCCTCGGCGACGCCCCGCAGCTCATCGACCTCGAGCAGCCGGTCGACCTGACCCGCGACCACGTGCAGGGGCCCGAGGAGGCGGCCGTCACCGTGGTCGAGTACGGCGACTACGAATGCCCGTGGACGGGCTTGGCGTCGCCGACGACGAAGGAGCTCCTCGCCGCCAACCCCGACGTCCGGTACGTGTGGCGGCACCTGCCGCTGAGCGACATCCATGCGCACGCCAAGCTGGCCGCGGAGGCGGCGGAGGCGGCCGGCGCACAGGGCAAGTTCTGGGCGATGCACGACCTCCTCCTGTCGAATCAGACCGACCTGGAGCCGAGCGACATCGTCGCCTATGCCGAGGATCTCGACCTGGACCTGGACCGGTTCCGCGACGACCTCGCGGTCCATCTCTACGCGGCGCGGGTCGACCAGGACGTCGAGTCGGCCGACATCAGCGGTGTGGCGGGAACGCCCACCTTCTTCATCAACGATCAGCGCCACCATGGTGCTCAGGACCTGGGCTCGCTGACCAGGGCCATCGCCATGAGCAGGGCGAGCTCGTCCCGCCCGGCGGTCATGAGCGAGTCATGACCATGTCCCAACATGAGCCTCTGGCGTGAGCTGATGGATTACCAACTGGAAGTGCTGGCCCTCCGCGCCGGCGACGCCTACCGCACGCCGCGCTTCCACACGGAGGTGACCGGCTTCGGCCTCGACGTCGACTACCATCCCGCCCCCGACTTCCGGGTCGTGCAGCTGACCCCGCGCGGGGTCGACATCCGCCACAAGTCGCCCGTCGACACCTGGCAGGGCGGCCGGCGGCCCGATGTCGACCCCGAGCACCACGACCACGCCAGATTCGCCGAGTTCAGTGATCCGGACGGCAACGTCCGGGTCTTGCCGGACCGAGGCCACCGCCTGCGGGGAGGCCGGGTCCCCATCGTCAGCGACGTGAACGAAAGGAGAGACTGATGGGCCTTGCCTGGCAGCAGGGACCGCTGTCCGGTCATCCGGTCGGCCGGTTCCTCACCGCCCAGCCGCTACCCGAGCGGCTCCTCTACGCGGAGCGCCCGCGCCGCCGGATGCGGGTGCAGTTCAACGGCGCCTGGATCGTCGACAGCGAGGACGTCGTGCTCCTGCACGAGCCCGGCCACTACCCCGTGGCCTACTTCCCGATCGGCGACATCGCCGAGGGCGCGGTCCGTGGCACCGACCGCGTGACCAGGCACCAGGACCTGGGCGCCACCGCCTGGTTCACGGTCGCCGCCGATGGCAAGGAGGCCGAGCGCGCGGCCTGGCGGCACGTCGAGCTTCCGCCCTTCGCCGACATGCTGGCGGATCGCATCGCCTTCGCCTGGAGGGCGATGGACGCCTTCTACGAGGAGGACGAGCGGATCCTCGGGCACGCCGCCGACCAGTACCACCGCATCGACATCCGCAACACCTCCCGCCACCTCGTCGTCCGCCACCAGGGGGCGACGATCGCCGACACCCGGTCGCCCAAGGCGCTGTACGAGTCCGGCTTCGCCCCCCGCTGGTACGTCGAGCGGGGCGCCGTCGACATGGCCCGGCTGACCCCCGTCGAGGGCCAGACCTTCTGCCCCTACAAGGGCCTCTGCAGCTACTTCGACATCGGCGACGCCCGGCACGGCGCGTGGTCCTACGAGGAGGCCTTCACCGAGGTCGACCGGGTCAACGGCCTCATCTCCTTCGAGGCGGACGTCGTCGAGGTCTACATCGACGACGTGCGCCAGCGACTGGAGCCAGGCCAGCTGGTCCTGCCCCACGGGGCCGACCGCGGGCTCGACCCCGACGAGTTGAAGCGGCGCGGGCAGGCCGCCTGAAACCCTTGCAGAGGAGAAGCCGATGGGCGGTCTGAGCGGAAAGCGAGTTCTCATCATCGGACGTGGATCGGGCATCGCCGGCGCCGCGGTGCTGGCGGCGAAGGCTGAGGGCGCGGACGTCGTCGCCGCCGGCCGGGACGCGGCCGCGCTGGCCTCGCACTACGAGGGAGAGGCGGTCTCGGCGGAGACCGTGGACGTCACCGACGAGGAGTCGATCGCGCGGCTGGCGGCGACGCTGGGCCGCGTCGACCACGTCGTGACCACCGCCTCGGCCCGCGCTCGGGGCAAGATCGGCGACCTCCAGCCGGAGACGGTGGCCCTGTCCTTCGCGGTCAAGGCGATCGGCCCGATCCTGCTCGCCAAGCACCTGGCGCCGATCATGCCCGCGGACGGGTCCTTCGTGCTCTTCTCCGGCGCCACCGCCGTCCGCCCCCAGGTCGGCATGCTCGCCGTCGCCGGGACCAACGGCGCCGTCGACTCGATCACCAGAGGTCTGGCCGTCGAGCTGGCGCCGATCCGCGTCAACGCGATCGCTCCGGGGACCATCGACAGCGGCGCCTACGAAGCCCTCGGCGCCGAGGCCAGGGCCAGGCTCTTCTCGTCGCGGAGCGCGACCAGCCCCTCCGGGCGCGTGGGCGAGCCCGGCGACATCGCCCGCGCCGTCATCTTCGCCCTCACCGCCAGCTTTCTCACCGGGGTGTCGATCCGCGTCGACGGTGGCGAGATACTGGTCTGAGGGGTGTGAGCGACGCCGGCCCTCAACCTGCCGACTGACCAGGCCTCCTCGCGCGAGATGACGGCGAGCCCGTCACGTCTCGGGGAGGGCGCGGAGCCACGGGTGGTGTCCGTGAATGTCGGCATGCCCAGGGACGTGCCCTGGCAGGAAAGGACCGTGCACACCGGGGCCTGGAAGTACCCGGTGACCGGCCGGCGGAGGGTCCGGCGGCTCAACCTCGACGGGGACGGGCAGGGCGACACCAACGGGCACGGCGGGGAGATCCGTGCCGTTCTCGTCTACCAGATCCAGTCCTACCAGCACTGGCGGCGGCACCTGAAGCGCGACGACCTGACCTACGGGGAGTTCGGCGAGAACCTGACCGTCGACGGCCTCCCCGACGACGAGGTCTGCATTGGCGATCGCTACCGGATCGGCACGGCGGAGTTCGAGGTGACGCAGCCGCGCGTCACCTGCTACCGGGTCGGGCTACGCCTCGGCCAGCCCGACATGGCCGCCCTGCTCGTCGCCCACCACCGTCCGGGCTTCTACTGCCGCGTGATCTCGGAGGGGTTCGTCGGGGCCGGCGATGCCATCGTCAAGACCGCCAGCGGCCCCGGCGGCCTGACCGTGACCGACACCGACGCCCTGCTCTACCTCCCCCACCGCGACGTCGCGAAACTCCGCGTCGCAGTCACGATCCCGGCCCTCAGCCCGGGCTGGCAGAGCTCCTTCCACGATCTGCTGCAGACCAAACCGGCTGCGTCCCCTCCGGGCGCCGACGTCGGCTGGACGGGGTTCCGGAAGCTGCGCGTCGCCGAGGTGGTGCGGGAGACCGAGACGGTGACCTCGATCTACCTCGCCCCCGAGGACGGTCGGCCCCTGCCCGCCCCGAGACCGGGCCAGTACCTGACCCTCCGGGTCGCCGGCGCCGGCTCTCCGCCCCCGGTGCGCACCTACTCCCTGTCCTCGGCCCCGGACGCGGACACCTACCGGATCAGCGTCAAGCGCGAGCCGCACGGCCTGGTCAGCGGCTATCTGCAGAGCCGGCTCCTCCCGGGAGCGAGCCTGGACGTGGCCAGCCCGCGAGGCGAGTTCGTGCTCGACGGTGGCGCCGACCCGGTGCTGCTCCTCTCCGCGGGCATCGGCGTGACGCCGGTCCTGGCCATGCTGCAGCAGCTGGCCGCCCAGCACAGCGAGCGGGACGTCTGGTGGATCCACGCCGCGCGCCGGCCCGCCGAGCAGGCCCTCGGGGGCGAGGCGCACAAGCTGATGGCGTCGCTGCCGAGCGCCCACGAGCACATCTTCTACAGCGCCTACCGGCCAGAGGAGCTGAGGGTGGGGTGGGCCACCGCGGGCAGGCTGTCCGCGGAGTCGCTTCAGCGCCTCCGGCCCCCGACCGACGCCAGCGCCTACATCTGCGGACCCGCGGCCTTCATGACCGACATGCAGCGGGCGCTGGAGGCCCTCGGCGTCGCCGCCGACCGCATCCACACCGAGCTGTTCGGGGCGCTGTCGTCAATCAACCCCGGCCTCACCGACCGGACTGCGGTCCCGCCGCACCCGCCCGAGGGGCCGGTCGGGACGGGGCCGCTGGTCACCTTCTCCCGCAGCGGTCTGTCGGTGCCCTTCGACACACCGTCGCAGAGCCTGCTCGACCTGGCCGACGAGTGCGACGTCCCCACCCGCTGGTCCTGCCGCACCGGCGTCTGCCACACCTGCGAGACGCCCCTGCTGGCCGGGACCGTCGACTACTCGCCCGATCCTCTCGAGCCTCCTCCGGAGGGTCGTGTCCTCATCTGCTGCTGCCGTCCCACCACCGACGTCGTCCTCGACATGTGAGCGCGCGGGCCGCGCCGCCGGGGCTCGGCTCCGCGCACCGTCAACCGAAGTAGAGTCCGGCGACCCGAGCCGCCCGCGCGCAGTCGTCGCCGCAGTAGCAGCCGGCGGCCTCGTCAGGACCCCGATCGGCCACCGAAGCGCCACACCAGGGGCAGCTGCCGGTGGAAGCCCCCTCCGGTCCCGGCTGCACGATCTTGCCGAAGAGCCTCACCGCCAGCTCGCTCGCGTCGTGCGCCTGCCACATCCTTCTCCGCTCCCCGCCAGCACCCGAACCATGCCTCATCGCCATCTCGCTCCTCCTGCAGAACCTCGACCCCGCTGACTTCGGGGTCGATCACCGGGCCCGTGGTTGGAGGAGTTGGAGAGACGGGTCGAGTGGCCTGGTCAAGGATCCCGAATCGGCCCCCGATGAGCCGAGCCTTGAGGCTACCAGGGCGTTCGCGGTTTGACCAGAGACGCCACCGCCGCCTCCATCAGGCCGCCGTCACATGGCCGAGACACGCTTGGATTTCCGGCATCAGCGCACGGTGGAGCCTCTCCTACGGAGTATCCGGCGACGCGGCCCGCCGGGTTGAGACGTGACGCGCCACCGCATCGCGCAGCCGCCCCTTGGCGGGAAACCGAGATCAGGAGCTGATCGAGACGTCCCACGGCCTCCTCAACGACGACTGGTGGCAAGGGCTGGGAGACGTCCCGAGATGATCGTCAGATGGTGTCCGCCACGGGCCGCCTCGGTGGACGCGGAGGAATCCGCACCTCGCCGGTCCAGATTTCGCAGCGAAAGAAATTTGAGGCCGGCGGCCCTGATCGCCGCCAAATGGACGCGACCGACGTCGGGTCCGCGGTTCCAGAGGGCGGGGGCCGCGGGACCAGCCTCTGAGGGAGGCCCCGCCCACCTCCGATCAGATATCCGAGACCAGCTCGACCTTGATGCGATCCGGATCCTCGAAGAAGACGGCGTAGTGATCGGGCCCCCCGGCATGGGGATGCCGGTCCTGATAGAGGACGCGAACCCCCCTGCCGCGCAGCTCCTCGGTGAACCGGTCCACGGCGGCGGGATCGGAGACGCGGAAGGCGAGGTGGTTGAGGCCGATCCGGCGCCGGTCATAGCCCGCCTGGAGGCCGTCGGCCCCGGTCTGCACGAACACCAGGTAGGTGCCGCCAAGCCTCCAGCTGCGACCCTGCTCCCACGACTGGTAGGGCTCGTAGCCGAGGCCCTCCAGCAGCCAGCCCCAGAACTCGCAGGACCGGCGCAGCTCACCGACGTAGACCTCGACATGGCTCAGCACACGGCCACGGTAGCCGGACGAGGCCGCCTCCGTCGCGCCTCAGGGATTCACGATCACCTTGATCGCGCCCGACGACCGCTTGTCGGCGGCGGCTCGGAAGGCCTCGCCGATGTCGGCGAGCGGGAAGTGGTGCGTGATCAGGGGTCCCGGCCGGACCCTGCCCGCGGCCATCAGATCGAGCGCCATCGCGTACTCGGACACGCCTCGCCAGGTCGAGTAGCTGTTGCACCAGGCGACGGTGAGCTCGCGCGCGTAGGCGGTCGCCACCTCCAGCCGCATCGCCTCGGTGAAGACGCCGAGGACGCAGACCGACCCGCCCGGCCGGGCCATGGCCACCGCCTGGGAGAGGGTCGGCCCGGTGCCGCCGACGGTCTCGAAGACGGTGTCGACGCCCTCGCCGCCGGTGAGCGCCAGGACCGCCTCGACCACGTCGCCGGCCTCCGCCCAGATGCCCTCGTCGCCGGCGCCCGCGGAGACGCCGACCTCGACCGGAGCCGGGCGCGTCCCGACCAGGATCACCCTGCCCGCGCCCGACGCCCTCGCCAGCTGGCCGACGGCCATCCCGATCGCCCCGGTGCCGATCACCGCCACCGTGCTCAGCGGGAGGAGTGGGGCGCGGCGCATGGCGTGGACCGCACACGCGTAGCAGTCGAGGATGGCGGCCTGGTCCAGGGGCACCCGCGGCGGCAGCGGGTGGACGTTGCCGGCGATGCAGAGGTCGAACTCGGAGAAGCCGTGGCTGCGCCGGGCCTCGCCCCCACTCTGGCCGCGCCGCGCGCAGAGGTGGTGCTGGCCCTCGCGGCAGCGCGCGCAGCGGCCGCAGCCGACCAGGTGCTGGGGCTCGATCCCGACCCGCTGGCCGACGGCGAGGTCCGTGACGCCCTCCCCCAGCTCCGCCAGCTCCCCGGCCAGCTCGTGGCCGTCCTGGTGACCGCCCGGGCCTCGTGGCCAGGGATCCGCGCCGCGGTAGGGATGGAGGTCGCTGCCGCAGATGCCGGCGGCGCGGACGCGGACCAGGACCTCGCCCGGTCCGGGGCGCGGCCGGCTCAGCTCCTCGACCCGGATATCGGTGCCACCGTAGAAGATCGCGGCCTGCATGGGATGCCCTCCAAACTGCGCGTTGCGGCCGGCGCGAAGACCCGCGACGACCCCCGGCGTGGCGTGCCGTCCCCACTCCAGCGTAGACGCGGCGGGTGGGCGTCAGCCGGCCGCCGGGAGGCGCTTCGAGTAGCAGATGCTGGTCGGCGAGGTCGCGTACTCGCCGAAGCAGGGCACCCGCTCGTACCCGGATCTCTCGTAGAGGGCGATCGCCGCGCCCTGATGGACACCGCTCTCGAGGACGAGGCGTTCGACGCCCATCTCGCGGGCGGCGGCCTCGAGCCGCTCCAGGATCAGCCGGGCCACACCCCGCCCGCGGGCGAGCGGGGCGACGTACATCCGCTTGACCTCCGCCGTCCTCTCGTCGCGGCGGCAGCGCGCCGCAGCCGACGGCGACCCCGTCGCGCCGGGCGACCAGGAAGGTGCCCACCCCGGCGTCGACCTGATCGGCCCGGAGGTTCCTCCCGAACATCTGCGACGGCTCGTAATGCCGGGCCAGGTCGGCGTCGAGCTCATCGACCAGCCGGCGGGCATCGGCCGACTCGAAGGGCTCGGGAGCGATGTCGGTGCTCATGCACCCACCACCCTCGCACCCGGCGCGTCCTCGCCACGTCGGCAGACCGGGCCGAGGGGGCGCGAAGGCTCCTCGTGCTCCCCGCACGGGGTCACGCGCCGGGAGGCAGGCGCTCGGCGAGGGCGTCGCGGAGCACGACCGCCTGGTTGTGCTCCTCGTCGCGGGCGGAGTAGAGGAGCACCAGCGGGCCATTCCGGGCCAGGTCGACCAGCTGGTCGAGGGCCTCGCTCTGCATCGGCTCCGACAGCTCCTCCAGGTAGCGACGCCGGAACTCGGCCCAGTTCTCCGGCCGGTGACCGAACCAGCGGCGGAGCTCGTCGGAGGGGGCGATCTCGCGGAGCCAGAGCTCCGGCGAGAGCCGCTCGCGGCTGATCCCCCGCGGCCACAGGCGGTCGACCAGCACCCGCGTCCCCTCCGGCGGCGGGCCGGCGTAGACGCGGTGCAGCGTCAGCTGCGGGGGGCCGGCGCTCGCAGGCGCCATGCGCCCTCCAGGAGACGGGCCAGTTCGGTTTCCGCCACCCGTGACAGGTCGACGCCGAGCCACCCGTAACCGCCGCGGTCGGAGATCAGCCGGTACACGTCAGGCTCCATTCTGGCGAGGGCGTCGGCGTCCTCGGCGGCGATCCGGACGTTGGCGCTGTGCGTCGGCGGCCAGAGGGTGGCGAAGATGCGGCCGCCGACCCGGAAGTCGGGGTGGCCGTGGTGGGCTCCCTCCTCGGCCCCGGGGAGGCGGGCGACCAGCGCCCTCACATCGTCGTCGCTGAGACCCGCACGGGAGGCGCCGTCCTCGTTCTGTGCCATGCCGGGGACGCTATGCGATCGCCCTCTCGGCGTCTAGTACGGAAGTTCCCGGCCGGCCATAGATCGCCATCTGCGCCCGCAGCGCGGTCGGCGTCGTACCCGCCAGCGCCCGCACCTCGCGGACCAGGTGGGCCTGGTCGTAGTAGCCGAGCTCGGCGGCCAGGTCGGCCCAACCCTGTTCCCGCGCCGTGCGCAGCCGGGCGGTGAGGGCGCCGAAGCGGAGGACGCGCGCCGCCGCCTTGGGGGTCAGCCCGATCTGGTCGCGGAAGGCGGCGGCCATCCGCTTGCGGCTCCAGTCCAGCTCCTCGCCGAGGCGGCCGATGGGGACGGCGCCGCCCGACCGCTCCAGCCGGCCCCAGGCCCACTCGACCTCGGGCAGGAGCGGGGCGGCGCGTTCGAGGCGGCGCCGGATGGCGGCGTCGACGAGGGCGAACCGCTCCGGCCAGCCCCGCCCCTCGGCCAGGCGCTCGGTTAGCAGGTCCACCTCCCGGCCGAGCACGTCGCGGAGGAGGAAGGTGCGGTTGACCAGCTCGTGCATGGGGACGCCGAGAAGCCGGCGAGCACCGAGCGGGGTCAGGTTCACCTGCACCCCACGAGTGGGCCCGAGCGCCTCGACCAGGGCGGTGCCGTCGTGGACGCCGGCGACGAAGCCGCGGCGGCGCTGGGGCCGGTAGCCGTCGGCCGGCGACGAGACCTGCCAGCCGTCGGCGAAGTCGATGATGACCGGCACCAGCGCCGAAGGATGCTCACGCATCAGGGCTCCGGCGACGTCGTGCCGGAAGCCCTCGTACCCGATGACGACGCCGCGGAGGCTCGGTTCGGGCGACGCGTGAACGAGCTCCCAGACGCTCATGTCCGGGAGCATACCGATCGGTTCAGGGCCTGACCACACCTCCGTCCCCGCGCCGGACCGTGGTCCAGGACCCGTGCAGGTCGTCCTCGGGATAGGGGTAGCGGGCGGCCGCCGCCTCGTCGACGTCGACGCCCAGGCCGGGCCGGTCGTTGGGCCAGAGCATGCCGTCGGTGACCTCGGGCGTGCCCGGGAAGACCTCGCGCGCCTGCTCGCTGAAGATGTGCTGCTCCTGGATGCCGAAGTTGGAGCTGGACAGGTCGAGGTGGAGGTTGGCGGCGTGGCCGACCGGGGAGACGTCGCCGGGGCCGTGCCAGGCGGTGCGCACCCCGAAGAGCTCGCCCGCCGCGGCCAGCTTCCGCGCCGGGGTGATGCCGCCGATGGTCGAGACGTGGACGCGGATGAAGTCGATCAGCCGCTCGGCGACCAGGGGCAGGTACTCGGCCGGGTTGACGAACAGCTCGCCCATCGCGATCGGGATCGCCGACTGCTGGCGGAGCAGGCGGAACCAGCCGACGTCCTCCGGCGCCAGGGGGTCCTCGTAGAAGAAGAGGCGGTAGGGCTCGAGGTCCCGGGCCAGGCTGATCGTGTCGGGCGGGGCAATCCGCTCGTGCACGTCGTGGAGGAGCTCGACCTCCTCGCCCAGCTGGCTGCGCAGGTGCTCGAAGAGGCGGGGCGTGATCCGGCGGTAGGCGGGCCCGTCGAACCAGACCGCGTCGCTGGAAGGCGCGCCGTAGGTCTCGGAGTTGGGGATCGCCACCTGGGCGCGGACGTAGCGGTAGCCCTCGCCGATGTAGCGGCGGGCGTTCTCCACGACCTCGGCGAAGTCACGTCCGGAGGCGTGGGCGTAGAGGGGGGCGGCGCGCCGGCAGCGGCCGCCGAGCAGCTCGTACACGGGGAGACCGGCGATCTTGCCCTTGAGGTCCCAGAGCGCCTGGTCGACGCCGGAGAGGGCGTTGTGGAGGATGGGGCCGTTGCGCCAGTAGCTGCTCACGTGCACCGACTGCCAGATGTCCTCGATGTCGCCCGGGTTGCGTCCCCTGAGGAAGGGGTCGAGGTACTCGTTGACGACCTGGACCACGGCGTCGGCGCGCTGGGTGAAGGTGGCGCAGCCGATGCCGTACAGGTCCGGCTCCGACGTCTCCACCTTGACCACGACCAGGCGTGTGCGCTCTGGCGCGGTCCGGATCGGGCGCACCCTCGTGATCCGCAGGCCGGCCATCCTGCCAACGCCGTCCCACGGTGCCTCCAGCCTGCTCCTGGTCCCCACCTGCTCTTCTGGCATCGACGCCTCCTCCACGTTCTCGGTTGCCGGGGCCCGTCTCTGATTCGACGATACTCCCGGCGGCTACTGGCCCGTCCGGCCGTCGATCCGCTCGCGGATGAGGTCGAGATGGCCGCAGTGACGCGCCGTCTCCTCGACCATGTGGGCGAGCGCGTAGCGGAGGTTGAAGTCGACGTCCTCGCCGCGGGAGCCGTCGTCCAGGCCGGCGGCCGTCGTCACCCGCCGCGATCGCTCGCACTCGTCCAGGTAGGCCCGGACGAGGCCGGCCAGGGTGTCCCCCGGTTCGATCGGGAAGCCGCCGTGCGGATCCTCCGGCGTCCACGGCCAGGGCAGGTTCTCGCCGGCGAAGTCGATGCTGAACCAGAAGCGCTCGACCGCGGTCAGGTGCTTGACCAGCCCGGCCGGGGTCAGCGTCGAGGGCGGCACCGGGGCCGAGAAGGCCTGCTCGTCGCTGAGGCCGGCGACCTTGTTCACCACCGTCGCCCGGAGGAAGTCGAGCAGGCCGGTCAGCGTCTCCCGCTCGCCTCCCCTCTCCCCGGGCCGGACCCGCTCCACCGGCGAGACCCCGCCGTCCCGGGTCATGCCAGCGCCTCCCTGGCCGCCGGCACCACCTCGCGAATGAACCGCGCGATCTGGGCCTCGTGATCGTCCAGCGGCCAGAAGACGAAGGCGTTCATCCCGCGTTCGGTGGCCAGGTCGCGCAGCGTCTCCACCCAGCGCTCGACCGGGCCTTCGAGCGGTCGGTCGGGGCCGCCGACGGTCCCCATGACGTTGTAGAGGCGGGTGATGGCGCCAGGGTCCCGGCCCGCCTCCCGCGCCGCCCCGTCGATGATCCGGTTCAGGCCCGGGAGCTCCTCGGCCGGCATGTAGGAGGAGGAGACGCTCCACCCGTCCGCCTTCTCGCCGAGCAGGCGGAGCGCCCGGGGACCGCGGACCCCCAGCCAGATCCCGATCTCGTGGGCCGGACGCGGGCCGGGCTCGACCCTGGGCAGGCTGTAGTGGGCGCCCTCGAACGCGTAGGGCTTGGCCGCCCAGCTGTGGCGGAGGACGTCGATCGCCTCCGCCATCGCCTCGCGGGCCTGGCCGGTGGTGCGGCGGGGTCCGCCCATGCCGGCGATGGCGTCGCCGTTCCGCTCGGAGCCGGCGCCGAGGCCGAGCTCGAAGCGGCCCTGGCTGAGCCGGTCGATCGTCGCCGCCTGCTTGGCCAGCATCGCCGGCGGACGGAGCGGCAGGTTGGCGACGTTGGGAAACAGGTGCACCCGGCCGGTGCGCGCCGCGATCGAGGTGATCAGGGTGAGGGTGTCGACGAAGCCCTGGATGTAGGGGTGGTCCTGGATCCCGATCAGGTCGATGCCCTCGGAGTCGGCCAGCTTGGCGAGCCGGAAGGCCTCATCCAGCCGGCGGCCGGCGGGGTCGATGTTGATGCCGAACCGAACGGGCTCTGTCACGTTCGTCACTCCTGGTGCTGCGGACGGCTCCGAGGGGTCTACGATCCCACGCCCGGCGGCGCGGCGGATGGCGGGCGCCGCCGCTCTGGCATGATGCGGATGGTGGCCGAGAGCGATCTCACCAAGCACGGTCCCGGCTTCGACCTGCCCGACCATCCCCTCGTCGACGCCGCCCGGCGGGTGGCGGACGAGGTTCTGGAGCCGGCGGCGAGCGCGGTTGACGAGCAGGGCGTTCCCCCCTCCCACCTCCGCGCCCTGGCCGCCGCCGGGCTGTTCGGGCTGGAGGCGCCGGAGGAAGGCGGGCCCCTCCCCCGTCCGGTGGTCCGTGGCGTGGTCGAGGTCCTGGCCGGCGCCGACGCCACCACCTGGCTGGTCTGGGCGCAGCACCACGGCCCGGTGCGGGCGCTGGCCCAGTCGAGCAGCTCGCTTCGGGAGGAGCTCCTGCCCGAGCTCACCAGCGGTAGCCAGATCGCCGGCATCGCCTTCTCCCACCTGCGCCGCTTCCCGGCCCGTCCGGTGACCGCCGAGCAGGTGGAGGGCGGCTGGCGCTTCGACGGCGACACCCCCTGGTACACCGGCTGGGGGCTGAACCAGTGGCTCATGCTGGCCGGCGCGACGGCCGGCGGCGAGGTCGTGTTCGTGCTCACTGAGGCACTGGAGCGGGAGGGCATGTCGGCCAGCCCTCTGCGTCTGGCGGCGATGCAGGGCAGCCACACCGTGCGGCTCTCGTTCCGAGGTCTCGAGGTGCCCGAGGACCGGGTCCTCATCCGGCGGAGCTTCGATGGTTGGGCGGCGCAGGATCGGGTCGGCACGGCCAACGTCAATCCCGCCTGCTTCGGCCTGACCAGGACCGCGATCCGGCTCTTGGCGGGACGCGCTCGCGAGGCCGGCGATGCCGTCGACCGGTGCGCGCACCGGCTCGCCGAGCGCTTCGTCGCCGTGCGCGAGGAGGCCTACCGGCTGATCGACGAGGTTCCCGCCGAGGAGGCGATCGAGCGGCGGCTCGCGGTCAGGGCCGAGGCCCTGGAGGCGATGGTCGACGCGACCACGGCGCTGGTCACCGCCAGCGCAGGCGCCGGGATGGCGTCATCATCGCCGGCGCAGCGCCTGGCCCGCGACGCGCTGTTCCTCGTCGTTCAGGCCCAGACGCCCGCCGTCCGCAACGCGACCCTGGACCGGATCACCCGCCGCTGAGGATCACCCCTCGATCAGCTCGGTGCGGTCGATGCGGTTCTCCTCACCATCCTTCTCCGCGGCCGCCTTGTCGCCACGGCGCCGGAGCCAGCCGGCGAGGCCGGCGACGAAGAAGGTCAGCAGCAGGGCCGATCCCATGCGGAGGATGCCGAACTGGGGCCAGCTGTCGCTGTCGAAGACGAGGCCCAGGCCCCTGCCGAACTCCTGCTGGCTGGTGGCGGAGAAGAGCACTGCGGTCGCCACCAGCATCGTGTAGCCGAAGTAGATGAGGACGCGGGAATGGCGGGGCATGTGGCGGCCGTGGATGTTGGTCACCGCCTCGCCCGACATGGCCACGTCCCAGAGCAGCGCGATCAGGAGCACCGCCGCCTGGACGCTGGTGAACTCGTCGCTGGCGTTGAGGGCGGTCTGGAAGACGCCGTCGTGCAGGAACCAGATCCCGAGCAGCCCGATGAGCAGGGTCAGCACCAGCCGCAGCGGCACCTGGTGGCGGACGACACGGCCGGTGACGACGAGGAAGAGGGCGTAGACGACCGCGGCCGCCGCGACCGTCATCCGCAGGCTGGTCATGGTGATCGGTATCACCCAGTCGGGGAGGGGGTGTCCGAGGACCAGGCCGCCCAGGTAGTGCGCGCCCTCGCCGAAGTCGAAGAGGGCGCAGAGGGCGACGAACAGCGCTCCGGTCGCGAACTGTCCGCCGCGCCGCGCCAGCCAGACGCAGAAGGCCACGACCGGGATCCAGACGAAGACCAGGGTGAAGTCGGCCTCGGCCAGCAGCTCGCTGGACGGGATGTCGCCACGAACCAGGTGAACGCCGATCACGGTGCCTCCGGTCAGGATCCCGTAGCCGAAGAGGGCGGCGATGACCAGGCTCCAGAAGGGGACCTCGGCCTCGGGCCGGCGCCGGATGGCGAGGTGGGCGCAGACGCCCATCAGGGCCAGGACGACGATGCTGGGGACGGCCTCGGTCAGCGCCCAGTGGAGCGTGTTCGCCTGCACGGTCTGGACGACGACGGCGGCGCCGACCCCGGCGACGGCGAGTGCCATCAGCCAGGGGCCGAAGCGACCGGTGCCGGTGTGGACGGCGGCGGAGATCCGGGCGCCGACCACCTGCGACCACTCGGTGAAGTCGGTGCCGGCCAGGTAGAGGACCGGGATCAGCAGCCACTCCAGCCAGAAGAGCTGGCTGTCGACGACGAGCTGGAAGTTCAGCCCGTGCATCTGGATGCCGCCGCCGAGCAGGACCAGGTACTCGACGATGATGACGGCGAGGTAGAAGAGGTAGGTGGGGACCTTCAGCCGGTGGCGGTGATGGAGGTGGGGCCGGGAGCGATCGTGCGCGCGGTCGACCAGCCACATGGCGATGGCCATCGCCCAGACCACCGCCAGCAGGATGATCGCCCCCCCGAAGAGGCACATCGCCGGGATCGCCTGGGCCCAGAGGCCCTCGGTGAACCCTGCCTGGACCAGCCCCGAGTCGATCGACCAGAGCGTCTGCATGGAGACGGCGACGGTAAACGTGAACAGGGCGAGGAGCAGGAAGCGGACCAGGGCGTGCGCGTGGAGGGCCCCGCCGAGCAGGTAGGACCAGGCCACGGCGAGGAAGGTCCCGCTGGCGATGACCATGGGCAGGCTCATCGGCCCGGCGGCGCCGGGCAGGCCGCTCAGGACCAGGAGCAGCGCGCACAGGACCACGACCACCATCGCACCGAGGGTGAGCATCGCCAGACCCCGGTCCATGGTCCCGAGGCGGATGACCTTGTCGCGGAAGGCCGTGCCCAGGCCGAGGACCTCCTCGACCTCATCGCGGACGTGCTCCCTCCCGCTCTCGGCTACCGGTTCGGTCTCGGCTGCCGGGCCCTCCGGCGGGGTGGGATGAACGGGGTCTGGCACTCTCACATGTCCTCCGGCGTGGGCCCCGCGGTCGGGGAGGGCGGCCTCGCCGTTCTATCACAACGGTCATGTCCCGAGCTCGGGTCTATCGCCCAGAGTCGCTCGGGACGGCGAGCCGGTCAGTCGCCGGCCAGCTCCGACCAGAAGCGGATGAACTCGCGCTCGTGGGCGATACCCGCCTCCAGCGTCTGCCGCTGCCCGACCGGCTCGTCACCGCAGATCTCGCGGATCCGCTGATACTCGGCGAGCTTCTCCCGGTGGGCGTCGCACTGGATCCCGGCGATGATCCTGGGGTCGGCGCCGAAGAAGAGCTTGAGGAGCGATTCGTCGCGCAGCTCGGGAAGGTTCCCGCTCGGCGCGGCTCGCCAGGCATCGAGGGCGCCGCGCCCCCTGTCCGTCAGCCGGTAGGTCTTGCGGCGCAGCCCGTCGGGCTCCTGCTCCCGCTCCAGATATCCCCCGCTGACCAGCCTGTCCGGCTCCGCGTACAGCGCCGAGCGCGGCACCGACCAGAAGTTGCCGACCGACTCGGCCGCTCTCGCCGTCAGCTCATACGGCGTCCCCTCCGCCTCCTCGAGAAGTCCGAGCACGATGAAGGAGGTCGGGGTCAGTCGCGCCATGCCGTCCATTATGGACGGTCAAGCGTAGACGGATATGCAATAATCCACGTTGGACCGTATGTGTTGGTCCATCCACCTCAGACCATTATGGAGGGACATCGATGACCCACGCGACGAGCGGCACAGACACCGACCACCGGCTCGGCTTCCAGTCCCTCACCGAGGAGGTCAGCGCCAGGCCGCTGACCGTGGAGGGCACACTTCCCGACTGGCTCTCCGGCTCGCTGATCCGGGTGACGCCGGCCGGCCTGGAGCCGACGGGCCTCCCCGTCCGCCACTGGTTCGATGGCATGGCCATGCTCAACGCGTTCTTCTTCGACGCCGGAGGCGTCACCTATGCCAACCGCTACCTCGACACCGACGCCCGGCGCAGCGCCGAGGGCACGCCGCCTCGGATGTACGGCGGCTTCGCCACCGATCCCTGCCGGTCGATCTTCCGCCGGGTCACCACGACCTTCTCCCCCCCACCCGGCGACAACACCAACGTCAACCTGGTCCGGCTGGGCGACGAATACCTGGCCATGACCGAGTCGCAGGCGCCCGTCATCTTCGACTCGCGAACATTGGAGACGCGGGGCCACGGACCGAGCGCTCCCGGCCAGACGACGACGGCCCACCCCCACGCCGACTTCGCCCGCAACCTGCTCCTCAACCACGCCGCGGCCATGGGCCCGCGCAGCAGCTACCGCATATTCAGCCGCGCGCCGGGCGAGCAGCCCCGGATCCTCGGCGAGATCCCGGTCAAGGAGCCGGGGTACATGCACAGCTTCGCCCTGACCGAGCGATACGTGGTCCTGGTCGAGTTCCCCCTCCTCGTCAACCCCCTCGACCTCGCCGTGCGACGCCGATCCTTCATCGAGAGCTTCCGCTGGCTCCCGGAGCGGGGCACCCGATTCCTGGTCGTGGAGCGCGAGAGCGGGCGGCTGGTCAGGGAGGCGAGCACCGACGCCTTCTTCGCCTTCCACCACGTCAACGCCTTCGAGCGCGACGGCGAGCTGGTCGTCGACCTCTGCGCCTATGCCGACCCGACGATCATCGACGCTCTCTACCTGGAGCCGCTCCGCGCCGGACGGCGGGTGCCGCGAAGCACCCTCTGCCGCTTCCGGGTCTCCCTGGACCGCGATCAGATGAGCCGTGAGGAGGTCTCATCGGAACCGGTCGAGCTGCCCCGGATCGCCTACGGACGCCGCAACGGCAGCCCCTACCAGTTCGCCTACGGCGCCGGCTTCCACGACTCCGCCAGCCTCTGGTTCGATCAGCTGGTCAAGGTCGACACCGTCGACGGGTCGCACCACACCTGGCACGAGGAGGGCTGCTACCCGGGAGAGCCCGTCTTCGGGTCCGCGCCCGGCACCGACGCTGAGGACGCGGGCGTGCTGCTCTCGGTCGTCCTCGACTCCCGACAGGGTGCCTCCTTCCTGCTCGTCCTCGACGCCGCCTCGATGACGGAGGTGGCCCGGGCCCGCGCGCCCCACGTGATCACGTTCGGCTTCCACGGCCAGTACTTCCGCTGACACCGGATCGGCAGGCGGCCCCCGCCCGGCTCCCCTCGGGCCGTGGCTGGGGGCCTCGGGGCGGCGGTGAGCCCTCGGATCGTAGGATCGGCGAACATGGCCGACGCGCGAACCGAGGACCAGATCTTGGACTGGGTGCGAGAGGAGTACGCGTACCCGTTCGCCGGATGGGACTTCTCCCACCTTCAAGACCGGTGCGACGAATACGGCGAGCTGCCATTCGACTACGACGGGGAGTGCGTGTCGCGGATCCGGAAGAGCCGGCACGTCGTCGACATCGGGACCGGTGACGGCGTCCGCTTCGCCGCGTTCCTCCGTGAGGCCGGGATACCGCGGCCGGCGGCGGCCACTGAGGGATACCCACCCAATCAGGTCCTGGCCCGGACCAATCTCGAACCGCTCGGCATGCAGGCGGTCGACGGCTGCGGGACCGAGCCGCTCCCATCCGGATCAGCCGATCTGATCCTGGCTCGCCATGCGGGGTTCGACCCACCCGACACGTTCCGCGTGCTCGAGGCGGGAGGAACCTGGGTGACGGAACAGGTGGGCGACCAGACCAACCTGGAGATCCATCAGGCGCTCGACGCTCCGATCAACCCGACGGTTGGCTACAACAGCCTGCAAACGGCGCGAGCACAGGTGGGCGCGGCCGGGTTCGAGATCGAGCGGGCGGAGGAGGGTCTAACCGGCGGACGGTATCACGACGTCGGCATCCTGGCCTGGTACCTGAAGGCGATCTCATGGGAGATCCCCGACTTCACCGTCAATGCCTACGCGGAGCAGCTCCTCCGGCTCCACCGGCGGATCGAACGTGAAGGGCCACTCGACGTCCGATTCCACACCATCCTGA
The DNA here is from genome assembly GCA_036272915.1 of Candidatus Dormiibacterota bacterium. Classification (GTDB taxonomy): domain Bacteria; phylum Chloroflexota; class Dormibacteria; order Dormibacterales; family Dormibacteraceae; genus DATAXV01. The sequence goes on from DATAXV010000045.1 coordinate 31,833, forward strand.
TCGTGGCTCACAGGCCTCTCTGACCGCCTCGGGGACCGCTTTCCATCGTTTGGCCACCGCGTATTTCACAGAGGCGACGCGTGGGGCATCCGGAAAGGTAGAATCTGGTCCTGCACTCGTCGGGGGCTGGCGCAGTCCGGCAGCGCGCACGGTTCGGGACCGTGAGGCCCCGGGTTCGAATCCCGGGCCCCCGACCACCTTTTTCAACTCAAATCAGCCGCTCTTGACCACGTCTTGTGTCGCCTCAGCGGGTTGGGAGGTCACAGGGAGGTCACGGCCCACCTCCGACACGACATCGACGCGTGGCCTCGCGACCCCCGCCTCTGCCACCTCCGTACCCGCGCCGAAGAAGCCTCTGATCTTGCTCACCGCAGACGATCGCATGCGGGGCGTCACGTGGGCATAGGTCTCGACCACGGTGTCCTCTCGGTCCCCAAGCCGTTCCGCCACGTATTTGACGTTCTCGCCACTCTCCAGGAGGAGCGTCGCGTGCGTGTGGCGCATGTCATGGAACCGAATGCGCAGCACCGCCGCGCAGGCTTCCGCCCGCGCCTCGAACCGCCGCGTCGTCTCATCCGGATCGTACGGACGCCCATCGGGCTTGCAGAAGACGAGGTCCAGGTCCGAGGCGCAGTCGTCACCGCGGGCCCGGCGCTCGAACTGCTGGCTCGCCAGATGTGCCTCCAATACGGCGACCGTCAGATCGTCCACCTCGATCGTCCGCCACGCCTTCGTGCCTGTCTTCAACGAGATGAACCGCCGGCCCGCGTCGCCGTCCCTCGTCCACTGCTGCCGGACCTGCAGTCGACACCCGTCCAGATCGACATCACGCCGACGGAGGCCGAGCAGCTCGCCACGGCGCATGCCGGTCGCGAGCGCCAGGTGATAGAGCGCGTGCTCCCGGGTCGTGCGCACGAACCTGAGGAAGCGATCAATCTCCTCGGTCGTCCAGGTCAGCATCTCCTTCCGCTCTCTCGCATTCGAGTAGCTGAAGGCCCCGACCGCTGGGTTCGTCCTGAGCAGACGATCCTCGACGGCGTCGTTGAGCGCAGCCCGCAGGCACCGGTGAACGTTCAGCACGCTCTTCCGTGCCAGTCCCTTCCCGCTCCGACTGTTTCCTGAGGTCAGCAGCTCCCGATACAGAGCCTTCACCTCCTGACGGGTCAAGGACTGAACTCTGACCTCGCCAAGGCGAGGCACGATGTGCCGGGTGATGCCCACCCGGTAGTCGCGCCGCGTGTTCCCCTTCCAGTCACCCGCGTCCAACCAGGCTCGCAGGTAGTCCCCGAGCTTCACACCGGAGCGGTCCACATAGGTCCGCTCCTCGACCTCGACCCGCAGTCGGTTGAGTTCCTGGAGCGCAGCCTCCTTGGTTGGGAAGCCACTCCCAC
>DATAXV010000046.1:0-3117 GCA_036272915.1 Candidatus Dormiibacterota bacterium
CCCCCTCCGATCCCTCCCAATCTATTTCGCTGGCCGATATGGCCGTTCCGCCGTAAGGTACCATCGTAGGGGATGGAGAGCAGGGTAGATCTCAGCCACCTGATCCGCCGTGCGCAACGTCAGTTCCCCTCGTCGGCACCGATCGAGGACGACGTGCGCGCGGTCACGCTGGCCGGGGCGGTCGACCGCGCCGAGCGCCTGGCCAACGCGCTGGAGGGCCTCGGGCCGCCCGGGGCGCCGGTCGCGATCCTCTCCGAGAACCGGGTCGAGTACGTCGAGACCGACCTCGCCCTGGCGCTCGGGCGCCGGGTCAGGGTGGCGCTGAACGAACGGCTGGCCGAGGAGGACTTCGCCTACGCGATCGAGGACTGCGGGGCGGGCGTCCTCGTGCACTCCGCCCGCCACGCCGAGACCGCCGCCCTGCTGGCCGCGCGGACCGGGGTGCGGGCGCTCGGGATCGACGACCCGGCGGGCTATGAGGCGCTGATCGCCGCCGCCCCGGCGACCCCACGGGTGCGGGAGGGGGGCGAGGAGGAGACCGCCTGGATCAGCTACACCTCGGGCACCACCGGGCGCCCCAAGGGGGTCGTCCTGAGCCGGCGGGCGATCCGCCACGTGACCGTCAACCTGCTGCTCGAGCTGGGGCCGGTGCGCCCCGGCGAGCAGATCGTCCTCGCCCAGCCGCTCTCCCACGGCGCCGGCTACTTCGTCCTGCCCTGGCTGCTCTGCGGCGCCGGGCTGATCATCCAGCGGCGCTTCGACCCCGAGGCGATGGCGGCGGCGGCGGCGCGCGAGCGGGTCGGCGCGCTGAAGGTGGTGCCGGCGATGCTGCCGCCGCTGCTGGAGCTCAGGTCCCCGCCGCGGCCACGGCGGGTGATCTACGGCGGGGCGCCGATCGGCAGGCCCCTGCTGGAGGCCTCGCTGGAGCGCCTCGGCCCGGTGCTGGTGCAGATCTACGGCCAGAGCGAGGCGCCGATGACCCTCACCTACCTCGACGAGGCCTCCCACCTCGGCGAGGACGACCGACGGCTCTCGGTCGGCCGGCCCTGGCGCTCGGTCGCGCTCGAGGCGCGGGGCGCCGAGGGGGAGCGGCTGGGGGCCGGGGAGATCGGCGAGATCCACGTCTCCGGCGACCACATGATGAGCGGCTACCTCGGCATGCCCGAGACCACCGGGGAGGTCCTGGGTGGGGACGGTTGGCTGGCCACCCGCGACATGGGCCACGTCGACGAGCGCGGCTACGTCCACCTGCTCGGCCGGCTCGACGAGATGATCATCTCCGGCGGCTTCAACGTCGCCCCGCGCGAAGTCGAGCTCTGCCTGCTCGAGCACCCGGGCGTCGAGGAGTGCGTCGTCTTCGGCGCCGCCGACGAGCGCTGGGGCCAGGCGATCTGGGCCGCGGTGGTCAGCGCCGACCCCGGCCTGGCGGAGGCCGACGTGATCGGGTTCTCGCGGCCGCGGCTGGGGTTCCGGGCCCCGCGGAAGGTCGTCTTCGTGCCCGACATCCCCAAGAACGCCTACGGCAAGCTCGACCGCACCCGGCTGATGGCCGCCGTCGGCGAGGCCTGATGGCGGGCGGCCGGGTGCAGGTGATCGAGCGCTCGCTCGACCTGCTCGAGGCGCTCTCGGAGGGGCCCCGCAGCCTCAGCGCCGTCTGCCGCGCCACCGGCCTCTCCAAGGCCACCGCCTTCCGCCTGCTGGCGGGCCTCAACCACCGCGGCGTGGTGATCAAGGACCCCGCCACCGCCACCTACATGCTGGGGCCGGGCCTCTTGCGGCTGGTGCACGGGGCGATGACCGGGCTGGCGGCGATCGCCGCCCTCGGCCGGGCGGAGATCGAGCGCCTCGCCCTGGTCACCGGGGAGACCGTCGCCCTGCACGTGCAGGCGGGCCTGGAGCGCAGCTGCGTCGACGAGGTGCCGAGCACGCAGACGATCCGCTACACCTCCTCGGTCGGCTCGGTGGCGCGCCTGGACGTCGGCTCGGCCGGGCAGGTGCTGCTCGCCTTCATGCCCGCCGAGGAGCGCGGGCGCTCGCTGGCGCTGCTGGAGGGCAGGCTGCGCGAGGAAGGCGCCGACCCGGCACGGCTGCGGCGCCAGATCGCCGCCGTCGGGCGCCAGGGCTGGGCGACCAGCCTCGGCGAACGGGTCAAGGGCGCGGCGGCGATCAGCGTCCCGGTCGACTCGCGGCCGCTGCTCCTGGCGCTCAGCGTGCTCGGTCCCGACACCCGGCTCGACAAGGCCTCGCTGAAGGCGATGCTGCCCGAGATGCAGAGGACCGCCGCGGCCCTCGCCGGGCTGATCGAGAGGACCACCGACTGGGAGGACAAGGCAGATGAGCGGGGCGGTTGAGGTGGCCCTGCACGACAGGAGAGATGAGGTCAGCTAGATGTCACAACGCACCGAGAACGCAGAAAGCTTTCTGCTGGGACAGAAGACCGGCGACATCGAGGTCGTACTCGAGGCCTTCGCCGACGACGCGAACTACTGGGGGATCGAGAAGAAGGACGGCGACGTCCACCGCAAGCTCTACGAAGGCAAGGATGCGATCCGTGCCTACATCGGCGCGTGGCTGAAGACGGCGACGAAGGGCATCGAATACAAGGTCGACGAGGCGCGCGAACTGGCCGACGGGGTACTCGTCTACTGGAGCGACGAAGCGACCGGCGACGGCGAGCAGTACCACAACAGCGGCGTCCTGGTGGTGGAATTCCACGACGACGGCTCGATCAAATACGTCGGCGCCTACAACGACAGCTGGGACGCCCTGCGGAACTGGAGCTTCCTGGAGGACTGAGCCGAGAAGCCGGCGCCTCAGAGCTCCGCGAGGGGAAAGCTGTCGCCCTCGGGCAGCTGGGGTCTCAGGGAGGCGCGTGCGGCGGGACGGAGAGCGTGAGGTTCCGTGACGAAGGGCGTGGGCCTCTGCGCGTCTCCTGCGCGCCTCCGGTGATCCTTCCTCCGCATCTGTGCGCCTTCCACATCATCCTCCGTGTGACGGGCCGACCTCAGAGGCCACGGGTCGGATCGGCATCCGCGGCAATCGGCAGTGCCCTCGCGCGCCTCGCGCCACGCCGGGGTTCGGCTGCTCAGGACTCGGCGGCGTTCTCGAGTTCGGCGA
>DATAXV010000047.1:0-24865 GCA_036272915.1 Candidatus Dormiibacterota bacterium
GGTGAGGGGCTCCTACCTCCTACAGCCCGCTATCTTCCGCCCGACCGCCACGCTCGTCCACTCACCGGCCCAACCGCTCAGCCCCAATGAGCCTTGCCGGTTCCGGCCCCTACGTCACCGCACACCCGTGCCGCGAACAGCTACGCATCGAGTGGAGCAGATCCTGACCGGCAGGAGCAACAATATCGGCCACGTCCAAGGCTGGCGGTATCGGGATCGACGGCGTCAGGACCTGCGCAAAAGAGCCGTAATCTTGAGGCAGCACCAGCAAGTCTTGCCCACTGCCCCGTCGACCTGGCAGCGCCTCCTCGACGCCGGACGCGAGATCTGTCGCCGACGAGCCAGTACAGACGAGGACCGCACGGTCGACGTCGCCTTCATCCCAAAGGACTTTGAGGGCCATCTGGAAGTTGCGTACGGACGTAACTTCGTCAAGGAGGAGTAGTCTCTGTGGCCCTCCCCCGGAAAGATCCAGTGCACGGCGCGTCGAGCGCACGAGCTGATCGAAAGGCTGTCCCTCGAGCATGTCGAGCGTGAGATAGATGATGCTCGAGGGTTGACAGCCACCAGCAAGCGCTCGCGCGACCATGAGTTTCAGGTCTGTCGATTTGCCGACCTGGCGAGGGCCTCTGAGGATGTGGATGGCGGGCGTGGTCAGGTTCAGTGCCTCGGCCTCGGGTGCCCGAAGCTGGACGGGCTGTTCAGCCAGGCGCCGGAGGTGGGGATCCTCTGCCTCCCACCGCTCTGAGCGCCACCATGGGTTGGCCCGGATGATGTCCTCGTCGCTCAACATCAGGTCGTGATATCCGTTCGCACCAAAAGATGGCCACACTTAGACTTGATAACGCCTAAAAGCCTGGGTCATTTAGGCGTTATCACGTCTAGAATCCATGGTCCTATAGAAGGTCGCCCAGTGCCGAGATAGCCGGTGTCGGTCCGGCCGTGGCCGCCATGGGTTCGATGATCCCTTATGACCGGCCGCCTATGACCACGCGTCGTCGAAGACGCCGACGTGCCGAGCCAGCCGTACCATCCCGGCGACACGGCCAGTCTGGCTTCCAAACCCGGTGGTCGTCTCGCCCTGACGGTCAAGCGCCGGACAGCTCGGCCAGGGCGGCGAAGGCGTCCTGCAGCAGCCGCCCGATGCCGGGCGAGGGCCGGTCCTCGCCGAGCAGCTGCCGGTGGCGGATGGCGGCGCTGCGCAGGGCGGCGACAGCGATGCGGGCGATCAGCTGAGCGCCAAACTCCTCCCCGTCGGAGGGGGTGCCAGCGAGGCGGCCTCGGATCGCGTCGGCGACCGAGTCCTCGACCCGCAGCAGGGGTCGCGGCGTCGCCCGCGGCAGCAGCGACCGGGGCCTGGGGCTCTCGCTGAAGAGCCAGAGCCGGGTGGCGCCAGCGTCCGCCTCGGCGCGGTGGACGACGCCGAGCAGCCCCTCGCGGACGGCGACGAAGGGAGGCTCTGAGGCGGGACGGTCGCGGATCGCGTCGTGGAGGACCTCGATCCAGGCCAAGGCGTCGTCGGCGACCAGCCCCTCCTTGCCCTCGAAGTAGCGGTAGAAGGTCCGTTCGGTGACGTTGGCGGCCCGGGCGATCTCCTGGATCGTCGTCGCCTCGTAGCCCTGCTCCTCGAACAGGCGCCTGGCCGCCTCGCGCAGCACGCGCCTGGTCGCTCGCTTGTGCGCCTCCCGGCGCCCCAGGGTCTCGTCCACGTGTCAAATCATCGCAAGAACGTGTCACATGTGACAGATCTTTCTAAAATGTCAGATATGACACATTCATCGACGTCGCTCCGGATCGCCGCCGCCGCCGGGAGGTCTTGAGGAATGATGCCGGGCCTCCTCCTCGTCGCCGGCCTGCACCTGGGCCACGGCCACCATCCCCACGTCCGCCTGGTGCTGGCGCTGGTCGGGGTCGTCGCCGCCATCGTGGCCATCATCATCACCGTCGCCCTGGTCCGGCGCCGGCGCGGCGAGCGGCTGCCGGATCGGCCGAGGCGGTCGTCGGCCGGCGGTGACGACGACGACGCCGCTCCAGCGGCGATCCGGGTCGATCACCTCGGCAAGGTCTACCGCATGGGCCGGGTCAGCGTCCCCGCCCTGGACGACGTCTCGCTGACCGTGACCGAGGGCGACATGGTCTGCATCATGGGCAGGAGCGGATCGGGCAAGTCGACCCTGCTCCGGCAGCTGGGTCTGATCGACCGGCCGACCGAGGGCGAGGTCCAGATCCAAGGGATGGACGTGACCGCCCTCTCGGAGCGCGGCCGGGCCCGGCTGCGCCTGGAGAGCCTGGGCTACGTCTTCCAGGAATACGCGCTGCTGCCCGAGCTCACGGCCAGGGAGAACGTCTACCTGCCGGCGATGATGCTCGGAGGGAGCGGCCACGACCACCGGCGCCGGGCGCTGGAGCTGCTCGAGCTGGTCGGGCTCGGGGACCGAGTCGACCACCGGCCGCGCGAGCTGTCCGGGGGCGAGCAGCAGCGCGTCGCCATCGCCAGGGCGCTGGTCAACGAACCCCAGATCATCTACGCCGACGAGCCGACCGCGAACCTCGACTCGCAGTCGGCGCGGACGGTGATGGAGACACTGCGCCGGCTCAACCGCGAGCTCGGCGTCACCGTGCTGTTCGTGTCCCACGACCCCGAGGACGCGCAGTACGCGAAGCGGCTGGTCCAGCTCAAGGACGGCCACATGACAGGAGAGCAGTCATGAGATCGGCGCGCGTGTCCGTGTTCCTCGCCGTCCGCTCCGTCGTCCGTGGCAACTACGGGATCACGGCGCTGACGACACTGATGATGCTGCTCATCTACGTGAGCCTCCTCTTCCTGCCCTCGCTGATCCAGGGCGCCGTCAACCGGGTCAACGGCCTGCTCGTCGACACCGTCACCAGCGACGTCGTGATCACCGCGGCCGGCAGCGCCTCCAGCATCGACGACCTCGACACCTACCTGAGCCAGATCAGGAAGACCCAGGGCGTCCAGGGGGCGACCGCCGTCTACCACGTCGGCACCCAGATCTCGTACGGCAGCGAATCCGGCTCGTACTCGGTCGACGCCATCGACCCCTCCACCTACAGCCAGGTCTTCTCGACCCCCGGCAACATCTATTCCGGTCACTACCTGAGCGAGAGCTCGACCGAACAGATCTTCGTGGGCATCGGCGTCGCCGGGGCCGGCCAGACCAGCATCCGCGGCTACCGCGCCTCCCTGCAGACGGTCCAGAGCAACGACCAGGTCCAGGTCGGGCTGGTCAACGGCCACACCGACGCGTTCTCGGTGGTCGGGATCTACGACAACCAGTTCCCGCTCTCCGACAACAACGCCTACATCAGCATGAGCGAGGCCAACCAGCTGATCCCGGCCAGCCAGGACCAGGCCACGGCCATCTACGTGAAGACCGATCCGGGGGCCGACGTGAACACGGTCGTGCACCGGCTGCAGGGCGTCCGCGGCGGCATGAAGTTCGAGACCTCGGCCGACCTGGGCAGCGTCGTCCAGGACCAGACCGCGTCGTTCAGCCTGATCAGCGACATCCTCAAGGTGATCTCCTTGCTGATGGCGGCGATCACGATCTTCATCATCACGTACATCGATCTGGTCAACAAGCGCCGCCAGATCGGCATCCAGCGGGCGATCGGGATCCGGGGTGGGTCGATCATCGCCAGCTACGTGCTCAAGGCCTGGAGCTACGCCCTGATCGGCGTTGGAGCCGGCTACCTGCTGTTCGCCTATCCGATCACGGCGGCAGTGCAGCACCACCCGTTCCAGTTCCCCAACGGGCCGGTCACCCTGGCCACCACCTGGAACGAGATGAGCGGTGACATCGTGATCCTGGTCATCGTCGCCACCATCGCCGCCCTGATCCCCTCGGTGCGGTCGGTCCAGATCCGGATCCTGGATGCGATCTGGGGGTCGTGAGGTGGCCCACCCGTCAGGCGCGCAGGGTCCGCTCGGCGATGCGGCGGTGAGCGGTCAGCTCCAGCTCCGCCTCCAGCGAGGGCAGGCTGACGCCCAGCGCCCGTTCCAGGATGAGGTCGGCCAGGTGCGGGTTCTTGGGCAGCAGGCTGCCGTGGAGGTAGGTGCCGAAGACGTTGCCCTGGACCACGCCCTCGCCGCCGTCGGCCCCGTTGTTGCCGTGCCCGGCGCGCACCCGTCCCAGGGGCTGGACGCCGTCCCCCAGAAACGTCCGGCCGCTGTGATTCTCGAAGCCGACCAGCGTCGGCGGGCGAAGCCCCAGCTCGGGCGAGGCCTCGAGCACGATGTCGCCGATGCACCGCGTGGTGCCGGCCTCGGTGTGGAGGTCGACCAGGCCCAGCCCGGGCAGCTCCTCACCCTGGGCGGTGCGGTAGTAGTGGCCGAGCAGCTGGTATCCGCCGCACACCGCCAGGACCGCGGCGCCGCGCTCGATGCCGGCACGGAGCGGCGCCGTCTTGTGCTCGCGCATGTCCTCGACGACCAGCGCCTGCTCACGATCCTGGCCGCCGCCGAAGAAGTAGAGGTTGACGTCCTCCAGGTCGTCGGCGGGCCCGATGCCCAGGTGCCTGACCTCGGCCTCGATGCCGCGCCACCGCGCGCGGTTGACCAGGGTGAGGACGTTGCCCCGATCCCCATAGATGTTCATCAGGTCGGGGTAGAGCCAGCCGATGCAGAGGCGGGGTGCCATCAGCTCGACCAGTATGGCCGGGCCCAGCCCCGCCGCACCAGCTCGGCCCGGAGATCGAGCATGGCCGTGTAGGTGCAGAGGAGGTAGGCCTCGGAGCCCTCGGGCATGGTCGCGATCAGGCGGTCCAGCGCCTCGCCCGGCGCCGACACGGGCGGCTCCGCCGCCACCCCGGCGTGCTTGAGACGGACCGCCATGTCGTCGGCCCGATCGCCGCTGGGGACGACCGTGTCGGCCCGTCCGGCGAGAAGTTCGAAGTCCACGTCCCAGATCCAGGACACGTCGCGCCCGTCGGCGAGGCGGTCGTTGAGGGCGATCAGGTAGTGGCGCCCCTGGCCCAGCTCCTCGGCGCTGCGCAGGATCTCGTTGAAGCCGGTCGGGTTCTTGGCCAGCATCATGGTGAAGCTGCGGCCGTCGTGCTGGAAGCGCTCCTGGCGTCCGAACGCCGCGGCGACCCCGGCCAGCCGCTCCGCCATGTAGTCGCCGTCCATGCCGAGGGCGACGCCGGCGGCGTACGCGGCGACCAGGTTGTAGGCGTTGTAGAGGCCTCCCAGCTGCGCCTGAAGGGGGTGTCCCCCGACCGTCATCCTGATCGCCTCCAGGCCCTGCAGCCCGATGTCCGTGGCCGCGACCTCGGGCGCGGGGCGGGCGAAGTCGCCGTTGGGGCAGGCGTAGACGCCGTCGTGCCCGACGTAGACGGCGTCGAAGCGCAGAGCGGCGCCGCATCGCGGGCAGGTCCGGGCGTCGGCGGCATGCGGCAGCGCCGGCGCCGAGACCCTGGCATCGTCGATCCCGTACCAGAGCGGCGGGCGGGAGAGCCCCAGGCCGAGCTCGCCGATGCGGGGGTCGTCGGCGTTGAGCACCGCCCGCGCCCCCTCCGGCAGCCGCTCCAGGCCGCGCTGGATGGTCTGGGCGAGGAGCTCGAGCTCGCCATAGCGGTCGAGCTGGTCGCGGAAGAGATTGCCCACCACCACCACCCGCGGCTGGATCTCGTCGATGGCGCGCGGCAGCGTCGCCTCGTCGATCTCGAAGACGCCCCAGTCGGCGCGGAGCCGCCCGTCCGGTCCCGCCGCCTGCACCGCCGCGGCGGTCGCCCCGAAGATCAGGTTGGCGCCGGTCCGGTTGGCCACCACCCGCTCCTGGAAGAGGCTGGCGACGAGACGGGAGGTGGTGGTCTTGCCGTTGGTGCCAGTGATCAGCACCGCCCCCTGGCCGAGCTGGGCGGAGAGCTTGCGGAGCACCTCGGGATCGATCGCCCGGGCGACGTCTCCGGGCAGGGTGGCCCCGCCGCCCCGACCGCTGAAGCGGGAGAGGGCGCCGGTCGCCTTGCCCGCCAGCACCGCCATCGCCTGGCGCATCAGCTCGGCCCCAGCGAGCCGATCGGCTCGGCCACCGCCGTCCAGCAGCAGAGCCCGCGGATCGCCGCCTCGGCCTGCCGCCGGCTCGAGCAGGGGCGGAAGAAGGCGCTGCCCGAGCCCGTCATCCGCCAGCCCGGACCGAGCCGCTCGCTGAACGCCACCAGGCGCGGCTCGACCGCCACCGCGGCTCGGGTCAGCTCGTTCTCGCCGTCGCCGCCAACCTGATCCCAGGTCTGGTAAGCGGCACCGGTGGAGACGCCGAACCCGGGCCAGGCGAGCGCGAACCATCCGGTCGCCGCCGGCGCCGGCCGGAGACGCTCGCCGCGGCCCGCCCCCTGCATCGACCCTCCTCGCAGGGCGAAGGGGACGTCGGCGCCGACCCTGTAGGCGACCGCATCGAGGTCGACGTCGAGATCGTGGAGCCGGGCCAGGCCGCGCAGGGCGGTGGCGGCGTCGGCGCTGCCCCCGCCCATGCCCGCCCCCGCCGGGATCCGCTTGTGGAGGACGAAGCGCGCCGGCAGCGACCTCCCCGTCTCCGCCTCCAGCTCCCTGGCGGCGCGCAGCACGAGGTCGTCGTCGACGCCGCCGGCCAGCGTGGTCCGGGCGGCGCGCGCGACGACCAGGAGGTCGTGCAGGGAGAGCGTCTGCATCCGGGTCAGGATGCGGTGATAGCCGTCTCGCTCGACGCCCAGCACGCGCAGGTCGAGGTTGAGCTTGGCGTGCGCGGGCAGGGCCAGAGCGTCGACGGGCATCGGGAGAGAAGGTTAGGGCTTGAGCGTCTCGCGATAGGTGCGGGCGAGCTCCCGGTAGTGCTCGGCGGGTCTTCCCACCCAGCGGGCGGCATCGCCGGAGACCGCCTTCTTGACCTCGGCCGGCACACCCGCCGCCAGCATTCCCCCCGGCACCTCACCGCCCTGGCGGAGGACGGCGCCCGCGGCCAGCACGGCACCCCGGCCCAGCCGGCTGCGCTGGAGCAGGATCGCGCCCATGCCGACCAGGGCCAGGTCCTCGACGAAACACCCCTCGAGCAGCGCGCCGTGACCGATCGTGACCTCATCGCCGATCACCGTCGGCATCCCCTCGGCGCAGTGGATCACGGCGGTGTCCTGGACGTTGCTGCCGGCTCCGATCGTGATCTGGGCATGGTCGCCGCGGATCACAGCCCCGAACCAGACGCTGCTGCCGGCGCCGATCTCGACGTCGCCGATGACGACCGCGGTGGGAGCGATGTAGGCTTCCGGGTGGACGCGGGGCATCCTCCCCTCCAGCTGGTACAGGGGCATGGCCTATAATCCTATGCTCGTGCTGAAATCCAACCAGAGGGCAACTCATGGCTAACACCACGGCGGCCAAGAAGGCCATGCGTCAGGACGCGGTCCGGGCGGCGCGCAATCGCTCGCTCCGTTCCTCGGTCAAGACCAAGATCACCAAATTCCGCCGCGCGGCAGCCGCGGGCGAGGAGATCGGCGAGCTGGCGACCACCGCCATCGCCGCCCTTGACCGCGCCGCCAGCAAGGGCGTGCTCCACCCGCGCAACGCGGCCAGGCGCAAGTCCCGGCTGGCCAAGCGCCTCAACGCCACCCAGACGGAATCGAAGTAGCGGGGGACCGGCGCCCCTGGCAGCTGACGCTCGTGGCACCGACGGCGGTGCTCACGAGCGTTTTTTGCGTGCTTTTGGGTCAGAGCCGGGCGAGCACGCCCTGCAGGCCCCACTCCGCGTCGATCTGGCCTGACTTGACCTCCCACTCGTAGTCGAGCAGCACCCGCAGCCCCAGCTCGAGCCGCTGGGCAGTCGTCTGCCGGGCGGCGTCGTAGGCCTTCTGCACGACGAAGGGGTGCTCGCGCATCGCCGCCTGCACGGTGGCGAGGTCCTCGCCGCGTTCCTGATGGGCGCGAACGCTCAGCACCAGGGAGAGATGTCTGGCCAGCCGGTAGGCGATGCTGGTCGGCTGCTCCCGCTGGAGCAGGTCGAGCGCGACCCGCCAGGCCTCGCCGGTGGGTCTGGGCAGCAGGTGATCGGTGAGCCGGAAGATCTGCTCCGGCCGGTCGCTGACGACCAGCTCCCGCACCGTCTCCTGATCGAGGCGGTTGCCGGTGGCCTGGTAGCCGGCGAGCTTGCGCAGCTCGGCGTCGATGACGCCGACGTCGGGCCTCACCAGCCGCCCCACCGTCGCCCCCACGTTGACGGGCAGGCCGTACTCCCGTGCCCGGTCCCTGATCCAGTCCTGAAGCGCCCTGGCCCGAGGCGTCGGATGATCCCTGGCCATGCCCTTGGCCGCGGTGACGGCCTTGACCAGCCTGCTCGTCGCGGCGAGCTTGCCGTTGACGGTGAGCAGCACCCTGGTCGTCTCCGGGACCTCGGCCAGGGCCGGGGCCAGGCCGTCCGCCCGCCGCGCGACGATGGAGCGGACGGCCACGATCCGGTACGGGTCGAGGAAGGGCAGCTGGACGATCGCGTCGCGCAGGCGCTCCGCGTTGAGCCCGCCGGGGTCGATGGGATCGAATCCGAAGTCCGAGACCAGGTCCTTCTTCCACTCCTCGAGCGTGCGCCGCGCCGCCTCCTCGATCAGGAACGGCTCCTCGCCGTGGAGCAGGAGCACGTTGGCCGGCGCGGATCGGGGCATGGCCAGATCCTACATCGGCGCGGACGCCGTTCCTGGGGCGGTCAGGCGCCGACCGGGTGCAGCCCCTCCAGACGCTTCGCCTGCTCCTCCCGGCCGGTTCGGCGCAGGCGCTCCAGGTAGGGCCCGAGCTCGCCACGGAGGTAGAAGGGCTCCTCCCGCACCGCCGTCAGCAGCGGGTCCCGGTCGTTGGCGCTGGTCGCGGCCATCTCCTGCTGCCAGCCGGTGAGCAGCGACATCGCGTGGTCGACCAGGTCGGGCCGTTCGGCGGAGAGGTCGCGCTGCTGGTGGGGGTCGGCGTCGAGATCGAAGAGCAGGATCGGGGCCAGCTCCTTGTAACCGTCGTGATAGGTGCGGATGCAGAGGTGGGGGCCGAAGCGAACCGCCCGCTGGCAGCTCCAGGTGTTCTGGCTGACGACCAGGTGCGGCCGCCCCTCCTCCTGCCCCGACCGGAAGGCTCCGGCGAAGCTGGCCGCGTCCCAGTTCGCGGGCACCTCACCTCCGAGGAGCTCGACCATGGTCGCCGCCCAGTCGAACTGGTAGTGGAGCGCCCGGTCGACGCGGGGCGATCCGCCGGTGCCGGGCCAGCGCACGATCCAGGGGACGCGGCAGGTGGGGAGGTCGGCGGTCTGGTGGTCGCCCCAGACGTTGAGCTCGCCCAGGTTCTCGCCGTGGTCGGCGCCGATGATGACCACCGTCTCGTCGAGGACACCCTGGTCGGCCAGCGCCTGGAGCAGACGGCCGACGTGCTCGTCGGCGTAACGGACGCCGACGTCATAGCCGTCGATGCAGCGGCGGACCGACTCCATCGAGTCGATCTGGTCGGGCTCGCGGGGGAAGCGAGGCGTCGCCCGCACGTCGAAGCCCCAGGGCTCCTGGGCGCTGTGGGGCCCGTAGCCCCGCCACATCCGCTCCCTCACCTCCTCGGTCAGCCATTCCGGGAGCGGCTCCGAGGCGAAGGGGTTGCCGAACTCGAGAGGAGTCCGGTAGGGCGTGTGTGGGTCCCAGTAGTTGACGTGGAGGAACCAGTCGTCGGCGGCGCCGTTCCGGGCCAGCCAGTCGAGGGCGGGCGGGCTGATCTCGTCGGCGATCTCGAGCCCGTTGTTGCCGGTGTTGATGATCTCGTTGAACCCCGCGTACCAGTGCCATGCCGAGTGGCGCTCGCCGAAGGGGCTCACGGTCGCGGTTCGGAGCCCGCGGCGGCGGAGCTGGCGCATCCAGCCGGTGGTCCCGAAGAGGTCCTGCCCGCGCCGCCCGGGGCCCTCGTTGAAGGGGTCGGCCGCGGTCCCGCCGTGGTTGACGACGCCGGTGTGGTAGCCGAAGCGCCCGCTCCAGAAGGCCGTCCGCGAGGGCAGGCAGGGGGCGTCCGACACGTACAGCTGCTCGAAGCGCACGCCCTCGCCGGCGATGCGATCGATGTTGGGACTGGTGGCGCGCGGATACCCGTAGCAGCCGAGGTGGTCTGGCCGCAGGCTGTCGATGTCGATGTAGAGAATCCGCACGCGTCATGCCCTCCGATTTCAGAAGCCGACCGTTCCGCCTCCCTATCCTGCCCGACCCGGCCGGGCGGCCGCCGAATCATGCGGGTTGTGCGTGACCGCCTAGTCGTCAGTCGTTGGCCGTCGGCACTCCTCTCACACGTCGCGCGGGCACCTCGGCACACGGCGGCTGGAGTTGTCGGGCTTCGCCTGTCGTGACCGACCCCGTGTCAGCCGCAGCCCCGGGGCCGCCGCGTGGTGCAAGAGGCGAGCGCGGCCGGGCAGGTGATCCGTCCGGGATCGGGTACGACGCGCCGCTGGTCGGTGGTGCGGCGATCACCTGCCTGACCGTGCTGGGTTCGCATCGTGGAGCTCGCTGGAGGGCACGCCGGCCTGGGTGTGTGGCTGGCACTCGGTGTGGTCGCCCCTGCCCGCCGTCGCGGTGGTGATCGAGCGCAACGGGATGCCCGACAGGGACGACCTCAGGTCGCTCACCGATCGCCGGTCGTGAACCCGGCTCCGTGGACGGATTCAGCCGACGGCGACGAGCAGCTTCCCCAGCGCGTCGAGCAGGCCGGCGGTGCCGGACTCACGACCGGCCGCGGCATCCGGCCCGGGACCGTGCACACCGTCGAGGTGCACGCCCTGCTCGGTGAACGTGAGTCGGGTTCCGGGGCCGGCGCCGTCGTCGGTAGGCTCGAACACGATCGTGGTGATCGACGTCGAGGCGTGCACCCCGTCGAGCCACATGTCGTACGTGTAGATGATCCGCTCGTTGGGCGTGATGTCGGTGTACGTGGCGCGGAATTGGGACAGCGGGCCGCCTTCGCCGTGACGCCCGTCGTCGATCGCCACACCGCCGACCCGGAAGTCGTCGCTGCGCTCGACGTCGACGAAGTCGTCGCCGCCGAACCACCTGCGCTTGATCTCGGGGTCGGCGAAGGCGACCCACACCTGGTCGACCGGAACCGGGTACTCGCGCTCGAGCACGAACGTGGCGTGGGTCTGGGTGCGGTCGGTCATGTCAGTCCTCCTGGGTCGGGTGACGGTTGGTGAGGTAGTCGCCCAGGCGGTCGAGCTGGCGTTCCTGCGGACGGCGGTGAGCCACGATCCAGGCGTTGGCCGGGACCAGCGCGTCGGGCACGAGCAGGTACGTGCGTACCCGGCCGACCTTCTCGGACGACACGATCTGCGCCTCCTCCAGCACCCGAAGGTGCTGGACTATTGTGGGAAGCGCCATGCCAAACGGCTCGGCGAGCTGGCTCACCGAGGCCGGCCCGTGGACCAGCCGGGCGACCATCGCCCGGCGGGTGCCGTCAGCCAGTGCGTGGAACATCCGGTCGAGGTCCGCGTCGCCGCCGGTCTCGCCTGGACACTTAGGCATATGACTAAGTATGCGTAGTCGGGTGAGGATGTCAAGGGGGCTCGCTGAGACTTGAGCTACGTCCGGGTGACGTTGACGCGCTGGGTCACGATAAGGTCCCGTAAGCCTTCCATGTCCGACTCATGACCTTGACCATTACCCGTCGGAGCCTCGGATGACCAAACCGCCGGACGGCGACGTCCCTCTCCCGGCGGGTCGCATGACCGGCGGCATCGTCCGCCGCGGCGGCGAGGTCCGCCGCCCCACCGGACCCTGGTCTCCGGCCGTCCACGAGTACCTCCGCCACCTGGAGGGGGTGGGCTTCCGCGGTGCCCCCCGGCTGGTCGCGGTCGAGGAAGGGGTCGAGGTCCTGACCTACCTCGAGGGCGAGGTCGCCGCCGATCCGGGCTGGGAGCCGGGTCGTGGTCACCGCCTGCCCGCCGCGGCCCGGAGCGAGGGCGCACTCCGCAGCGTCGCTCGCCTCATCCGCGAGCTCCACGACGCGTCCCGGGACTTCCATCCGGCGGTCACCTCCTACCGCTTCCACCCCCATCCGCCCGGCCCCGGCGAGATCGTCTGCCACGGCGACCTCGGCCCCTGGAACACCGTCTACCGCCAAGGCGTCGCGTACGGGCTCATCGACTGGGACGCCTGTCGGCCGATGAACCCGGTCACCGACCTCGCCGGAGCCGCATGGGCCTATGTGCCCCTCGTGCCTCCGTCCCGGCTCCGCGACACGGGCTTCGATCCCCTTCCTGACCTGGCCCGACGGCTTCGGATCTTCGTCGACGCCTATGGGCTGGAGGACCGCCGCCAGGTGCTTCCGGCACTCAAGCGGGCGCAGCTCATGGGCGCCGAGCTGGTCAAGCACTGGCCGGTCGACGCCGCCGGCGCGGCCGCGTCGCTGCGCCACCACGCCGCCGATCTGGAATGGCTTCAAAGCGCCATGACTGATCTCGCCGACGGCCTCTAAGCCGGGGTCCCCGCATGGCGGGTTGCGACCAGGCCCGCGCGACACTCCGTTTAAGATGGGTGGCGGCTCGTCGAGGCGGCAGGGTCGCACCCGACGGTCCGGGCTGGTGTAGTGGTAGCACGCCGGGCTTTGGACCCGGAAAGCGGGGTTCGAGACCTCGGCCCGGAACCACCACCACCCTTCTCCTCGACGGCGCTCCGGTGGCTCCGCCGACCTCACCTCGCTCCGCAGAGGCTCGCCGGGACCCGGTTCGCGCGCGCCCGGCCACCGCACCAATCCCGTGTCACGAGCGCTCGCCCGCTTCTCCACTCGACGGACAGCGACCTGTGGCGATCGACCATGACGGCCCCGACTCAACCCAGCCGGCATGGCGGGAAGATCGCTCAGGCAGTCCTTCATCCACCGGCGAGTCCCGCACGTTGCTCCTTCGCACGGCCTCGGGCTCGACCGCCTGGAGCCTCCTGGACAGCCCGGTGTGGCGGGCACGGATCCGCTCGCACGCTCTGTGGGAGCTGTCCACGACGGTCACGGGGTTCGGTGATGCACCGACTCGTCGGCCCCATTGCGGGGGGTATGGTTCGGCCCTCCGGTCGCAGCCTCCACGAACGCGCTGACCAGCGGGTGCGGGTGTGCGGGCGCGGAGAGGGCCTGAGGCACAAACAGCGTCGCCACGAAGAACGGGTGTGCAGGCAGTTCAAGGGCTCTGACCTCGCCGTCGCGGTCGGTGGCGACGACCCGTAGGCCTCCGTCGTGGAGGAGCCGCCGGTGCTCGGGGGCGAGGCCGAAGTTGCAGTAGTAGCGCTCCTCGGCGTGGAGGGCTCCATAGGCGGCTGCGACCCGCGACCCAGGCTCGATGTCGATCGGCAAGACCTGCCCGACCAGCGAGCAGGCAAGCGGCGTGACGAAGAGGTTTGACGCGTCCGGCTTGCGCTCGGCGTGCTCGGCGTCGACGAAGCCGAGGACGGAGCGAGCGTACTCGATGACGACGTACTGGAACCCCGCGCACGTGCCGAGCATGGGCACCTGCCGCTCGCGGGCGTGGCGGATGGCCCGGAGCGCACCGGCGAAGCTCGCGTAGGCGCCCGGCGCGATGAGCACCCCGTCGTCGTCCTCGATGGCGGCGACGCCGTCCGCAAGGGTCTCGGTCGGGACCCACCGCGCCTCCACGCGCACGCCAAGAGCGGCGGCAGTGTGGCGAAGCGCGGCGTCCGTCGCCTGGTGGGGGTCGAAGCCCGGTTCACGGTCACCGACGATGGCCAGTCCTGCTCGTCTCATATCGATAACCGTACGGTTCTGTATAGCCTATTTCAAATGTCAAACCAGTTATGACATCATCTGATTAGGGACATGACGTTCGTACAGCTCCGGGTCTTCGTGGCCGTGGTCGAGCGGGGTGGGTTCACGGCGGCGGCCGAACATCTCGAGATGGCCCAGCCGTCAGTGAGCCGCGCCGTGGGCGCGCTGGAGTCGGAGCTTGGCGCGCGGCTGCTCACTCGCGGCAAGGACGGTGTGCAGCCGACCGAGGCGGGGCGGGCGGCATTCACGCACGGGCGCGAAGTGCTCCGACGGCAGGACCTCCTGCTGGCGGAGGTGGCAGCGGCAGCGGGCCGGGTCAGTGGGGTACTCAGGCTGGCCAGCTTCCAGAGCGTGACTGCCGGGCTGCTGCCGGAACGCCTCCGTGCTCTGGTGGCGCGCCACCCGCAGGTCGAGGTGCGGCTGTTCGACGGGACCGACCACGAGGTGCTGGCCTGGGTCGAGCAAGGCGCGGCCGAGATCGGCGTGGTCACGCTGCCCTGCGGCAGCCTGGAGACGGTGTCCCTGGCCGAGGACGAGATGGTGGCCGTGCTGCCAGCTGGTCACCTCCTGGCAGCGGCGCCCAGCGTGACGATGGAGGCGCTCGCGGACGAGCCCTTCATCCTCTCCACCGGCGGCTGCGAGCCGATCATCACGGCCGCAGCCCGTGCCGCTGGCGTCAGGCTGCGGCCGTCGTACGAGGCCAGGGAGGTGGCGACGATCCTGGCCATGGTCACCGCCGGCCTCGGGGTCAGCATCGTCCCCACGCTGGCTCTGCCGCCGTTCCCTGAGGGAGCAGTTGCGCGGCCGCTGGATCCCAAGGTGCGCCGCTCACTCGCGCTCGCCGCCCGCTCGCTGACGGACCTCTCACCGGCCGCGCGAGCGTTCCTGGAGGCGGCGGCGGAAGCGCCTCCGAGTCGAGGGGACCAGCCGAGGTGAGTCGCCGGCCACCTCAACCTTGGCCCGGGTTGCGCTCGACGATGGGTCGATTCGACAGATCACCCGACCGGATGTCGATCGGGCCGAGCACGCTTCGTCTAGATGGGTGAGCGGCCGGGCAGGTCGCCAATCACGAACGAGGAGATGCTCGCCATGAGGCCGAAGGTACTTCTGAGCGGACTGGGGATCCCCGAATCGCCGAGGTGGCACGAGGGACGGCTCTGGTTCAGCAACTGGATCGACAAGCAGATCGTCGCCCTCGACCTGGACGGCCATCACGAGGTCATGCCCTCGCCGAGCGAGGTCCCGATGGGGTATTCCATCGACTGGCTGCCAGACGGCCGGCTGCTGGTCACCGGAGACCGGGTGAGGCGGCTGGACCCTGACGGGACGGTGGCCACGCACGCCGATCAGGGGGCGAACGAGATCGTCGTCGACGGGCGCGGCAACGTCTACGTCAACGGCGCCGACTTCGACTTCGCCGGCGGAGCGGCTCCGGTGCCCGGCTACATCAAGCTCATCACGCCGGAGGGCGAGCTGCGCCAGGTCGCTGGTGACATCCAGTTTCCCAACGGTATGGTCGTCACCCCTGACGGCCGCACCCTGATCATCTCGGAGTCGTTCGCCGGCCGACTCACGGCGTTCGACATCGAGCCCGACGGCGGGCTTTCGAACCGGCGCGTCTTCGCCGATGGACTCGGCCCGGACGGCATCACCGTCGAGGCCGAGGGCGCCGTCTGGGTCTCCGCCGACAACTCCTTCCGCGGGGCCGGCGACGGCCCGACCGAGGTCGCCCGCGTCTCCGAGGGCGGCGAGGTCCTCGAGCGTGTCCAGCTGGGCGAGAACCGGGCGCCGTTCGCGCTGATGCTCGGCGGCCCCGACCGGCGGACGCTGTTCATCCTCACAGCCGAGTGGCGGGCGTCCGACAGCGTCACCGAGAACATCGGGCGGCTGATGACGGGGCCGCGCACCGGGGAAATCCTGGCCGTTCCGGTCTCGGTGCCGGGCGCGGGGCGCCCCTGACGCCCCGGCCTCGGGCGGATCAGAGGACCAGGTTGATCAGCCGGTCGGGGATGTGGATCACCTTGGCCGGCGACCCGCCGTCGCCCAGGGCCCGTCGCACCGCCTCGCTGGCCAGCGCGCGCTCCTCGGCCGCCGCCTGATCGAGCCCGGCGGGGACGGTCAGGCGGTCGCGGACCCTGCCGTTGACCTGCACGACGAGGGTGACCTCGGGATCGGCGGCGACGGATTCGTCGAAGGCCGGCCACTCGGCGTCGACGCAGAGCCCCTCGCCGATCTCCTGCCAGAGCTCCTCGGCGATGTGCGGCGCCATCGGGTTGAGCAGCAGCACCAGCGAGCGGACCGCCTCCTCCCACTCCGCCCCCCGCTCGCCGCCCTCGGTCAGGTGGCTCTGCATCGCGTTGGTGAGCTCCATCAGGGTGGAGACGGCGGTGTTGAAGTGGAAGTCCTGGTAGTCGGCGGTGACCCGGGCGATGGCCTGGTGGACGCGGCGCCGGAGGACGGCAGGGCCGCCTCCCGAACCGGTGACCGGGAACGACTCCGGTTCGCGGACCAGACGCCAGACCCGGTGCAGGAAGCGGACCGGCCCCTGGACGGCGGCGTCGGTCCACTCCGCGTCCTCGTCGGGCGGTCCGATGAACATCTCATAGACGCGCCCGGCGTCCGCGCCCTCCCTGGCCACCAGATCGTCGGGGGAGACGCCGTTGCCCCTGGACTTGGACATGGCCGTTCCGTGGCGGGTGACCATGCCCTGGGTGAAGAGCCTGGCGAACGGCTCCACCGCCTCGACCAGCCCCGCGTCATGGAGGACCTTGACGAAGAAGCGCGAATAGAGCAGGTGGAGGATCGCGTGCTCGATGCCGCCCGTGTACTGATCGACCGGCATCCAGTGGTCGGCCAGCTCGGTCGAGAAGGGACGGTCCTGGTTGTGCGCGTCCGCGTAGCGGAGGTAGTACCAGGAGGAGTCGATGAAGGTGTCCATCGTGTCCGTCTCCCGCCGGGCCGGGCCCTCGCAGCGAGGACAGGTGGTGGCGACGAACTCCGGGATCTCCGCCAGCGGCGCGTACCGCTCGGGCAGGAGCACCGGCAGCTGCTCCCTGGGGACGGGGACCAGCCCACACCGCTCGCAGTGGACGATCGGGATCGGACAGCCCCAGTAGCGCTGGCGCGAGATCAGCCAGTCGCGCAGGCGGTAGGTGACGGTGCCCCGCCCCCGTCCCCTCGCCTCCAGCCAGGCGGTTATCCGGGCCCTACCCTCGGCGCTGTCGAGGCCGTCGAAGGCGCCGCTGCCGGTCAGTGAGCCGGAGCCGGTGTGCGCCTCGGCCTCGATGTCGCCGCCCCCCTCGTCGGTGATGACGCGGCGGATCCGGAGGTGGTGGCGTCGCGCGAAGGCGTGGTCGCGCTCGTCGTGGGCGGGCACGGCCATGATCGCGCCGGTGCCGTAGCCGGCGAGGACGTAGTCGGCGACCCAGATCGGAAGCCGCTCGCCGTTGACCGGGTTGACGGCGAAGGCGCCGGTGAAAACCCCGGTCCGGTCCCTTCCCGTGGCCAGCCGCTCGATCTCGCTGGTGCCCCGCGCCCCGGCGACGTAGGCGCGGACCTCCTCGCGCCGGTCGCGCGCGGTGATCTCCTCGACCAGGGGATGCTCGGGGGCGACGACCATGAAGGTGGCGCCGAACAGGGTGTCGGGGCGGGTGGTGAAGACGCGGAGCTCGCGCTCGGTGGCGCCGGCCACCGTGAAGACCACCTCGGCGCCCTCGGAGCGGCCGATCCAGTTGGCCTGCATGACGCGGACCCGCTCCGGCCAGTGGTCGAGCAGGTCGAGGTCGCGGAGCAGGCGCTCGGCGTACTCGGTGATGCGCAGGAACCACTGCTCCAGCTCGCGCCGCTCGACCTCGCTGCCGCAGCGCCAGCAGCGCCCGGCGATGACCTGCTCGTTGGCGAGCACGGTCTTGTCCACCGGGCACCAGTTGACCGGCGCCTCCGCCCGGTAGGCGAGACCCCGCTCCCAGAAGAGCAGGAACAGGTCCTGGGTCCAGCGGTAGTAGTCGGGCTGGCAGGTGGTGACCTCCCGCGACCAGTCGTAGAGGACCCCCATCATCGCCAGCTGCTCCCTGGCCCGCCGGATGTTGCCGGCGGTCCAGGAGCGGGGGTGCACCCCGGCCTTCATGGCGGCGTTCTCGGCGGGGAGCCCGAAGGCGTCCCAGCCGAAGGGGCTGAGCACCTCGTGCCCGCGCATGCGCAGGAACCTGCTGTAGAGGTCGCCGATGACGTAGTTGCGCATGTGGCCCATGTGCAGGTCCCCCGACGGGTACGGGAACATCACCAGGTTGTAGAAGGGCGGGCGGGGGCTGTCGTCGCGAGCCCTCATCACGCCGCGCTCCTCCCAGGTCCGCTGCCACCTGGCCTCGATCTCCTGGGGCGCGTAGCCACCGCGTCGTGTCGCCGTCATGGGGAATCCAGATGATACGGTCGAGCCGTATGCGCTACCTGCACGCACCCTGGCGGATGGAGTACATCGGCGCCCCCGACCAGCCCGGCTGCCTCTTCTGCCGGGTTCGGGAGGAATCCCCCGATCGGGATCGGGAGAACCTGGTGGTGCGGGTCGACGACGACGCGCTGCTCATGCTCAACCGCTTCCCCTACAACTCCGGCCACGTCATGATCGCCCCTCGCGCCCACGTCGGCACCCTGGCCGATCTCGACGACGAGGCGGGGATGGCCGTGACCCGGCTGACCCGGGAGACACTGCGCGTGCTCGGCGAGGTCCTCCACCCCCACGGCTTCAACGTCGGCAGCAACATCGGGCGTGCCGCCGGTGCCGGCATCCCCGACCACGTCCACGAACACATCGTCCCGCGATGGGATGGCGACACCAACTTCATGCCCGTGCTGGGCGAGGTCAAGGTCATCAACGAGCATCTGACCAGGACCTGGGAAGCGCTCCACGGCGCCTTCGGCACCCGCTGATCAGGCCTGCCAGACGACCTCGCCGTCGACCACGGTCGCCGTGACCCGATCCCCTTCGACGACGGTCAGGTCGCAGCGGTACCCGGGACCGATGCTCCCCAGCTCCGCCTCCATGCCCACCGCGTAGGCGGCGCCCGCCGTGTAGGCGCGCAGGGCCGACTCGCGGGTGAGCGCCAGCTCCGTGTGCCAGGCCGCCTGCTGCCGCCAGGTGGTGGCCGCGGCCAGCCCGGGCAGCGGGTCGGCCGTCTCCACCGGCGCGTCGGAGCCGAAGGCGAGGACGGCACCCGCCGCCTCCAGAGCCGACCAGGCGTAGGCGTCGGCGGTCAGTCCGGGCCACTCGCGGTCGGCCAGCTCGCGGTCGGTGACGGCGTGGATGGGCTGCATCGAGGCGATCACCGCGGCCGATCGGAACCGGGGACGGTCCTCGGCCCGCACGCACTGGGCGTGCTCGATCCGCGGCCGCCACCCATCCCAGGCCCCGGCCATCGGCTCCAGCGCGTCGAGCGCGTTGCGAACGGCGGCGTCGCCGATGGCGTGCCAGCAGACGTTGAGTCGCGCGTCCGCGCACCGGCGGCCGAGCTCCTCGAGCTCGGCCACGGTGTAGAGGGAGACGCCAGTGCCGTCGAGCATGGCGGCGGTGCGGCTGCCCAGGGATCCATCGAGAAAGGCCTTCACGCCCCAGATGCGGAGGCGGGCGTCGCCGAGGCCGGAGTGCACCCCCATCCGCACCGCCGCCTCGAGCTCGGCCACGGGCACGTTGTAGTTGACCCGGATCGGCAGCGGGCTCCGCCGGTGGAGCCGCTGGAGGACGCCGAAGTCGGCGATGGGATCCATCGACGTCACCGAGGTCAGGCCAAGCCTGGCCAGGTCGTGCAGGACCTCGGTCATCGCCCGGTCGACCTCGGCCGCGGCGGGCTCGGGCAGGATCCGGCCGACCAGGTCCATGGCCGACTCGCGCAGAATCCCGGTCGGTTCGCCCCGCGCGTCCCGGTCGATGACACCGCCCTTCGGATCGGGTCCGCCGCGGACGACGCCGGCCGCCCGCAGCGCCGCCGTCGAGACCCAGGCGGAGTGCCCGTCCTTGCGCCAGAGCACAGCCGGCCGCCCGCCGGCGACGCCGTCGAGCAGCGTCCGGTCGGGGAACCCGGGATCGTCGCCCCAGGCGTCGTTGTACCAGCCCCGCCCGATCAGCCAGTCGCCGGCGCCCAGGCCGCGGGCGTGGGCGGCGACGCGCGCCAGCGCCTCGCCGCGCGTCGAGCATCCCTCCAGCTCCACCCCGAGCTTGGACCCGACCAGCCCGTCGAGGTGGAGATGGGCGTCGTGGAGGCCGGGCAGCAGCTCGCCCCGGAGCTCGACCACACGAATGCTCCGTGGGGCCGCGTCGCCCGCGCCGGGACCGGCGGCGACGATGCGGCCGCCGCTGTCGGTGACGACCTCGATGGAGGCGCCTCGGAACCATGTCGCTGGGGTCTCGGCCATATCGTGCCAGCCTACTGACCGACCCGGTGACGCGTTGCCGAGGGCGGGTAGGGTATGATTCCGCGAGGCCTCTCCGAGGTCGCATTTGCAGTCCAAATCTCTTTGTCACGCACGCTGGAGCAATCTTGGGTTCTGTCATCAAGAAGCGGCGCAGGAAAATGCGCAAGCACAAGCACAAGAAGATGCTGAAAAAGACCCGTTGGCAGCGACGGGCGCGCGCATGAGCATCTTCCGCCTGTTGCGCCGCTCCCTCCAGCGCTAGCCGAACCAACCCGGCTCGGCAATCGCGCCCGCCCATCGGCGGTCGGTCGTGCCCGAAGGCACGCCGAACCGCCGGGGCGGAGGGTCATCACAGCCGGTTCGGCATGCCCGCCCTCGGTGCCTGCAGGCGCCTCCGGGAGGGTGTCAGGGGAGCGGCTCGATCGTCATCCCCGCCCTGGCTCCGAGCAGGGCATCCGCTCGTGCCTCGCGAACGCCGATCTCGATGAAGTCCATCGAGCCTCGATAGAGGAAGGGCTCACCGGGTGGCGCGTCCGAGAAGGTCGCGCCCCACGTCCGCACCTCCCTTCCGTTCACGCGCAGACCGGCCACCCGCCCCTCCAGGTTGGTGATCAGGTTCCCGAAGGCATCGACCCAGATGATCCTGGGCCCCCGGTCGGGAAGCTGCGCCAGGCTCTGGTGGGGCACGGTGCCGACCGACGTCAGCGTCCCCCCTGCGCCGAGCGCTCCGGCCGCGGGTGCGAACACGTCCCTGCCCTCGAAGGTCCTGGAGGTGGCATCCGTACGCCGCAGCTCGACGACGGCGTCAGGAGTCGTCCGCGCGCGCCGGCAGACGAGGTCGAAGACGCCGTTGTCCGGACCGACGTAGAGCGACCCCTCCAGCGAGAAGGCGACCGGGCGGCGCTCCCCTCCCACTCCCGGATCGACGACGACCAGATGCACCGCGCCGGGCGCGAAGTGCCGGGTGCCTGCCCAGAGCACGAAGGCACCCTGGTCGAGGTCGAAAGGGGGGACGGCATGGCTGACGTCGACGAGGGTCGCCCGTGGACAGGCGGACAGCAGCACCGCCTTCATCGCGGCGACGTAGGGCGATCCCTCGCCGAAGTCGGATGTGAGGGTGATGATGGGCATCAGATGCGGGGAGCGACGACAGCGCCTCTCTCCTCGCGGCCGCGACCTGACGGTCGGTGCGTCCTCGCCGTCTGGGCATCCACCGGGCAAGCGTAGCGGGCGTCACCGACACCGGGGTCAACGGCCCTGGCATCCGGATGGCGAGGTGGCGTCGCCACACCCGGGCCTACCGGTACAATGGCTGGGTTCTTTCTGGGGCGATAGCTCAGCTGGTAGAGCGCTGCCCTCGCACGGCAGAGGCCAGCGGTTCGAATCCGCTTCGCTCCACCAACACCCTCCCCGGCTGATGGTGTTGTCGTGGCCAGACCCCGTCCCACGCTGGGCCCAATCCTGAGGACCGGTCATTGAGACCCCGCCCGAGCGCCGACGCCGACCAGTCCCGCCTCGTCGTCTGGCGCGTGATCGAGACCGCGGGTTTCGAGTCGACATGGCTGGACCTGCGGGGCATGACCCTTCGGGCGAGCGGGCGCGTGGTCGGACAGACGCCTCGGCCGTACTGGCTCGACTACACGCTCGAGACCGACTCCAAGGCCGCCACCACCCGGCTCGCCGTCGACGCCGAGTTCTCGGGCGGGGAGCGGCACATCGACCTGAGACGTGACGGCGGCGGCTGGACCGTCGACGGAACACCACGGCCGGACCTCGACGCCGCCCTCGACTGTGATCTGGGCTTCTCGCCGCTCACCAACACCATGCCCGTCATCCGCCACGGGCTTCATCTCGGCCCTGGGACCCGCGAGTTCACGATGGCCTTCGTCGAGGTTCCCACCCTGCGCGCGATCCCGATGCGCCAGACCTACCGGCACCTGTCCTCCGTCCCCGGTGGGCCACGGATCCGGTACTCCTCCGGCACCTTCGCGAGCGACCTTCTGGTCGGCGTCGACGGGATCGTCGTCGACTATCCGCAGCTCGGCTATCGGATCGACCCGCAGCGGACACCGCCCGGCGCCTGACCTCGCGGACCGCCCCGGATGAACGGGGGCGTCGGAGGCCAGGGGCGACCTGCTGACGCGATCCAGCGATGAGTTGAGCCCACGGGCGCGGTCATACCCAGCGGAGGTCAACCATGAGATCCGAAACACTGAACGTTCCAGGCGGCTCGCTCTACTACGAGGTGCGCGGCGGCGGCCCCGTGCTCCTCATGATTCCCGGCGGGCCGGTCGACGCCGACGCCTTCGCGCCGCTGGCCGACCGGCTGGCCGACAGCTTCACCGTCGTGACCTGCGACTGTCGCGGCAACTCGCGTAGCCGGTTCGACGGGCCGCGCGCGGAGCTGACCGTCGAGACCTTCGGCGACGATGCCTGCAGGCTGCTCGACGCGGTGGGCGGCGAACCCGCCTTCGTCCTCGGATCAAGCGGAGGCGCAACGTACGGCCTCGATCTGGTGGCCCGGCATCCGGGGCGGGTGAGGACCCTGGTCGCCCACGAGCCGCCGCTGCTGATGCTTCTTCCCGACCGGGAGGGGTGGCGGGCGTTCAACCAGAGAGTGCGCGACGCCTACGCCAGCCACGGGGCGTTCCCGGCACTCCAGCTGTTCGGCGAGGCGATGGGCCTCAACGGCGGACCGCCGCCCGAGCCGGAGAGGCGGGAGGAAGGGGAGAAGCCGGAGGCCCCAGCCGGCGGGGTTCCCGGCAATCTCGACCTCTTCGCCGGACATCTGATCCCCACCATCGGCGCCTACGAGCCGGATCTCGACGCCCTCAAGGCGAGCTCGACCAGGGTCGTGATCGGCCTGGGCGAGACCTCGACGCCGGATCAGGCCACTTTCAAGGCCTCCTGGGCGATCGCGGAGAGACTGGGCTCGTCCCCGGTGCCGTTCCCGGGAGGGCACGGCGGGTTCTCGGAGGACGTGGACGGATTCGCCGACCGGTTGCGCCAGCTCCTGTGACGGTGCCCGCCGAGTTCGGCGGGAGTCGAAGCGTTTCGCCGCTACCTTCGGTGGATGCGCGGTGACATCTCCCAAGCACGATCTGGCCTGACCCGCTCCGGTCCCCGGAGCGAGTGGGTGGCCAGCCGCTACGTCGACGTGCGATCGGTACTCGACGACGAGCGGTTCCAGGTGGCGAAGGTGGATCGGTACGGTCGCTTCGGCACCATCCACTGGCTTCGTGCGTCGGTCTCCCGCTTCGCCGACGGGCAGGAGCACCGGCGACGCAGGGCGATCGTGGAGCGGGAGCTCGCCTCCCTCCCGCCGGCCGGGATGCGTGATGGCGCGCACCGTCGCACGGCTCTGTTCCTCCGGGGTCCGGCGCGTCGCGTCGACGTGATGGCGACGCTGGCCCGGAGGGTGCCGATGGCGACCATGGCCTCAGCACTCGGGATCGACGACGAGGAGAAAGCGGCGGGCGCGGTGGCCGCGATCGCCGCCGGCTACTTCCCCGGCTGCGGAGTCGAGGCGGAGCGAAGGGCCGATGAGGCCACCGCGCTGCTGATCGAGCTGCTGGAGCCGGCGGACGAGGAGCTGGTCGCGGCGCGAATCGCGCTCATGGTCCAGGGCTGCGACGCGATCGCCGGCCTCATCGGCAACACCCTGCACCTCATCCAGGACGCCCCTCAACTCGCCACCCATCCGACCCACGCGCTTCTCTGCGAGGTGGTCCGCCACCGCCCTCCGGTCCGCGCCTCGCGCCGGGTCGCCCGGGTGGAGGTTCAGATCGAAGGCCGCCACATCCCGGCCGGAGACCCCGTCGTCTGCAGCATCGATGCGGCGAACCATGACCCCGAGGCGTTCGACCGCCCGGAGCGGTTCGACCCCTTGCGGCGTGGCCCGGCGAGCCTTACCTTCGGTCATGGGATCAGACCGTGCCCCGGGTCCGAGCACGCGATGATGCTCGCCGCCGCCGTGATCGACGCGGTCCGCGAGCGATGCGTCCTCCTGCCCGGTGCGCCGGTCCCCTATGAGCCGTCGCCCGCGCTGCGGATCCCCGAGCGCCTGGAGGTCGAAGTCAGATGAACCAGCGCCGAGACGAGTTCGCCCGTCTTCACCGGCGGGGCGACCCACTGTTCCTGCCCAACGCCTGGGACTACGCCACCGCCGCGGTGCTGGCCGAGGCCGGCTACCCGGCGATCGGGACCACGAGCCTCGGCGTCGCCGCCGCCGTCGGCAAGCCCGACGCCAGCGCCGCGACCAGGGACGAGAACGTCCAACTGACCCGACGCCTCGCCAGCCTCCCCGTGCTGATCACGGTGGACATGGAATCCGGCTTCTCCGACGATCCCGACGAGGTGGCGGCCGTGGCCAGGGAGCTCGCCGAGGCAGGTGCCGTCGGCGTCAACCTCGAGGACGGCCGCGACGATGGGACGCTCTCCCCCATCGAGCTGCATCGCGCCAAGGTCGCCGCCGTGCACGCGCAGGTCCCCGAGCTCTTCCTCAACGCCAGAACGGACACCTTCTGGCTCTCCCCGGGAGACGGCCCGCCTCCGGTCGAGGAGACCCTCCGCCGAGCGGCCGCCTACGTCGACGCCGGCGCCGACGGCATCTTCGTTCCCGCCGCCGCGGCGGCGGAGGTGGTCGCGACCCTGAGCTCGCGGACGGAGGCCCCGCTGAACATCCTCTACATCGCGGGGAGGCATACGTTCCGG
>DATAXV010000048.1:0-6939 GCA_036272915.1 Candidatus Dormiibacterota bacterium
GGGCCGGGCCGTCCGGCTCAGGGCCAGCAGCCCGAACAGGACGCCGCCGACCAGGAAGACCGGGTCGAACACCGGGGCCAGCGGGATCGCCAGCTCCCTGCTCACCAGGGTGATCAGGTCGACGATCACCCCCTGCGCGCCCCGAAGCCCCAGCGCCGCGCACGCGACCCAGGCCGCCGCGAGCGACATCAAGCGGGGGAGCGGCGTTCTGTCCCGCATCAACAGCCCGCCAGGACGGCGGCGACGGCGGGCAGAATGGCCGCGGCGACGTCGATCCAGCGCAACGGACCCGACAGCGGGCGGCCCTCCAGACCCGCTCCACCGCCGGACAGCCAGTAGACGTGGACGGCGCAGAACAGCGGCGACCAGACCAGGACGGCGAAACCGATGACGACGTGGCGGCGGGCGGCGCCGGCCTCAGAGACGGGGACTGATCAGCTCCCGTCCCGGTGACCCACCACCGGACCGCGAAGTGCTCCGGCCATGGAGAAGGTGCTCAACGGCGGATGCAGCCGAAGCTCCTCTATCGGTCTCACCGCAGCGGGTGGGAGTGTAGGAGTCGATCCGCCGCCCTCCGGCCACTCGGCGGTCAACCCGCCGCGATCCCGTAGTCGAGCGAATACGCGACCTCCTGATCGCCGTGCCGGCTCACGTGGCCGCCCTCGCCGGTCAGACCCTCCAGTTGCCCGGTGCCGCTGCCGGCGACGACCGTGAAGCGGGTGGTCGCGGCACCATCCTCCCAGGCTCCGTCCGAACGGAGGACGAAGGTGCCGGCGCGGTCGGCGAGGCGGCCGACGAAACGCTCGTAGCCGCGATACTCGGCCCGGTCGGCGGCGGGATAGACCATCACGCTGAGGCTGGTCGACTCCCCCTCCAGATCGCCGCGCCAGGTGGTGACGATCCGCGCCGTGGTCATCCGTGGAGCGCCCTCGTGCTCGGCGCCGTCCTTCTCGTCCCAGCCGCTGATCGAGAACGTGCCGGTGGCGTGTATGGCAGTGGTGGACATCTGTGCACCTCCTTCGATGGATCGGTTCGCCGGCCTGCCGATTCGCCGACGCGCCGGGTCGTGGGTACAGTCTCGGGCACGGGACGATCGAGGTCTTGGACAAACGCGCCACGCGGCGTGCTCGACCGGAGGGACGGCGAGCGGCGCTTCCATCTGGACCGTGTGCCACCCGCCGACGACCTTCTCGAGGTGGTCGAGCATCTCTGGATCGTCCGCTGGGATCTTCGCGGGCGGCCTCCCTATCCACAGCACACGCTCCCCCACCCGGCCGTCCACCTCGCCGTCGAGGCGGGCCAGGCTCAGATCTACGGCGTCACCCGCGGCCGGTTCACGCGTGTGCTCCGGGACGCCGGCTGGGCCTTCGCCGTCAAGTTCACACCGGCCGGCTTCCACCAGATCCTGAAGGGCCCGGTGTCGGCGCTCACCGATCGCCGCGTCGCGGTCGGAACGATCCTCGGCGGCCCCGGCCGGGAGCTGGTCCGCGGGATCAGGGCGGAGCCCGAGGATGAGGGGCGCATCGAACTCGCCATGGCCTTCGTCCGGGCGCGCATCGGGGACGGCGATTCGAGGGTGGCGACCGTCAACGGCGTCGTCGCCCGAATCGCCGCCGAGGCCGATCTGCTGCGAGCGGAGCAGGTCGCCGAGCGCACGGGGATCGCGCGGCGAACGCTGCAGCGGCTCTTCCAGGAGTACGTGGGGGTCGGTCCCAAGTGGGTCATTCGGCGGTACCGCCTCCACGAGGCGGCGGAGCGGCTCGCCGCCGGAGATTCTGTCGACCTCGCCGACCTGGCCCTCGAGCTCGGCTATTTCGACCAGGCCCACCTCGCCCGGGACTTCCACGCCACGACCGGCAGCACGCCGGCCGAGTACGCGCGCCGGAACGCGACGAACGGCGCCGAGGGCTGAGCCGGTGGCCGGCCCGGCGGCGACGGGCTCACCGGAGTTCGTCTTCCAGCGGCCGGCCCTCCAGAAGTGCGCGGTACGTCTCCAGCTGGTGCCGCCAGGTCCGCTCCTGCTCCCGGGGCGTGTTCCCCCACGAGGTGTACGCCGGGACCAGGAGGACCCGATCGCCCCCCGTCTCCCGCAGCCTCTCCTGGAGCGGCTCTGGATAGGCGCCCTCGACGGCAACCCGGCGCACCCTCCCCTCGGCCAGCGCCTCGAGCAGCGCATGTCCGTCGACGACGCCGGGGTCGGAGGTGGTGTTGACGAGGTTGATCCCTCGGGCCCGCGCCAGCGCATCGTGGTCGATCAGGCCACGCGTGGTCAGGATCGGCGTGTGGATGGTGACGTGGTCGGCCTCCTCCATCAGCGCCGGCAGGGTCACGTGGCGGATCCCCATTTCCTCTTCCAGGTCGGGACGCCGGGTGCGCGACCAGCAGATGACGCGCATCCCCCAGGAGGCGGCGAGCTGCGCGACCAGCCGACCGATCTGACCCAGCCCGACCACGCCCAGGGTCGAGCCGAGGAGCCCGTTGCGGGCGCCGATGGCCATCCCGCGATCAGCGCCGGTGCCGCCGGAGCTCGCCTCGAGGTGCGCCGGAAGCAGGCCGAGCTCGAGGGCGAAGAGCAGCGTGAGCGCGCTCTCGGCGACGGCGAGACTGGGCAGGGCCGGGGAGGTCAGCAGCACGCCACGCCGCCTGAGGCCGGCGACGTCGAAGAAGGTGTCGTAGACGCGTGCCTCGCGGGTGGCCCCCATGTAGGTGACGATCCGGAGTCCCCCGCAGGCCGCGTCCGCCGCCTCGACACTGAGGTAAGGCCCGTACCAGGGATGGTTCATGAGGTAGCCGCCCGGGCGCAGCAGGGCAAGCCGCCCGGCGGCCTCCTCCGTGCTCCGCACCGAAGCTCCGGCGGCGCCGAGGCTGACCAGCCGGACGCCGAACCCGGCGGCGACCTCGTCGACCCATTCCGGGGGGCGGGCACCCGTGTGGCAGACGATGAGCGCGTGCTCGGCCATCGAGACCATTAGAAGCCGTCGCGGATCAGGCGGTGGCCCGTCGCGACCTCTCGCGGGTGACGCCGGCGAGCAGGAACATGATCGTGGCCAGGCCCCCCACCGTCCAGAGGGCGTTGCCCAACCCGAGGTGCTGCGCGAGCAGCCCGATCAGGGGTGGTCCGACGAGGAAGCCGGCATAGCCGATCGGGGCGACCGTGGCGATCGCCTCGGCCGACCGTCCGGGGGTGTCTCCGGCGGCACTGATGATGGCCGGGAAGACGATGGCGGTGCCGATGCCCCAGAGGAACGCCCCGACGTACGCCACCGCCGTGATCGGAGATTCAAGGACGACGCCGACGCCGATCAGGGCGATGAGGGCGCTGACCCTCACCGTGCGGCTTCGTCCCAGCCAGCCGATGCTCCAGGTGCCGGCGGCGCGGCTGAGCGCCATCGCCACGGCGAAGGTCGTGTAGGCGGCGGCGCCGGCGGCCGGAGCGGTGTGGCGGACGGTGTCGAAGTAGATCCCCAGCCAGTCCGAGGCGGCTCCCTCGATGAGCGTGGCGCAGGCCATGACGACGCCCATCAGGACCAGGGTGACGGTGAGAAGCCGGACCCTGTCGACCGGCGCGTGGACCTCCTCGGTCGGCCCGACGACGACCACCTCGCGCCGGTCGACCAGGAAGAGCGTGAGCAGTGCCAGCACGCCGATCAGGCAGAGGGCGGCGGAGATGATGAAGTGCACCTGGATCGGCACCCGGACGGCGGCCGCCGCCGCGCCGATGCCGGCGGAGGCGAAGCTGCCGACGCTCCAGGCGGCATGGTACTGCGGCATCCAGGGCTTGCCCGCGGCCGCCTCGACGCCGTGGCCGTGGATGTTCATGGCCACGTCCCAGGAGCCGTAGCCGAAGCCGAACAGCAAGAGGGCGAAGGCGAGCTGGACGATCGACTGGACCATGCCCAGGGCGAGCAGTCCGAGCAGGGTGGTGACCGTGGCCATGGCCACCACCGTGCGGCTGCCGAACCGGTTCGACAGCCGCCCCGTGATCGGGGTCGAGAGCACGGCTCCGATCGAGCTGCCGAGGAGGGCCAGACCGAGCTCGCCGGGCGCGGCGTCGAGGCGCGCCCGGACCTCGGGCAGCCGCGACACCCAGGTCGCCTGGACCACGCCGGACAGGACGAAGACCCCGCCGGTCGCCAGCGCCGCCCGGCGCAGCACCGGGTAGGAGGCGTTCTCGGGCCGGATCCGGGTCACGCCGAGGTCATGCGGCCGCGGCCGCCGCGCCGTCGCCCGATCTCAGCTCTCCGAGATGCGCCGGGCGATCTGGGCCACGCCCGCCCTCTCCTCGCCCGGTCCCTCGAAGATGACCACGAAGTCGCCGTCGAAGGCCGCCTTCCGAGCCAGATCCAGACACCGGCCGAAGTCGCCCTCGTCGATGACGCCGGGAGCCGAGAAGGCGGCCTTGGCGTGGACCGTGGTCGCGTGCGGGAGCAGGCTGGCCAGGCCGTCGTACTTGCCCGGCCCCTTGGCGTTGCCGAAGTCGACGCACAGGCCCACCTGGCCTCCGAGCCGGTCGAGGATGGTGAGAAGGGCAGGAGGATCCAGGGCCAGCTGGTGCCAGTTCTCGGTGATCACCTGGACACCCCTGCCGCGCGCGTATTCGGAGAGCGCGCGCAGCGCCTCCACGCTCCGCCCGACGGCGTCTTCGCCGGCCTCGGCATCGCCGGCGACGATCCGCACGCGCTCCGCGCCCACGGCGGCGGCGACATCGATCCAGCCCCGGATCAGAGCCAGCTGGCGCTCACGCTCGGCCGGGTCCTCGGCGGTGGGGTCGCCCTCGTCGATGAGCAGGGTGCTGAGGCTGACGCCGGCCGAGGCCAGCACGCCGCGGAACCGGTCCAGATAGTCGGAGTCGGTGCTGGCGAAGTGGAAGTGGCAGACCTCCAGGCGCTCGATGCCCAGGTCGGCGACCAGCGCAGGCAGCTGCAGCAGGTCGCACTCCCCCTCCCCGTACGGCTTGCGCAGCGTCCGCGGCTGCCCCTCGCCGGGTGCGCCGTCGTAGACCGGCCCCAGCGTGTTGTGCAGGCTCCAGCTCGATACCGCCAGTTGCGTCATGGCCCATCCACCTCCTGATCCCACAATGACATGCTCACGAGGCCCCACGCCATCAGGCCGGATGGACCAGGGGCATGGCCTGCTCGGCGACGCGCGTCAGCGCGCCCTCCTCGTGGACGTTACCGAGAAAGGCGAGAGGGTGGTCGATGCCGGCCGGCTTCGCGATCGTCGGCAGCGCCCTCGGGTGAGGCGGTGTTGCCCTCGACCCCAAGCGCGTCACCGCGGCTCATGCGTCGGGCGTCCGCGATCCGGCGGAGACCTCGGCGGCCCTCGCCTCCAGATAGCGCTTCTCGGGCAGGTTCGTGGCGAACCTGGCCGCCGCCCGGTACGCCTCGGCCGCACCTGTGGCGTCACCGGAGAGCTCGCGCAGATGGGCGCGGACCGCGTGCACGCGGTGATGGCGGGCCATGCGGGAGTCCGCGCTCAGCTCATCAACCACGCGGAGGCCGGCCGCGGGGCCGTCGACCATGGCCGTGGCAACCGCCCGGTTCAGCGTGACCATCGGGTTCGGCGAGACCGCCTCGAGCAGGCCATAGAGGGCGAGCACCTCCTGCCAGTCGGTGTCATCGACCCTCGCCGCCTCGTCGTGGACGGCGGCGATCGCGGCCTGGAGCTGGTAGGGGCCGAGCCGAGTCCTGGACAGGGAATCGGCGATCAGGGCCACCCCCTCCTCGATGAGCCGGCGGTCCCACAGCGACCGGTCCTGCTCGCCCAGCGGCACCAATCCTCCCTCCGGCGTGGTGCGGGCGGCGCGGCGGGCCTCGGTGAGCAGCATCAGGGCGAGCAGGCCGCTCACCTCGCCGTCGAGGGGGAGCTGGCCGTGCAGCATTCGGGCCAGGCGGGTCGCCTCGGTGGTGAGCTCGCTCCTGAGCAGGCTCGCCCCCTCAGTGCTGGTGTAGCCCTCGTTGAAGATGAGGTAGAGGACCTGGAGGACGGCCCGAAGACGCTCCGGCCGCTCCTCCTCGGGAGGCAGGGCGAACTCGCCACCCGACTGGCGGATGCTCTGCTTGGCGCGGCTGATCCGCTGCGCCATGGTCGCCTCGGGGACAAGGAACGCCCGCGCGATCTCGGCGGTGGTGAGCCCGCCGACCGCGCGCAGGGTCAGCGCGATCTGCGTCGGCGCGGACAGCGCCGGATGGCAGCAGAGGAAGAGCATGGCCAGCGTGTCGTCCCGTCCGCCCAGACGATCGGCGTCGGCCGGAGGCGCGACCCGGCTGTCGACGGGCTCGGCGGCGGCGATCCGGTCCTCGCGCCGCCGCCGTGCGATGTCGGACCGGCTCCAGTCGGCGATCCGGCGGTTGGCGACCGTGATCAGCCAGCCCGAGGGGCTGTCCGGCACGCCCTGCTCCGGCCACTGCACGGAGGCGGCGATCAGCGCCTCCTGAACGGCTTCCTCGCAGACGTCGAAGCGGCCCCAGCGCCGGACCAGCGAGCCGAGGACCTGTGGTACCAGCGGACGCAGCAGATCCTCGAGCCATCGCTGATCGCTCACATCTCGGCTCCCGCCTCGTGCAAGATCGGCCAGACTTCGACCGATCGGAAGGCGGCGAAAGGCATCTTGGCGGCGAGTTCGAGCGCCCGCTCCTCGCTCTCGACGTCGACCATGCAAAAGCTGCTGAGGTACTCCTTGCTCTCCAGGTACGGACCGTCGGTAACCGCCGGCATGCCCTCCCGAACGCTGACCTGTCGGGCCTGGGAGGAATCGGCCAGGCCGTAGGCACCGAGGAGCTCGCCGGTCGCCCCGTACTCCCGGTTGAAGGCGTCCTGGGCGGCAATCGCCTTGGCCGACTCCTCCTGGGTGAACGAACTCCAGAGCTCCTGGTTGCCGTAGATGATCAGCATGTACTTCATCGGGGTTGATCCTCCGTGATGTCGCGTCCTCATGGG
>DATAXV010000049.1:0-17417 GCA_036272915.1 Candidatus Dormiibacterota bacterium
TCTGAAGCGGTCCGACCTGCTAGGCTTGCTCGCGGTTTATGGCAGAACGCTCCGTACGGCCCGCCGATCCCAGCGAGCTCGACGCCTCTGAGTTGCGCGTCGCTCTCATCTGCTCGCGCTTCAACGCCGACGTCACCGACCGGCTTCTCGATGGGGCCAGGCGCTTCCTGATGAGCCACGGCTCGCGCAGGCCGCTCGTGGTCTGGGTCCCTGGCTGCTTCGAGCTGCCGCTGACCGCGGCGACGCTCGCCGAGTCAGGTCAGGTCGACGCGATCGTCGCGCTGGGCTGCGTGATCAAGGGCGAGACCTCGCACGACCAGTACGTCGCCGGCGAGTGCGCGTCAGGGCTGATGCACGTCAATCTGGACACGGGCGTGCCCGTCGGCTTTGGGGTCCTCACCGTGAGCAACCTGCAGCAGGCCCTCGATCGCAGTGAGTCCGACAACAACCGTGGCGCCGATGCCGCGGAGGCGGCGGTGGTCATGGCCAACGTCGTCCGCCGCCTTCAGGAGGGGGACGACGAGCCGATTCAGATCAAACCCCTGACGCGGTAGGCTCCGCCTCCCGCAGCCGCCGGTAGTAGCTCACGCACTCCTTGTAGCTGGGGAGAAGACCTGACTGCTCCGCCTCCGCAAGGCTCGGAGCGTCCGTGTCCTTCTCGGACAGGATCAGCTCCGCGCTCCGGGGCAGGAACTCTCTCCACGGCAGCTCGAGGGCTGGGTCGAGCGGGTTGACTCCGTGCTCGGCCGTGGGATTGTAGCCGGTCGAGCAGAGGTAGATCAGCACGGTGTCATCCTCAAGGGCGATCACGCCGTGAGCGAGGCCCTCGGCAACGTAGACGGCGTGGTAGTCCTTGCTGTCGAGGCGAACCGCCTCCCACTTGCCGAACGTGGGCGACCCGACCCGGACGTCGAGGACGATGTCGACCAGCGAGCCGCTGGCGCAGTAGACGTACTTTGCCTGTCCCGGCGGGACATCGGCAAAATGCATGCCCCGCACCACGCCCCGCCTCGAGACGCTGTGGTTGGTCTGGACCACGGTAAGTCCATGGCCGACCGCCTCGCGAAACGAGTCGTCGGTGAAGGGGTTGACGAACACGCCGCGCCGGTCGGGGTGCGTTCGCGGTCGGAACTCTATTGCGTGCGGGATTCCCAGCTGTTGCGCATGCACGGTGCAGGAGGATACCGTATCGGCCTATTCGCCTACCGCCCCTGCCACTGCGGGCGCCGCTTGCCGAGGAAGGCTTCGACGCCTTCCTTGAAGTCCTCGGACATGTAGCAGCCGACGACGAGATCGCTGTTGTCCTGCCCGGCCAGCCACGACTCCCGGACGCGGCGGAGCGACTCCTTGGTCGCCCACATCGTGAGCGGCGCGTGCCCGGCCAGCTGCTCGGCGAGCTCCTGGGCGCGAGGAAGCAGCGAGTCCTCGTCGGACACCAGCTCCTGTGCCAGCCCCGAACTGAGCATCTCCTCGGCGCCCATCAGGCGGGCGGTGAGGAGCAGGTCCTTGGTCCTGGCCATACCCAGCAGCGCGAAGAGCCTCGTGTAGTTCTGCTTGGACAGGCAGTTGCCCAGCGTTCGCGCGATGGGGAACCCGTACCTGGCCGTTGGGGATGCGATGCGGAGGTCGCAGCAGGAGGCCATGGCCGCGCCGCCGCCCGTGCACGGGCCCGCGATGGCGGCGATGGTGGGCACGCGCACGCTCTCGAGCGTGCGCATGACGTGGTCGCCCCTCTCCTCGTAGTCGAGGGCGTGCTGCTCCGTCGTGAACTCCCGGAACTGCGAGATGTCGGTGCCGGCGACGAATGCCGGCTTCTCGCCGCGGGCGCCGGTGATGACCATGGCTCTGACCTCGCTGTCGCGATTGACCTCCTCGCAGGTCTCGACCAGCCGGTCGTACATGTTCCA
The DNA here is from genome assembly GCA_036272915.1 of Candidatus Dormiibacterota bacterium. Taxonomy (GTDB): domain Bacteria; phylum Chloroflexota; class Dormibacteria; order Dormibacterales; family Dormibacteraceae; genus DATAXV01. Next base: position 1,908 of record DATAXV010000049.1, read on the forward strand.
GGTCATCGCGTTTCGCGCTCGCGGGCGGTTGAAGGTCACCCACTGGACCGCACCGCGCCGCTCGATCAGAATCTCCTGTTCGCTCACGCTGTCCCTCCCGCATGCGCGCCCGGTCGCGGGCGCTCCTGGGCGGGGGTGAGGATCACCCCCTGCTCAATCAGTGTCGCGATATCATCGGCGGGCCGGCCGAGTTCGGCCAGGATCGCCTCGGAGTCCTCTCCGAACATGGGGCCGGCTCGCTCCTTGCGGACCGGCGTCGTCGAGAAGCGCATCGGCGATCCCAGCTGGCGCACCTGGCCGGCCCGAGGATGGGGCGCATCCCAGAAGTACTCACGGGCAGTCAGGTGGGGGTCCTGGAAGACCTGGCCATAGTCCTGGATCGGGGCGCAGGGGACACCGGCCTCCTGCAGCACGTCGATCCAATGCTGTGTCGGCCTCGTCCTCGTGACCTCCTCGATTAGCTCGATCAACCGCTCCCGGTTGCGGAAGCGGGCGTTGCCCTCCGAGTAGTCGGGATCGTGCTCAAGCCGCTCCAGACCGAGAGCCCGGCAGAATGCCGACCAGTTGCGGATGGTGGTCGCCCCCACGGTCAGCCAGCCGTCGGCGCTGCGCACCGCCTGGTAGGGGGCGTTGCTCTGGTGGGCCGAGCCCAGGGGCTGGGGGATCTCGCCGGTGGCGAAGTACTTCCCGGCCTCCCAGATCGAGAAGGAGACCCCGGCCTCGAACAGACAGACGTCGATGTACTGGCCGGAGCCGGTCTCCTCTCGGGCGCGCAGCGCGGAGACCGCGGCGAGCGCGCCGTAGAGGGCGCAGACCAGATCGCAGATGGGAACGCCGACCTTGACTGGATCGCCGCCGGCGTTGCCGGTGATGCTCATCAGACCGGACCGGGCCTGAGCCATGATGTCGAGCCCGGCCAGCGGCGCCAGCGGCCCGTCCTGCCCCCAGCCGGAGGCGGCGACGTAGATGAGGCGCGGATTCCTCTCCCGCAGGCGGGGATAATCGATGCCGAGATCGCCCATGGTCCCCGGTCTCAGGTTCTCGACGACGACGTCGGCCCTGTCCACCAGCTCCAGGAAGATGTCGCGGCCCTGGGGCTTCTTCAGATCGAGGACCAGGGACCGCTTGTTCCGGTTGAGGCGGATGAAGGGTGAGCTCTCGCCCTCGACGAAGGGACCGGTGAGACGCACCTGGTCGCCGCCGTTCGGGTTCTCGATCTTGATGACGTCGGCTCCCAGGTCCGCCAGCTGCATGGCGCAGAACGGTCCCGCCATGTAGTGACCGACCTCGAGCACCCGGACGCCGGCCAGCGGCGATCGATCCATGGTCATGCTCTCGATGTTGCCATGTGGGAGCGATCCGGCTCCCGATGCCGGTCACGGCCATGCCCACTCGGGGGCGGCCGGAGGGGCGTCGACGAGACGGCTCGGCCTCGGCTCAATAGAGCCGGACGAAGGTCGCGTTGGCCCGGTACTCGCTCAGGGTCCGGGAGTCGAGATATGACATCGAACTGCGCAGCCCGCCCAGGAAGCGTCGAAGCACGCCGTCGACCGGGCCCTTGGCCTGGACCAGGGTCTCAGCGCCCTCGACGTACTGCGGATCCTCGTTGCCGGCCTCCTGCTGGACGGAGAACGAGGCGGCCCCGCGCATGATCTTGTGCAGCTTGCCGTCGACCATGACCAGCCGGCCGGGTGCCTCGTCGGTCCCGGCCAGGACCGAGCCGACCATCACCGCGTCGGCGCCGATGGCGAGGAGCTTGCAGAGGTCGGCCGGCGTCCGGACCCCGCCGTCGCCGATGATCAGCGCGCTCCTGCGGACCTGGGCCGCCTCGTAGACGGCGTAGGGCGTGGGCACGTACACGCCGGTCTCGGTGCGGGTCTCGCAGACCGACCCGCCGGCGATGCCGACGCGCACCGCGTCCGCGCCGCGGTCCTCGAGCCAGGAGAAGGCGTCACCGGAGGCGACGTTGCCGGCGACCAGGAAGACGTCCTCGGCCTGGCTCCGGATCCAGGCCATGGCCTTGGCGACCTGGTCGTGGGCGCCGTTGGCGGTGTCGAGGCAGACGATCTGGCATCCGGCCGCGTGCAGCGCCTGCCAGCGCTCGCGATAGTCTCCGGTAACGCCGATGGCGGCCGCCACGGTTCCGCTCTCGGCCAGCTGCTTGACCTGGTCCTCGATCGGCTGGAAGCGGTGGAGGACGCCGAGCGCGCCGGCGGCGGACAGCGAGCGGCACATGTGGGGACCGCACACGTCCGGCATCGGCGAGGCGATCAGGGGAAGCGTGATGGTGAGTGGCCCGACCGCCACGGAGGTGTCGGCGTCGGCCCGGTGGCGGAGGCTCGACGCGACGCGCGGGACGAGGCTGAGGTGATCGAAATCGAACGCCTGCGGCGCCTCGTCCAAGGCGGTGCCGGGCGGGGTGCGGGGCGTCGTGATGATGGCCACGGCTGCCATCAAACCACACCCGCCCAGCCCGGCGGCGGACTACCTCAGGCGGTCTGGACCAGCCAGTGGCGGAGCAGCCGGCTGCGCTCCGGGTGGCGCTTCCGCGTGCTCTCGACCAGGGCCGCGTCCAGCTCCTCGGCCGCCACCTGCAGCATCGCCAGGACCCCGCCACCGCCAAGATCCGCGGCCTCCAGGACGCGGCGGAGGCCGACCGCGATCTCGGCGCCGTCGAGGAGCGAACCCTGGTCGGCGGGGAGGTCCGCGAGCCGGCCGGCGGCGGTGCGGAGCCGCCCCGCCAGCAGCACCGCCTCGGCATCGCCCCTGCGCTCGGCCCGGCCCGCCGCCCGTCTCGCCGCCGCCGCGCCCAGCCGTCCCTCGAGGAGCCCGCCGTCGCAGCCGGGCCCGGCCGCCGCCGCCGGACAGAGGCCGACCAGCTCGGCCTCCGGCTCGACTCCGAGGCTCTCGGCGGCGGCGGCGAAGACCACGGCCGCCCCGGCCCGGGCGGGGGAGGTCAGGTTCATGGACAGCTGCACCCTGCCATCGGCGAGCGGGAAGGTCAGGGTGCGAACGCCGGGGAGCCGCCGGAGCTCGGCGGCGGCGGCGCTTACATCCGGCCGCGGGAGGTCGAAGACCAGGTTGTAGGCGACCAGTGGTGGCCGGGAGCCGACGCAGCAGATGCCGGCGGTGGCATGGGCTTCGGTCCCCAGGTCGGGCAGCGGGCGGCGCCGGATGTCGGCCAGCCGACGTCCCTCGGCGAGGGATCCGTACCAGCAGACGGGGATGCCGAGCCGCCCCCAGATCTCCTCGCCCACCCGCCGGGCCAGAGCCGCCGCCCGCTCCTCCCCGGCCCCGCCGAGTGCGACCACGGGGACCACGTCGGCCACGCCGACCCTGGGGTGGAGGCCTCGATGGCGGCGCAGGTCGATCCGCTCGTGGGCCATCGCGATCAGCTCCAGCAGCGAGGTCAGGAGTCGGTCCGGGTCCTCGGCGCAGAGGGTGACCACGGATCGGTTGTGGGCGGCGTCGGCGTGCAGGTCGAGCACGTCCTCCCCGTCGCCGGCGCGCCGCAGGAAGTCGGCGTCGACACCCTCGGAGAAGTTGGGCACGGACTCAAAGACCCCGGACATGGACGGTAGAGTAGGGGCTCGATGCCGGAGCAGGTGCAGCTTATCTGGGGCGAGGAGCTGATGAGCTACCGTCTCAGCGAGGACCATCCCCTGCAGCCGATCCGGGTCAAGCTCACGGTCGAGCTGATCCAGCGCCTCGGCCTCATGGACGGCACGGTCCTGGTCCCGCCCCGACCCGCCAGCGACGACGAGATCGCGCTCTGCCACGACCGCGGCTACATCGACGTGATCCGCCGGGTGAGCGATCCCGACGAGCGACGCCGGGTCTCGCCGTCCGACATCAGGCGCCACGGTCTCGGCACCTCCGACAATCCCATCGCCCAGGGCATGCACGACGCCTCGGCCTACGTCGTCGGCGCCAGCCTGGCCGCGGCCAGGGCGGTGCACGAGGGCGCTGTCCGGCGGGCGTTCAGCCCGGCCGGTGGGCTGCACCACGCCGCCCGGGCCCGGGCCTCGGGCTTCTGCGTCTACAACGACGTCGCCGTGGCCGTCGCCTGGCTCCGATCCCAGGGCCATCGCGTCGCCTGCGTCGACGTCGACGTGCACCACGGTGACGGGACGCAGTCGCTCTTCTACGGCGACCCCGACGTGCTGACCATCAGCATGCACGAGAGCGGCCGCTACCTCTTCCCGGGCACCGGCTTCCCCGACGAGGTCGGCGAGGGAGCGGGGGAGGGGGCGTCGGCCAACCTGCCCCTCGCGCCCTACACCTGGGACGAGCCCTGGCTGGCCGGATTCGAGGCCGTGATCCCTCCCCTCCTGCGGAGCTTCCGGCCCACGGTCCTGGTCACGCAGGACGGCTGCGACACTCACGAGCTGGATCCCCTGGCCCACGTGCGCAACTCGACGGCGATCTGGCCGCACGTCGGCCGCCGCTTCCGCGAGCTCTCCATGGAGCTCTGCGAGGGCCGCTGGGTGGCGCTGGGCGGTGGCGGCTACGCCATCCGCGAGGTCGTTCCCCGGGCTTGGACCCTGCTCTTCGCCGAGATCGTCGAGCGGCCGGAGCTGGCCGCCTCGCTCATCGACCCCGAGCCGTTCCCGCCCACCGACGCGGTCCAGGAGCAGGTCTGGGCGATGCTGTCCAAGGACGTTCACCAGCTCGGCCAGGCGCTGGATTCGCCGCTCTCCCTCCGGTGAGCGGCCGCTGCCGGACGCCGGTCAGAGCCGCTCGGGTGCCTCGATGCCGAGGAGCGAGAGGCCCAGGATCAGGGCCCGGGAGGTCAGCCCGCAGAGGGCCAGCCGCGACTGGCGCAGCTCGTCCGTCTCCGCGCTCAGCACCGAGCAGCGCTCGTAGAAGGCGGTGAAAGCGGTCGCCGTCTCGTACAGGTGGGTGCAGAGCCGGTGCGGCTCCAGGTGCTCGGTGGCGCTGCGGACAGCCCCGCCGAACTGTGCCAGCCGCAGGCCCAGCGCCCGCTCGCTCGGGTCGCCGAGGACGATCCGCGTCCCCGGCGCGACCTCCTCGCCTCCGCGGCGGATGACGGAGCGGATGCGGGCGTTCGCGTACTGGAGGTAGACGGCGGTGTTGCCGTCCATCGCCAGCAGGCGGTCCCAGGCGAAGACGTGGTCCTTCTGCCGGTCGCCGGCCAGGTCGGCGTACTTGAGCGCGCCGATGCCGACGGCGCGGGCGATCTCCTCCCGCTCCCCGTCCTCGAGCTGGCTGCGCTCCTCGACGATGCGCCGGGCGCGGGCGATGCCCTCGTCGATGAGGTCGACCAGCTTGACCGACTCACCCTCGCGGGTCTTCAGGATCTTGCCGTCCTCGCCGAGGAGGGCGCCGAAGCTGACGTGCTGGACGTCGATCGCATCGGTGACCCAGCCGGCCAGCCGGCCGGTGGCGAAGAGCATCTGCAGGCGCATGTGCTGCGCCGCCTGGATGACGTAGAGGAGCTCCTCGCCGTGGAGCTCCTGGGTGCGGAAGCGGAGGGCGGCGAGGTCGGTGGCCTCGTAGTTGAAGCCTCCGTCGCTCTTGCGAACGATCAGGGGCTGGGGCGAGCCGTCGCGGCCCTTGAAGCCGGGGGGGAAGACGCAGAGGGCGCCCTCGCTCTCGACCAGCAGGCCCTTGGCCTGGAGCTCCTCGACGACGTCCCCGAGGAACGGGTTGTAGAAGCTCTCGCCCCGCGCATCCTCTGGCCGGAGGAGCACGCCGAGGACGTCGTAGATGTGCTGGAAGTACTGAATCGAGGCCGCGACCAGCTCGCTCCACAGCTCGAGGGTGCCGGCATCTCCGCCCTGGAGCAGCACCACCCGCCGGCGGGAGCGCTCGGCGAAGACGGGACTCTCGTTGAACTTGGCCCGCGCCGCCTTGTAGAGTGCGTCCAGGTCCCGAATCGAGTGCTCGGCGCCCGTCTGTGTCCACCCCAGGTCGACCAGGTGCTCGAGCAGCATGCCGAAGGGCGTGCCCCAGTCGCCGAGGTGGTTCTGGGCGATGACCTCGTCGCCCGAGAACCTGAGCAGCCGGGCGATCGCGTCGCCGATCACGGTGCTGCGCAGGTGTCCGGCGTGGAGCTCCTTGGCGATGTTGGGCGCGCCGTAGTCGATGACCACCCGCCGCGCCCGCGCGCTAGGCGGAACGCCCAGGCGGGCGTCGGTCTGGAGACGGACCAGCAGGCCCTCCAGCCAGGAGCGGCGCAGGGTCAGGTTGACGAAGCCGGCGCCGGCCACGACCGGAGGCTCGACCAGGTCGGCCTCGAGGTGGCTGGCGATCTCACCGGCGACGGCGAGAGGGGCGGCTCCGACGCGCTTGGCCAGGGCGAAGGCGGCGTTGCACTGGTAATCGGCCGGCCGGTCCGGCGCAGCGGCGCGGATGACGGCCTCCTCGGCCGTGATCCTGAGCCCGAACGCGGCCTCCACCGCGGCGGCGACGCGATCGCCGAGTTCGAGTGTCAGATCCCCCTTCAACACGGAGCCAATCTTGCCTGATCCGCCCCTTCATGCGCGAAGTGGCGCTAAGGTGGGCGAGGCTCCCGGCCCGCCGCCGGAACCACCTGAGAGGAACTATCCATGCTGTCGAGATTGCTGGCCCGTTCGGTCACGCTGCTGCCCAAGGGGGTGGTGGCCAGGATCGCCGGCAGGTACATCGCCGGCGAGGACCTGGCCACCGCCGTGCACGCCGCCCGCCACCTCTGCGACGAGGGCTGCGGCATCACCCTCAACAACCTGGGCGAGAACATCAACTCCCCGGCCGACGCCGAGGCCATGCGCGACGACTATCTGGCGTCGCTGCGGGCGGTCGCCGACAACAAGCTGCGCGGAGGCATCTCGGTCAAGCTCTCCGGTCTCGGCCTGGGCCTCGACCCCGAGCTCTGCCGCTCGCTGCTCGACCAGGTCTTGGAGGCGGCGCGGGAGGCGGGCCGCTTCGTGCGGGTCGACATGGAGGAGTCCCGCTGGACCGACGCCACGCTCGACCTGGTCGTCGACGCACGTCGGCGCGGGCATCGCGTCGGCACCGTCATCCAGGCCCGCCTGCGGCGCAGCCCGGACGACATCGAGCGCCTGATCAAAGAGGACGTCCCCATCCGCCTGGTCAAGGGCATCTACGTCGAGTCGGAGGCGATCGCCTTCACCTCGCAGCAGGACATCCGGGCCGCCTACGGCCGGCTGCTGAGCCGCCTTCTCGAGGCGAGGGCGGACATCGCCATCGCCACCCATGACGACGAGCTGGTGGGACGGGCCCTGAGCCTGCTCCAGCCGGATGCGCGGGCCGAGTTCCAGCAGCTGCTGGGGGTGCGGACGAAGCTTCGCCAGCGGCTGATAGCGGAGGGACACCGGGTCCGGGTCTACGTGCCCTTCGGCAGCGACTGGTACGGCTACTCGACGCGCCGCCTGACGGAGAACCCGCGGATGGCGCTCCTCATCACCAGGGCGGTGTTCCTGCCCGAGCGAGAGGGACCGGCGGGATCCGATTGAGAGAAGGAAGAACGTCCCGGCAGGGCCGGGCGTGGGCCCGGCTCAGGCGCCGAGTCGAGCGACCCGGTTGAGGTTGAAGACGATGACCTGCAGGCCGACGGCCATGCCCATCACCGAACCGACCGGCGGCGCGATCCAGGCCGCCCCATCGGGGTGGTCGGCGTGCAGGAGCAGCAGGTAGATGCCGCACAGCACGAACACGCCAGCATCCACCGCGAAAGCGGTGAGCAGCCAGCGCATGATCCGGCGCTGCTTCGCCTGCTGCGTCGGTTCAGCGCTCAGCCGCTCGCCGGCCACCATGGTCCGGTACAGACCGAACTGCACACCGACACAGCAGCAGAAGAGCACGGCAGCCGCACCCAGAAAGGCCATGGCCTCCCCGGGTTCAGGCGGTGGCGTGCGTCTTCAGGCAGCGGGTGCAGACACGTGCCCGCACCACCCGGCCGCCGAGCCGCACCCTACCCATCTGCAGGTTGGGAAGGAAGCGGCGCCTGGTGTGCCGCTTCGAGTGGCTGACGTTGTTTCCGTATTGCGGCCCCTTGCCGCAGATTGCACATTTCTTCGACATGATTGTTCTGTCTCCGTGATCGGACGAGGCCGGATTGTACCATGTCACTGGCCATGATCCCGACAGCACGCATCGAGGCAACCACCGACCCAGCGGGCCTGCGCACGCTCAAGGAGCGCGGGCAAATCGAGGTGTACCCCTCGGTCGTCCGTGCCATAGCCGGACATGCCGCAGTGAATTGCTATGGCGTGATGGGTACCGCCGCCAGGGGCCTACGGGACGGCGTCGCCCAGCTTCTGCACCGTGAGAACGTGCACCGGGGGGTCGAGGTAAGGGAGACGCCGGAGGGTCTGGCGATCGACATCTACGTCGTGGTGCAATACGGGATTCGCATCACGGAGGTGGCGCGCAATCTGCAGGAGACGGTCCGCTTCGAGGTCGAGCGGGCGGTCAAGGTTCCTGTGGTGGAGGTCAACGTCACGGTTCAGGGGGTCCACGAGGATAGTCGCGCACGCTGATCCGACGCCGCTGGACGGGCAGTTGCTCAAGGGAGCGCTGCTTGGCAGCCTTCAATGGCTTGCCGCCCACCAGGAGGAGATAAACAACCTCAACGTGTTCCCGGTTCCCGACGGGGACACCGGCACCAACATGATGCTGACGCTGCAGTCGGCGGTGGAGGACATCCGCGACTCGCCGGCCACGGAGGTCGGCAAGATCGCCAAGGTCGCCGCCCACGGCAGCCTGATGGGCGCCCGGGGCAACTCCGGCGTCATCCTCTCGCAGATCTTCCGGGGCTTCGCCAACGCCGTCCAGGGCAAGAGCGTGGTCGGACCGGTCGACCTCGGCCTGGCCTTCGAGGAGGCCGCAAACTTCGCCTACAGGGCCGTCAACAAGCCGACCGAGGGTACGATCCTGACCGTGGCCAGGGAGGCCGGGCGGGCTGCGGTGGCCGCCGGCCGCGAACCCAAGGCGACGCGGGTGGACGTGATGAAGGCCGCGGCCAGGGCGGCCAGGGAGGCGGTCGAGCGGACGCCCACCCAGCTGCGCATCCTGCGCGAGGCGGGCGTCGTCGACGCCGGCGGATACGGCCTCCAGGTGATGCTCGAGGGCATGCTCCAATCGGTGCGCGACAGCGGCCAGGTGATGGCCCGGACGCTGCCCAAGCCGGGGAGCGCGGCCCAGGCGGTGCTCGACCTGCCCGAGGAGGGCTGGGGCTACTGCACCGAGTTCCTGATCAAGGGCGAGAACCTGGACGTCGAGCAGATCCGCGCCGAGATCGCCGCCATGGGCAACTCGGTGCTGGTGGTGGGCGACCCGGAGCTGGTCAAGGTCCACGTCCACACGGACGATCCGACCAAGGTGATCGCCGCCGCCTCGAGCCGCGGCGCGCTGGAGCGCCTCAGCGTCGGCGACATGTCGACGCAGCACAAGCGGATCCGCGAGCAGAATGGTCGACCCCGCCCGGAGGCGGCAGGGGCCGGCAACGGCGCCGGTCCCGCGCCGCGGCGGACGAACGGTCTGGGCATGGTCGTCGTCGTCGCCGGAGGCGGACTCGCCGAGATCTTCCGCAGCCTCGGTGCCGATGAGGTCGTCGAGGGCGGCCAGACCATGAACCCCAGCACCGAGGACATGCTCAAGGCGGTGGAGCGGGTCGACTACGACGAGGTCCTGCTCCTGCCCAACAACAAGAACGTCGTGCTCGCGGCGAGCCAGGTCAAGGATCTGACCGGCAAGCGCGTGCACCTGGTCGAGACGACGACCGTGCCCCAGGGCATCACCGCGGCCGTGGCCTTCAACCCCGAGCGCGGGGCCGAGGAGAACGCGGCGGTGATGCGGGAGGCGGCGGCGAATGTCCAGACGATCGAGATCACCACAGCCGTGCGCGACACCCGCCACAACGGCAAGGAGGTCCGCAAGGGCGACGTGATCTCGCTGGTGAACGGCGAGATCGCCGAGACCGGTGACAGCTACTCGTCGGTGATAGAGGCATCGATCGAGGGCCTCAACCTTGACGACTACGAGCTGATCACGATCTATCAGGGAGCGGAGGTTCAGGAGAAGGAGGCCGAGGCTCTCCGCGAGTCGCTGTCGCAGCGCTACCCGGACGTCGAGGTCGAGCTCCTGGCCGGGGGCCAGGAGCACTACCCCTACATACTGTCCGTCGACTGACCGTCGGCCCGACGGCGGACGGGATGATCAGGCGAGCGTCGCCTCGAGGGTGATGGCGGGAACGCCGGCCAGCGCCTTCGAGACCGGGCAGCCGGCCTTGGCGCCCTCGGCGGCCTCGCGGAAGGCGAGCTCGTCGATCCCGGGAACCCGGCCGCGGACGGTGAGATGGATCGAGGTGATCCCCTCTCCCGGCTGGAAGGTCACGGTGGCGCTGGTCTCCAGGCGCTCCGGCGCGTGGCCGGCCTGGCCCAGGCCGTGGGAGAGGGCCATCGCGTAGCAGGAGGCGTGGGCGGCCGCGATCAGCTCCTCGGGGCTGGTGCCGTGGCTGCGGTCCTCGGCCCGGGCGCGCCAGGTCACCCTCTGCTCAGGAAATGCACCGCTGGCCACGGAGACGGTGCCATTGCCCTCCGCCAGTGATCCCAGCCAGACCGCCTGCGCCTTGCTATCGACCGCCATCGCGGCTCCTCCTTCTTCTTCTATAGCTCACGAGAGGGGGGTGCGCCGCACCCCCCTGGAATTCGTCCCCAATCATGGCAGTCTCGCCGTCGCTGGTAGACTGAAACGCAGATGAGCTGATCCTCCCCGACCTTCGACGAGAGCAGCGGTGCCTCCCGGCGCCGGAGTTGTCCTCGTGGAGTTCGGTGGAGAGGCGTGGTATCTCCCATCACCCTGCCATCGTTCCGAGCCTGCTCTCCCCGTCCCCCTCTCCTTTGTCGTGGAGCGCAGATGCAGCAGTTACCCGACCTCTCCGGCGCCGGCGTGTCGGCCCGGCACCTGACCCTGACGGTCAGCCAGAAGCCTCTGATCGAGGACGCGAGCTTCGCCGTGCCCACCGGCCGGACCGTCGCCCTGGTCGGCCGTAACGGATCCGGCAAGTCGACCCTGCTCGAGACCATCGCCGCCCAGGCCCGAGCCGGTTCGCCGCCTCAGCACGTGGCCGTCGAGGGGGAGCTGCGGCTGGGGCCCGGAACCCGGGTCGCGATACTTCCCCAGAACCCACAGGTGACCTCGACCGGCAGCGTCGAGGAGTACCTGGACGACTGCGCGGGCGAGGTCAGCCTGGCCTGGAACCAGCATGAGCACTGGTCGGCGCGGCTCGGCGACGGTGGGGAGGAGGCGCTGCAGCGCTACGGCGAGGCGCTCGAGACGATGCAGCGCCTCGGGGCCTGGGACTACCCCCAGCGTCGGCGCGAGGTGGTCTCGGGTCTCGGCCTCGACCAGGAGCTCCTGTCCCGGCCCCTGCGCAGCCTGAGCGGGGGCGAGGCCACGCGCGCCGCCCTGGCCGGGGTGCTGCTCTCGCCGGCCAACCTGATCCTCCTCGACGAGCCCACCAACAACCTCGACTTCGCCAGCCTCGCCTTCCTCTCCCGCTGGGTGGTGGCCTCGGAGGCGGGGATCCTCGTCGTCTCCCACGACCGCGACTTCCTCGACCAGACCGTCGGCGAGATCCTGGAGGTCGAGGAGCGGACCAACCGGATGCGCCACTACGGCGGCAGCTATTCCTTCTACGAGGCCCGCCGCGAGGAGGAGTTCGCGGCGCAGCTGCGCGCGTACGAGGAGCAGGAGGGGAAGCGACGGCGCCTGGAGACGTCCATCGGTCAGATCTCGGAGCGCGCCGACCGCTTCCAGAACACCTCGCAGAACGACTACTACCGGCACCGGGGGGCGAAGGTGGCGAAGCAGGCCAGGGCGCAGGCGACCAGGGTCGAGCGCGAGCTCAACCGCGTCTCCGAGCCGAAGCCGCCGATGCCGCCCCGCTTCATCGTCCTTCCCCCGGCGATCACCGGCGGCACGCTGTTCAGAGCCACGGGCCTCACCTTCGGGTATGGCGAACCTCTCTTCTCCGATCTCGACCTGACGGTCGGCGCCGGCGAGCGGACGGCGGTCATCGGCGCCAACGGGTCGGGCAAGACGACGCTGATCAGCGTCCTCGCCGGCGAGCTCGAGCCGGAGCGCGGGGAGCTGTGGCGGGCACAGGGCCTGAGGCTCGGGCGGCTCCGTCAGGTCCAGCTCGACCTGGTGCCCAGGGAGACCCTGCTCGAGCACGTGCTGCGCCTGCAGCCGGCGCCGGCCGAGGAGCTGCGCGCGATCCTGGGCAAGGTGCTCTTCCGAGACCCGGCCTCGATGCGTGCCTCCGAGGTGAGCGAGGGGGAGCTGCGGCGCGCCGAGTGCGCGGCGCTGTTCGCCTCGGCCCCCGACCTGATCGTGCTCGACGAGCCCACCAACCACCTGGACCTGCCCACCATCGACATGCTCGAGCAGGCGCTCGGTGAGTTCAAGGGGGCCGTCCTCGCCGTCTCCCACGACCGCCGCTTCCTGCGCCGGCTCCGCCCCCAGGCCCTGATCGAGTTCGGGACCGGGTCGGTCGCGCACCGGCTGCGGGTCGACGAACGCGACCTGGAGATGGTGTTGGCGGGCTGAGGAGAGGTCCTGCCTCAGCCCCCGGAGGTCTCCTCGGCCGGTGGATGATTCCGCTCGAGGGCGCGTCGGAGGTGCTCTTCGCTGACCTCGGACGCGCCCTCCTCGCCGGCGATCCTGACCGCTGCGTCGAGCAGGAGGACGACCTGATGGGACACCGGAGGTGAGGTGGCGCCGAGGGTGCGAAGGGCGCGAAGCTTGGCCAGGTTGGAACGCGGAGGCCTCTTCCCGGTGGCGGGAGCGGTGTCGGTCTCCTCGGCAACGCGCTCGATGACGCGATTGCGGGTTGCGCCGAGGTCCTCAAGGACGTGGGCGGCGATCCCCTCGCCCTCGATCATCAGGCCGAGGAGGATGTGCTCGGTGCCAACGCGGCTGCTCTCGATCTGGGGGCGCACGGTGTCCAGGTCGGCGCCGAGTTCGCGCAGCACCCTGCCGCCCAGCCCGCGCTCCTCGCGCAGTAGCGCGAGCAGCACGTGCTCGGTGCCGACGTAGCTGTGGTTGTTGCTTGCGGCCTCCTCCTCGGCGAGCGAGAGGGCCGTCTTGGCGTGCTCGGTGAAGCGCTTGAACGGAAACATGCCGGGTCCCTCCTGGTGATAGGCGTCCGCCCGGTGACGCGCGCGCCGCGAACGGCGGATCCACCCTCGTTTGCCTCATCGATCCCTCACGGATCAGGCGCCGCCACCCTCGCCGAGAGCGTGCCGGAGATGATCCGGTGTCACCAGCCGCGCTCCCGCGTCCCGGGCCAGCTCCCGTGCTCGCTCGAGCACCTGCTCCAGCTCGAGCGAGAAGAGGAGTGGAGGAGGCGCCGTCTCGGTCCTGGTGGGTGCCTGGCCTTCGACCCGGGTCCTCCTGAGCTCGGCGACGCGCCGGGTGACCCGGTCTTGGGTCGCACCCAGGTCCTCCAGGACCTTGACCGCGACGCCCTCGCCCTCGACCATCAGGCCGAGCAGGATGTGCTCGGTGTCGACCTCGGTGCTGCCCATGCGCTGAGCCTCGTCGAACGAGATCTCGATGACCTTCTTCACCCGCGAGGTGGGGATGATCTGCTGGATGATGATTCGCTCGTTCCGGCCCAGGACCCTCGCGAGCGCCTCGCGTACCCGGCCCACGTCCACGCCGAGGTCGCGCAGGGCCTGGGCGCCGATGCCGTCCCCCTCGCGCAGCAGGCCGAGGAGGAGGTGCTCGGTCCCGATGTACGAATGGTGGGAGCGGACAGCCTCCTCCTGGGCCAGCTCCAGGACCTTCTTGGTCGCGTCGCTGAAATGGTCGAAGGGATGCATTGATCGGCCTCCCGGCATTGCGCCTGACGGATGGAGAGGGGCATTCCGCCAGCGTTCGGGCGCGGGCGCCGACGTGGGGTGAGTGGTGTTCGCTCGCAGCGGCGGCGGGCGTCGCAGCAGGCTGGCTCGAGCCGCCGTGTACGACTCCCCGGTGCGGCGCATGCGCGCGCGGACGCGCCGCTTGAAGTCCCGACGCTCTGTCACGGGCCGACCTCCTCGACCGTCCGGCATCGCCCCCCGGCGGCGGCCAATTGACGGCGCGATCAGGTTGACCAGAGGTCCGAGAGTCTGCCTCCCTTCACCTCACCCGAGGGCCGGACCGGGGCGGCCGCCATGAGGTTGGGCGCGGACCGTGCGCCTCGGGCGAGTATCCCACCGGGACACGTTCTCGTCAAGAGAACGGCACCCTCGATTCGAGTGGCGTGAAGCGATGCCGCCGCCGGGCTTGACCGGCCCGGAAACCCCGTGCCCGGGCCGGCACCTGGGTCAGGACTTGACGTAGTTCAGCTGGAACTCGACGGTGATGTCCGGCTGCACGGTGACGAAGGGCACCTGCGGTGGCTGGACGCCGTAGTCGGTCATGTCGGTCTGGATCGACCCCGCCACCTTGAGCTGGCCGTCCTGGCTCTCCGCCTGGAGCGTCGCGTTGACCTGGTGTGACTCGCCGTGCAGGGACAGGGTGCCGGGCACGGTCAGGTTGACCACCTGGCCGTCGTGGACGCCGGCGGGCAACTCGATCGTCCCCGAGCTGGTGAAGGTCGCGGTCGGGTACTGGGTGACATCGAGGTCCTGGCCCACGACCCGGTCCCGATTGGCGACGTTGAAGCCGGCCACCGAGTCGACGCTCTTGAGCCCGGCCAGCTGAACGGTGACCGTGACCCCGGTGGCCTCGAGGTTGCCGGCGGACTCGGTCAGGGCGAGCTTGCCGGTGACGTCCGACGTCCGCGAGACCGCGTCGTGGTTGGAGGTCATGCTGACGAACTTCTCGACCGCGCGGTACCCGGCCAGCGACCCGGTCGTGACCTGCCAGTCGCCGGTGAGCGACGAGGACTTGTCGGCGGTGCCGGTGCTCGTCGTGGCGATGGGGCTGGGGGTCGCCAGCGCCAGTTTCTTCGGTGCGGAGTGGAGGCCGGAGAAGAAGTACAGGTAGGAGCCCACGCCGGCGACGACGACGATGAGGGCGAGGGCCGAAATCGAGATCAACAGCTTTCTACGCACGATCGATGCAGCTCCTTGGTGAAGGCCATCCCGGCGAGGGCCGGGGGTCGCCATCGACCTTCTCAGGACAAGCTGAAGCCTGCCTGAAGGAACCCCATTGGAGCGGTGAGATACTCGGTTCGGATGCGACTGCTGCTCGCCGAGGATGACCTGCGCCTGGCCGAGGCCCTCCAGCGGGGCCTGATCGAGGAGGGCTACACCGTCGACGTGGCCAACCGCGGCGACGACGCCCTGCACCTGCTTCGCATCTACGAGTACGCGGCGGCGATCATCGACTGGCGGATGCCGGGCATGCCCGGCGACGAGGTGATCCGGCGAGCCCGCGAGCTCGCGCTTCCGGTGCCGCTGCTCATGCTGACGGCGCGGGACACGACCAGCGACAAGGTCTGGGGCCTGGACGGGGGAGCCGACGACTACATCGTCAAGCCGGTCGACTTCG
>DATAXV010000050.1:0-9609 GCA_036272915.1 Candidatus Dormiibacterota bacterium
ATGGCCGCGATGTCGTAGAAGCCGCCGTCGTCGGCCGCGGCGGAGGAATAGGTGTCGAGCGTGACCTGCCAGTCGGGGTCGTCGGCGTGGAGGTCGTCGGAGAGGTTGTCGACGAAGCTGGCGAAGGGCTCGCGGAACCCGTCGCCCGACCCCTCGAAGTCGAGGTTGACCCCATCGAGGTTCTTGGCCTGGACGGCGGTGGCGATGTTCGCCGCCAGCCGCTGCTGGGCGGCGGTGCTGTCGGACAGCGCCTCCAGGGTCGCGTCGTCGAAGCAGACGATGGTCAGCACGACCCTGGTGCCGGCGGCGTGGGCGCGGGTGGTCAGGTCGGCCAGGTCCTGGCTCTCGTAGCCGTCCCAGCCGGCGCCGCTCTTGTCGAGCGACCCGTCGGGGAGCGCGTTGAGGCCGAAGTAGGCGATCGTGGTCAGCTCGGAGACGTCGAACGAAGTCTCGTCGTCGAGGGTCCAGTAGGGCGCGAAGCCGAACGTCTCCCGCGAGCTCAGCGGCCCGGCGGTGAGCGTCGAGGGGGCGGGCAGGCCGGGGGTCGTCGCCGGCGGCAGCGCGATGGGGCCGGAGACGGGGGTGTGGCCGGGATCGCGGCCGGGGGATCGCTGGCCGATGTTGAGCGCGCGCAGGCTGCCCAGCGGCAATTGCGACGGCCCGGCGATGGGCAGGAGGCAGACGCACGTCGCCGCCAGTAGCAGCGCCAACCGCGCCGACAGTGCTCCTACCAGCAATCCCAGACGACCCACACGCACTCCTCCTCCCCCTGCTGCCGAGGCCTCGCCCGGCTGTCCCTCCTGTGCGTCCGCGGCGCCGTGCTCTAACGGACCTCCCCGATGCTACTGCGAGGTGGATGTGTAAGTAAACAAGGAGGATGTAAGATTTCGTGCGCTCGAAGAAATGCGGTGCCGGAAGTCATCCGACGCGGGCGCCGAGCTCGCCGAGGAGGCCCACCCTGAGCGCCTGCTCGAGCGAGAGGACGGGCACGCCGTAGCGCCGGGCGGCGAGGTCCAGGGCCTGGAGGCGGCGCTGGCTCGTCCCCGGGACCAGGTGGCGCAGCGTGCGGAGGACGACCGAGCGCCGGTTCGAGAACCGGTCGAAGACGGGGTCCCAGAGCGTGTCCGAGAGCAGGCAGCTGACCTGCGCGTACTGGGCGCGAAAGCCCTCGTGGCCGTGGATCGCGACCTCGCCCCAGGCACTGATCACGCCGACGACGGGGAAGTAGCCGGGGGCCATCAGCAGTCGCTCGCGGCGCGCCCGCTCGAGGCAGGTGCTGAGCGTCCAGAGCGCCCACAGCCCGCAGTGGCAGTACGCACCCGGGGCCTGGTGGCGGGCCGGCCGCGCCGCCGCCTCCCGAGGACCCCCCAACCGGCACTCGGCCTCGACCGTGCCCGACGGCCAGACGTAGTTCAGATTCCAGGAGTGGAGCCGGCCGTCATGCAGCCACCAGGCCCTCCAGCCGACCAGCGGCAGGCGGCTGCCGCGCTCCACCGCAGGTGCGTCCATCTCCGCTCCCAACCTTACCGAGGGCGGAGCTCAACGCCGAGATCAGACCGGGGGTGTGGCCTCCTCCCCGTCAGGGACTGGGACCTCGTCCTCCTCGTCGTCGCTGTCACCGGCGCCGAACCAGTTCCGGATCCAGTCCTCGAGCAGTCCCTGGAGGACCACCTCGAAGGTCACCTCGGGGTCCCGGGTGCCGGGGTTGGCCGCCGCCTGCGCCGCGGCCGCCGCCATCTCCCGCAGGTAGCCAGCGTCCTCCTCTGTGATCTCGCCCTCGCTGTTGTTGACGGCGCGGTCGCGGAGGATGGCCTCGAGCACGCGGCGGTAGGCGATCGGGCGCCAGGACTCGGGCGCCGCCCCGGGCAGCTGGTTGGCGGCCCAGTCGGCGGCCCTGATCGCGGATTCGATGAACTGCTGGACATCCTCGGGGAGGGTTGGCTGCTGCTCCATGTCGGGGGCAGCATAGCCGTCCCGGACGGCCGCGGCGGTGGCGCGCGCCTGTCGAGATCACCGTGAACTCAGAGGTCCGGTTGGCAAGGGGCTATGTCTTGCGCTAGCATGGCCGGGTGCCCAGGGCTTCCTCGGGCGAGGAGAGGAGGGTCATCGAACCCGATCAAACGTGGACCGGGTGGTGGGCCGCGAGTGCTGGCCGGAGTCGGCGGCTCCCTCGGGGGTAGCAAGTCGAGGAGCGCCATGCCGGCTCCGGCACCCTTACATGATGCGCCTTGTGGCGCATTTTAGGGGTGTGGAAAACGTGAGACTGTAGGGGTGAGGTTCTTCCGACACCTCTATCTGCATGTACCTTTCTGCAAGCACAAGTGCGGCTACTGCGACTTCAACGCCTATGCCGGCATGGACCGTCTCATGCCCGACTACGTGGAGGCGCTGGAGCGTGAGCTGAGCGCGGCCGCCCAGAGGCTGCCCTTCGAGACCCTCGACACCGTCTATCTGGGCGGCGGGACCCCCAGCCTGCTGCCCGCCGACCTCTGCCTGCGCCTCCTCGAATCGGTGCGCTCGACGTTCACCGTCGCCGCCGGCGCCGAGGTCACGCTCGAGGCCAACCCGGCCAGCACCGACGCCGAGAAGCTCGCCGCTTGGCGGCGGGGGGGTGTCAACCGGCTCAGCATCGGGGTGCAGGGCTTCGACCCGAAGGCGCTGGCCCTGCTCGAGCGCCGCACCGACGGCGCCCAGGCCGAGCGGGCGGTGGCGATGGCCCGGGAAGCCGGCTTCGACAACATCTCCCTCGACCTGATCTACGGCGTCCCCTTCCAGAGCCCGGAGTCCTGGGAGCGGACCGTCGAGCGTGCCCTCGCGCTCGAGCCCGAGCACCTCTCCTGCTACTGCCTCAGCTTCGAGGCCGGCACCCTGCTCGACCGGCGCCGCGACAGGGGCCTGCTGCCCGAGGTCGACGCGGACCGGCAGTGGCTGCAGCTGACCCGTGCCGACCGGCTGCTCGCCGGAGCCGGTTACCGGCGCTACGAGGTCTCCAGCTGGGCCCGGCCCCACCGCCGCTCCCGCCACAACCGCGCCTACTGGGCCTGCCGCCCGGTCTACGGGGCCGGGGCCGGCGCCCACGGCTATGCCGTCGAGGGCGAGGGGGCGCGCCGCTGGTGGAACGTGGCCCGGCCCCGCGACTACATCGCCCGGTCGCCCGCGGTGGTGGAGGACGGCGAGGTGCTCGACCCGCGCCTGGCCCGGGCGGAGCGGGTCATGCTCGGCCTGCGCACCTCCCGCGGCCTCCACCCGCCGAAGGGCTTCGAGACCGAGCTGGCCGGGCTCGAGGAGCAGGGCCTGATCCGGCGGCGGGGGGAGTGGGCGAGCCCCACCGTCCGCGGCCTCGACCTGCACAACCAGATCGCCCTGGCCGTCCTCTGAGGCGGCGCCGGCGGCCCGTACACTGATCCCGGTAAGGCCGTGACCATGGAACCGAGAAAGCAGCAGATCCTCCAGGCGGTGGTCCGCGAGTTCGCCGACAGCGCGGTCCCGGTCGGATCAATGGCCTTGGTCCGCCGCCACTTCGTCAACCTGAGCTCGGCGACGATCCGGAGCGAGCTGGCCAACCTGGCCGACCTCGGCTACCTGGAGCAGCCCCACACCTCGGCCGGCCGCGTGCCCACCGACCGCGGCTACCGCTATTACGTCGACTTCCTGATGGGGCCCGAGCACGTGCCCGCCCAGGTCGACGCCTTCATCGCCCTGGAGCTGGGAAGCGTCCCCGCCGACCCCGGCGGACTGCTCGAGAAGGTGGCGACGACGCTGGCCACGGTCACCCAGACCGCCGCCGTCGCCACCTCCCCGCACGGTCCGCTGGCCCGCATCAAGCACGTCGACCTGATCTCGCTGGAGCCGCGCGACGTGCTCCTGATCGTGCTCGTCGAGGGCAACCTCCTCCGCCAGCAGGTGGTCAACGTGGCCGAGGTCATCGAGCAGAAGGACCTGACCCAGCTCGCCGCCCGCATCAACCGCGACCTGGTCGGCCGCGACCGCGACGAGGTCGAGGTCAGGGCGCTCGGCGCCGAGGGCGCGGACCTGGAGTTGCTGAACAGCCTGGCCGAGATCCTTCGCCAGTTCGAGCAGGGGGCGGGGACGATGGTCGTGCACGACGGGGTGCGCAACCTCATCCGCCAGCCCGAGTTCGCCGAGGCCTCCCGCCTGCGCGACGTCCTCGAGGTGCTGGAGGAGACGCGGATGCTGGCGGCGCTGCTCCACGAGCTCGCCGGCGACACCGAGCTGCAGGTGGTGATCGGGTCGGAGAACCGGACCGAGCAGCTCCGCGGCTGCACCATCGCCCTGACCACCTACGGTCCGACCCGGAGCATGCGCGGCGTGCTGGGCGTGATCGGCCCCACGCGCATGGACTACGACCGCGTCGTCAGCCGCCTCTGGGCCGTCGCGCGCCACGCCAGCAACCGGATGGCGGACGCGGTCTGACCGTCGCCGCCGGGCGCGACCCCTCGTCCGCCGAGACCTCTTGGTAGGCTTGGAGCGCTTCGCCCGTTTAACCCCGGGCTACTTCGCGGTATCTAGAAACGACGAGTCATGAGCAATCACGATCCCAACACCCCCCCAACCGAGAAGTCGGAGTCTGACCCGACGGTAGAGGAGTCGAAGGAGGAAGAGGCGATCAACCGGATCGCGGAGGGAAAGGACGCCCGGTCCGCCGAGGAGAAGGCGGGCGAGGACGGCCGGACCCAGGAGCTGGTCTCCCAGCTGGAGGCGGCCAGGGACGCGCATCTGCGCCTGGCGGCCGATTTCGAGAACTTCAAGAAGCGTTCCCGCCAGGAGCGGACAGAGCTGCTCCAGTACGGAACCGGGCAGCTGATCGAGCGGCTGCTTCCCGTCCTCGATGATGCCGAGCGCGTGCTCGAGCACGTCCCCGAGGGTGTCGACGAGAACTGGCTCAAGGGCGTTCGGATGACCGTGGCCAAGCTGCTCGAGGCGCTCGAGCAGGCCGGCCTGGAGCCGGTCGAGGCCGTCGGCATCCGCTTCGATCCCAAGCTGCACGAGGCCATCGCCACCGAGGTCTCCGAAGACCACGAGGAGGACACCGTCCTCGACGAGGTGCGGCGCGGCTACCGCCTGCACGATCGCGTCCTCCGGCCGGCGCTGGTCCGCGTCTCCCGTCTGCCCGCGGCCAAGCAGGAGGGGTAGGCGGCCAGGTGGCGATCAAGCGCGATTACTACGAGGTACTCGGCGTCGAGCGGTCCGTCGGCGCGGACGAGCTCAAGCGGACGTTCCGCAAGCTGGCCCTCGAGTACCACCCGGACCGCAACCCGGACAAGCCCGACGCGGCCGACCGCTTCAAGGAGATCAGCGAGGCCTACGCGATCCTCTCCGATCCCGAGAAGCGCCGCCGCTACGACCTCTTCGGCCACGGCGGCGTCGGCGCCGACGACTCGGGCTTCGAGAACTTCGGCTTCGGCGACATCTTCGACTCCTTCTTCGGCGGCTTCGGCGCCCGGCCCAACGCGCGCCAGTCGAACCGCGGCGACGACCTCCGCTACGACCTGACTCTCGAATTCGAGGAGGCCTTCAAGGGCCTCCAGCGGGAGATCGACGTGCCCCGGCTGGTGCGCTGCGAGACCTGCACCGGAAGTGGCGCCCAGGAGGGCACCAGGGCCGAGGTCTGCACCACCTGCGGCGGTGCCGGCCAGGTCCGCCGCCAGGCGCAGTCGATCTTCGGAATGGTCGTCAACATCGTCCCCTGCCCCGAGTGTGGCGGCGAGGGCCGGGTGCTTCGCTCGCCCTGCCCCGACTGCAAGGGCCAGGGCCGGGTCCGCGAGCATCGGAAGGTTTCGGTCCGGATCCCGGCCGGCGTCGAGGACGGGACCCAGTTCCGCCTCACCGGCGAGGGCGAGGCCGGCCTCCGCGGCGGTCCCACCGGCGACCTCTACGTGGTCGTCCGGGTCAAGCCCCACGCCTTCCTGATCCGGCGGGGCAAGGACGTGATCCACACCCTCGGCATCAACATCGTCCAGGCGGCGCTGGGCGACACCCTGGAGATCCCGACCCTGGACGGCCCGGTCGCCTTCCACATGCCCGAGGGCACGCAGTTCGGCCAGCAGTTCCGGCTCGCCGGCAAGGGCATGCCGGACATGCGCACCGGCCGCCGCGGCGACCAGATCATCGTCGCCCGCATCGTCGTACCCAAGAGCCTCAACGAGGAGCAGAAGGGTCTGCTCCGAAAGGTGGGCGGCCTCACCGGCAAGCCGGAGAAGCTGTCCAAGGGCTTCTTCGAGAAGCTCCGCGACGCCATCAACATCGACTGACGTCCGGCTTCCGACTCCCCTCCAGTGGCCTTCGAGTCCTTTTGTCCAGCGTCAGCTTGAAAAACTCGGGCGGCGTTGCGACAATGGAAATCGGAGAGCCACGAAAATGAACGCAATCAATCTGGAACTGACACGCGCCGAAACAGAGGTCAAGCAGCTCGAGGCCCGTCTGCGAGTCGTCCCGATGAACGACACGCAGCTGGCCCAGGCCCTGAAGCGGGCCCTCTCCGCCAAGCGCGAGCGGTTGGAGCGGCTGCGTGCCCTCTGCGAGAACTGAGAGCCGGATAGCTCTCGCCACCACCCCGCGGGGTGGCGGCCTCCGGTGACCCCGGAGGCCGTGCGCCGGGTCCGCGCGCCTCAGCGCACGGAGATGTGCGCCGCCTGCAGGAGCAGCTCGGCGGCCAGGTCGTAGCGGCCGGTGGCGGGTATGACGTAGGCGCCCTGAGCCAGCCCCTGCATCCTCTCCAGCAGCTCCAGGGCGATGTCGATGCCGACCTTGGCGGCGGCGTCGCCGGCGTCCTCGATCCGCTGGCAGAGCCAGTCCGGGATCTCGATGCCGGGCACCTCGTTGCGGAGGAAGGCGGCGTGCCGGGCCGAGGCCACGGGCATGACGCCGGCGATGATCGGCAGCTTGAGGTCGGGCATCGCCTCGCGCAGGCGCTCCAGGGCGGCGACGTCGTAGAAGGCGTTGGTGACCAGGAAGTCGGCCCCCGCCTCGATCTTGCGCCGGAGCAGGCGCAGCTCCCTTGCCATGTTCTCCGCGGTCGGGTTGAAGGCCGCCCCGATGAAGAACTGGGCGGCGGTCCCGATCGAGGTGCCGTTGGCGTCGAGGCCGCGGTTGAGGTTGGCCAGGATGGTGATCAGCCCGGTCGCGCTGACGTCCCAGACCGCGGTCGCCCCGGGAAAGTCGCCGACGCGCGTGGGATCGCCCTTCATGCAGAGCACGTTGCGGATGCCGAGGGCGTGGGCACCGAGCAGCTCCGACTGGATCGCCATGACGTTGCGATCCCTGGTGATGAAGTGCATCACCGGCTCCAGGCCGGTCTGCTGCTGGAGCAGGGCGGCGCAGCTGACCACCCCCATGCGCATCCGGGCCATGGCCGCGTCGGTCACGTCGGCGTAGTCGCAGCCGGCCTCGCGCAGGACCACGGCGTGGTCGATGATCCGCTTCGGGTCGATCCCGCGAGGGGGGCGCATCTCGACGCTGAGCACGAATCGCCCCTGAGCGAGATCGCTGGCCAGGCGGGAGCGCGAGATCTGGGGCTCGCCGCGGCTGGGACGGCGGGAGGGGATGGGGGTGGCCGAGGGCAGCCGCGTCGAGCGCACCCGGCGCAGGGCCTCCCGCATCGCCGCCACGTGCGCGGGACCGGTGCCGCAGCAGCCGCCGATCAGGCTGGCTCCGGCCTCCACCATCCGAGCCGCCGCCGTCTCGAAGTAGTCGGGCGAGGCGGTGTAGACGAGGCGGCCGCGGACCCGCTCGGGCAGGCCGGCGTTGGGCCGGGCCAGCACCAGCCCGGCGCCGGCCTCGCGCAGCAGGGCGACGTTCTCGATGACACCCTCGGGGCCGCTGCCGCAGTTCACGCCCAGGGCGACAATGCGGTGGCGTTGCTGCAGCGCCACCAGCGCCTCGGCAGCCTCCTGAGCGAGGACGTCGAAGCTCATGCTGGCGACCACGGGCAGGTCGGGGGCGACGCGGTTGGCGACGGCCACCGCCAGCTCCAGCTCCGAGGGCACGGTGAAGGTCTCGAGAAGCAGGGCGTCGACGCCGGCCCCGGCCAGGGCCGTGATCTGCTCCTCGTAGATCCGCTCCGCCGAGGTGCGTTTGATGGCGCCGATCGGCTCGATGCTCTTGCCCAGCGGACCGACGCTGGCGACCACCGTGGCCGAGCGGCCGGCGGCGTTGCGTGCCTCCAGGGCGAGGCGGGCACCGGCGGCGTTGACCTCCGCCACGCGATCCTCCAGGTAGTGCTCGCCGAGCCGGAAGCGGTTGCCCCCGAACGTGTTGGTGGTGATCACCGAGGCGCCGGCGGCCAGGTAGTCGAGGTGGATGGAGCGGACCAGCGCGGGGTGGGTGAGGTTCAGCCCCTCCAGGCTCTGCTTGGCGTCGGCTCCCCTGGCCAGGAGCTCGGTGCCCATGGCGCCGTCGAAGAGGGTGGGTCCGTCCGCGAGCAACGCCTCGAGCCTGTTCATCCAGCTATGTAACCAGAGGCGCGTCCGAATTCGCTCCGGCCGCGTCCGAATATGCGCGACACCGGCACCGGCGCCGGTCGATGGTCGCCGGCTGAGGTTGCCATGCACGTGATCCTGGGGGCGACCGGCCGGATCGGCGAAGCCACGCTGGCCGAGCTGCTACGCCGAGGCGAGACGGTCCGGGCCGTCGTCCGCGGTTCGTCCCGCACCGACCGGCTCCCCGGCGGCGACGTTGGCGTCGCCGAGTTCGGCGATGCCGACGCGCTGGGCGAGGCCATGCGAGGCGCGCGAACGGTCCAGGTCACCTGCCCGCCGAGCGAGCACGTCGACGCCACCATCGAGGCGCCTGCGGCTGCGGTAGAGCGGGCGAGGCCGGAGGCGGTGCTGGCCATCTCCGACTACGGCGGCGCACCTCGACCGCGGTACCGGCATGACCCTGCCCTTCCACCGCCTCGAGGTGCGGCTGAGCCGGACGCGGGTACCGCTCACCCTGGTGGGCTGACCGGTGCCGAGATACGTGAGCGTCTGCTGAACACATCGGCCGTGTTCTGGACCGCTCGCGGAAGCCGGGACCATGGATATGCGCGATCCGCTCGAAGCAGGTGATCCAGACGTGGCCGAGGGACGAGCCGCCGCCGCGCTGAGCCTGGATCGCCGGATCGGGACAGTCGCCTCGCCTTCTCCCCTTCGGACTCGGAGCGAGCCGGGGACCAGGCGGAGGTGGGCGAGCACGTTGTCGTCGCGATGGGCGCCACAGGTCGCGGCCTCAGCGGATAGGCCGGTGGTAGGTTCGACGCCATGACGGAGAGAGCCGACCGAATCGGAGACCTGCACCTCGGCGCGGTCGTGGTCAACGTGGAGAGCATGGAGCGCGCCGTCGGGTTCTGGACCGCGACTCTCGGCTACGTCACCCGCGACCCGGAGCCGGATCCCCTGTTCACCCAGCTGATCGATCCCCAGGGCCGTGGGCTGCCGATCTCGTTGCAGCTCACCGACCGGGCGGGGGCGCACCCGGCGCGGATCCACATCGACCTCTACACCGAGGACCAGTCCGGCCAGGTCGAGCGGCTGCTCGCCCTGGGCGCGAGCCACGCCGAGGGCTGGCCCTATCCCGAGGACGCCGACTTCGTCGTCCTCCGCGACCCCG
>DATAXV010000051.1:0-4877 GCA_036272915.1 Candidatus Dormiibacterota bacterium
CGCGGTCCCGAATGGGAGCCGAATCCAGGTTGGGTTCGAAGACCATGCGGGACCAGGTGCTACGACTCGCAGCGTCGACGTCGCCGACGCTCTACGGTGATGTCGACGTTCGTGGCCCGGGGTGCTGGCCTCGGCGCAGGCGGCGTCCAGGATTCGGTATCGGAACGTTGGCTCGGTGTGCGCAGCCGGGTCGGAACAGGCATCGGACGGGAGCTTGGGGTGGCGCCCCAACCTACAAGGACAATACGGGCTGCGGAACAGCCGTGAAGGTTAAAAGGGAGGGGTGGGCGAACCTAGGCGCCACCCCTCCCGACGTCCAAAGCTCGGTTATTCGGCTCCAGCGGCGAGGATCTCGCCCAGGACGGTGCGGGCCTCCTCGCGGAGGATGACGGCCTCGTTGTACTTCTCCATCAAAGGGAGAAGTGGCCAGGCGTCGACCATTTTCTCCGACAACCGCTGCGCCTCCTTCATCTGCGCCCGGTAGTGTTCCGCCTCCGATGTCAGCGCCGCCATCGCCACGGCCAACGCTTCACGCCGGGTCACCGTACGTCCTCGCGCGATAGGATTCCCATGGGGCTTCGGCCCTCCTCGTAGGCCGTCGGCGCACGTGGTGTCCAACCGGGGCGTCGGCGGCTATTTCTACCCGCAACCACGCGGCGGGCATCGTCAAGGACCGCTCAATCCGCCGCGAATTGCAAGCGTTAGCAGTTAGAGAGCCGAAAGGCGAGGGCGATCCCCCTGGGGGTGCCGCAGGAGGCCGTCCAGGTGGCGCGGGTGGCCGCCTTCCTGTGCTCCGACGCCGCCGACTACATGACCGGGTCGACGATCCTCGCCGACGGCGGGTGCTCGCTCGGCGGTCTGGACTGAGGAGCGAGATGAAGATCACGGCGATCGAGACGATCCGGCTGGACGAGATTCCCAACCTGCTCTTCGTCCGTGTCCACACGGACGAGGGGTTGGTCGGGCTGGGGGAGACGTTCTTCGGCCCGCGGGCGGTGGAGGCGTACCTGCACGAGACGGCCGCCGACCTGCTCCTCGGCGAGGACGCGCTGGCCATCGACCGGCACGCGCGGCGCCTCCACGGCTACGTCGGCTACAGCAGCAGCGGCGTCGAGACCAGGGGCAACTCGGCGGTCGACATCGCCCTCTGGGACCTGCTCGGCAAGACCACCGGCCAGCCCGTCTGCCAGCTCCTCGGCGGTCGCACCCGGGAGCGGGTCCGCACCTACAACACCTGCGCCGGCCCCCTCTACATCCGTGGTCCCCGGCAGCAGGTGTCGAACTGGGGCCTGCCCGGCGCCGCCGCCGCCGACGACTACGAGGACCTCGACGCCTTCCTGCACCGGGCCGACGAGCTGGCCGAGAGCCTCCTGGCGCAGGGCATCACGGGGATGAAGATCTGGCCCTTCGACCCCTACGCCGAGGCCAGCGACGGGCAGTACATCTCGAGCCAGGACCTCTCCACCGCGCTCGAGCCGTTCCGGAAGATCCGGCGAGCGGTCGGCGACCGGATGGACATCATGGTCGAGTTCCACTCGCTCTGGAACCTGCCCACCAGCAAGCGCATCTGCGCCGCGCTGGAGGAGTTCGAGCCGGCCTGGTTCGAGGACCCGATCAAGGCCGACGACCTGGGTTCGCTGGCGGAGCTGGCGGCGACCACGGCGGTGCCGCTGACCCTGAGCGAGACCCTGGCCGGCAGGGGCGCCTTCCGGGACCTGCTCGAGGAGCGCGTCGCCGGCATCGTCATGCTCGACCTCAGCTGGTGCGGCGGCCTGACCGAGGCCAAGAAGATCGCCTCCATGGCCGAGGCCTATCACCGGCCGGTGGCCCCCCACGACTGCACCGGCCCGGTGGTGCTGACCGCGTCCACGCATCTGTCGGTGAACGCGCCCAACGCCATGATCCAGGAGACCGTGCGGGCCTTCTATCGCGGGTGGTACCAGGAGCTGGTGACGCAGCTGCCCACCGTCGCCGACGGTCACGTGGCGCCGCCGCCCGGGCCCGGCCTGGGCACCGACCTCCGGCCCGAGGTGCTGCGGCGCCGGGACGTCCACGTGCAGAGGTCCGGGCGGTGAAGGGGGGAGCGGTGCCCGCCTACCCCGGGGGCGAGAAGGAGACCCGCGTGGCGGCGACCGCCCTCCACCGCCTGGTCAGCGCCATCTTCGCCGGCTGCGGCATGGGCGGCGAGGACGCCGACCTGGTCGCGGACACCCTGGTCACCGCCGACCTCCAGGGCGTGCACTCGCACGGCACCTACCGCGTCCCCGACTACGTGCAGCGCCTGACCACCGGCGGGGTGGACCCGCGCGGGCGCCCCCGCCTCGCCGTCGATGGAGGGGCGGTGCTCGTGGTCGACGGCGGAAACAGCATGGGGCAGGTATCGACCAGCTTCGCCATGCGCTCCGCGATCGAGCGAGCGAGGTCGACCGGCGTGGCGGTGGCCGCGATCGGCGGCAGCAACCACTGCGGGGCGATGGCCTACTACACGCGACTCGCGGCCGGCGAGGGGATGGTCGGCATCGCCACCACCGACGCCCTGCCGACGATGGCGCCCTGGGGCGGTCGCGACCGGATCGTCGGCATCAACCCGCTCTCGATCGCGATACCGGGCGGGGAGGAGGGGCCTCTGGTCATCGACACCTCCTTCGGCGCCGCCGCCCACGGCAAGATCCGGGTCTACGCGCAGAAGGGGATCCCGATCCCCGGCGACTGGGCGCTCGATGTCGACGGCAATCCCACCATCGACCCGGTCGAGGCGGCGAGGGGACTGATCCAGCCGGTCGGCGGCCACAAGGGGGTGGGCCTGGCCATGGCCCTGGGGATGATGTCCTCGCTGCTCTCCGGAGCCGCCTACGGCACCGAGCTGGGGTCTCTCGAAGACGGCGCCCGGGCGGGCCGCGACGGCCATCTGGTCATGGCCGTGCGCGTCGGCGCCTTCGCCGACCCGGCGGAGTTCGGGAGGAGGGCGGACGCCGCCGTCCGGCAGGTCCACGACTCACGGCCCCGTCAGGGTGTCGACCGACTGCTCGTGCCCGGCGAGCTCGAGGCGGAGTGCGAGCGGGCCTTCCGTGCCGGCGGCATCCCCCTCAACGACGAGACCCTGGACGGCCTGCGCACGGCCGCGCTTGATCGCGGCGTCGATCCCTTCCTGGTCGGGTCCGTGACTCCCGGTTGATCGACCTTCACCGTCATCACCCGGTGATGGGCGTTTGGCTAATTGTTTACAATCGAGCAAGGCAAGGATGGACTCCACGATGCCTGCGAGCGCCGCCATCACCGTTCCCGCCCCACTTCGGGGGGATCGCGCCGGGCTGCTCGCGAGACAGTCGCGCCCGCGAGCGGCCGGCGTTGACGACCCGATCCTCCCCTCCCCGATCTCCAGGCGCCCGGGCGCCTCGGAGAGGGTCTCGGTCCTGAGGTGGAGCGGCAGCAGCGGTAGTACAGGAGGGCACCGGCTTTGACGGACACTGTCGTCACCAGCACCTCGTCCGCCGACATGCGGCGGAGCCGCGAGTGGACCGAGCGATTCCTCGGCGGTGGCGGACCTCCCATCCGCTTCCGCTACGACGGGCGGGAGATGCGGGGCGTTCCCGCCGAGTGGCACCCGGTCGAGCGGCGCCGGCGTGTCGACGCCAACATCGTCGAGATCGTCCACGAGGCGCGGGATCCCGCGACCGGGCTCGAGGTGAGGATCGAGGCCTGGCGCTACCTCGACTTCCCGGTCGTCGAGTGGACGGCGTGGTTCACCGACCGCGGCGGCGAGCCCACGCCCCTGATCGAGGACATCCAGGCCATCGACACCGCCTTCGAGGGCGCGGCCCCCGTCCTCTATCACTGCAACGGCGACTTCTACAGCGAGACCGGCTACGAGCCGACGCTGACCCCCCTCTCGGGAGGTCAGGAGGTGGCGGTCGCGCCCAGCGGTGGCCGGCCCTGCGACCAGGCCTTCCCCTACTTCCGCCTGCTCTTCGAGGACGCCGGCATCTCCCTCGCCGTGGGCTGGCCGGCGCAGTGGGCGGCCCGCTTCACCGGCCGCGCCGGCGGCGTCGGCGTAGTCGCCGGCCAGGAGCTCACCCACCTCCGTCTGCAGCCCGGCGAGGCGGTGCGCACGCCCCGGATCACGATTCTCTCCTGGACCGGCGACGAGGCCAGGGGGATCAACCTCTGGCGCCGCTGGTACCTGGCCCACGTCCTGCCCCGGCCCGACGGCCGGCCCCTGGCGCCGGTGCTCTCGGCGGCGGGGACGGACGACGCCGAGGAGTTCACCGGCGCCACCGAGGAGAACCAGCTCCGGTTCATCGACCGCTTCCGCGAGCACGGCGTCGACTTCGACGTCTGGTGGATCGACGCCGGATGGTACCCCTGCGCCGATCCCGAGGGTCACCGCCGCTGGGTCAGGACGGGCACCTGGGAGCCCGACGCAGAGCGCTTCCCGCGCGGGCTGGCGCCGATCTCGGAGCGGGTCGGGAGGGGTGGAGGCCGCCTTCTGCTCTGGTTCGAGCCGGAGCGGGTGACCCGGGACAGCGCCCTCGATCGCGAGCACCCGGAGTGGCTGCTGCACATCGGAGGACCCGACGACCAGGCGGAGTCGGTGGTGACGAGCTCCCGCCTCCTCAACCTCGGCGACGGGGCCTGCCGCCAGTGGCTGACCGATCACGTCTGCCGGCTGATCGAGGAGAACGGCATCGGCGTCTACCGCCAGGACTTCAACTTCCGGCCGCTCCCGCGCTGGCGGGACAACGAGGGCGTGGACCGGCAGGGCATGGGGGAGAATCTGCACGTCCAGGGCTACCTGCGCTTCTGGGACGACCTCCTGGAGCGGAACCCCGGCCTCTGGATCGACTCCTGCTCCTCCGGCGGCCGGCGCAACGACCTGG
>DATAXV010000052.1:0-31875 GCA_036272915.1 Candidatus Dormiibacterota bacterium
CCGGCGGGGCGTCGATCCTTCATGGAATCCCTTGATGACCTCGGCGGTAGTATATAAGTGTCCTTAGATCCGGACCTTCCCGAGAGGGGGAGGGACCGGGGAGGGGACGTCCGGCAGGCCCCGCGCGGGCGCGCCTGCTGCCGGACGCCACGGGTCGGGCGTGCCCGGGAGGTGTCACGTCATGACCGCGTACAAGAGGTGGCAGGACTGGGCGACCATGGTGCTCGGGGTGCTGGCGTTCATAAGCCCCTTCGTGTTCCAGCTCACGTCCCACACCACGGCGGCATGGACCGCCTACATCGCCGGCGTACTGCTGGTCCTCTCGGGCCTGCTCGCCGCTTCGTCCACCGCCGTGCGGGCGACGGAGTGGATCCCGGTGGTGCTCGGCGTCCTCTTCTTCATCTCGCCCTGGGTCCTCGGCTTCGCCGGCGTCGCCGCGCTGGCTTGGACCGCCTGGGTGATCGGCGTTCTCGCCGTCGTCGTGGCCGGGAGCCTGTTGGTCATGAGCCGCTCCAGCCACCGTCCTGCCACCGCCTAATCGCGGTGCGGCGGGGAGGGCACAGCGCCCTCCCCGCCGCTTTTTCATGTGCGGCCCCCGACCCCTCGCCGAGGTCGGCCGGAGCCGGGTCCGCTGGTACGCTTGCTCGATCGCCTCCCAACCAGCTTTCGGTGCCAGCTTCTCGGCCCGGCGCGCCGCGGGACACGGGCTGAGCGGCGATTCCGCTCTCTCCCGGGTGCTCACCATGAGCCTCGATCCGCTCAGGCTCTGCGCCTACTGGGACCAGATCGCCGCCCAGGGCTACGCCTGGCTGGACCGTCAGCTCGCCGCCGCCGCCGGCGCCGGCCGCCGGGTCATCCTCACCGTCGGTATGAAGGGCCTCGGGTGGCCCGAGTTCTACCCGCCGAAGGGAATGGAGCTGGCCCGGGCCGGCTGGAGGGGTGTGGTCGCCGGCCAGGGTGCCCTGCGGCAGCCACTGCTCGACTTCGTGGAGACGACCGTGCGCCGCTACCGGGATCGGAGCTGCATCGGCTGGTGGCAGGTCGAGAACGAGTCGTTCGACCGGGCCGGGCCTGGCCACCGCTGGGTCGAGCGGGGTCTGCTCGCCGCCGAGATCGATCTGGTCCGGTCGCTCGACGAGAGGCCGATCGCGCTGAACGCCTTCGGTCACCTGGGCCCGATCGCCGACAGCATCGCCAGCAACCTCTGGGTCGACGTCGGAGCGCTGGTCGGGAGGGGGTCCCGCGTCGCCGGGGAGCTGCTGGCGCTCCTCCGCCCGGGCGACGTGGTCGGGCTCGACCTCTATCACCGGGTCGGCATCATGCTCCCGGTCCTCGGCCGCCCTCACATCGTCATCGCCGCCCGCAACTGGCTCCGCGTCGCCGCCCGGCTCCGCGATCAGGCTAGGGCGCGCGGCGTCGAGACCTGGGTCATGGAGGCGCAGGCGGAACCCTGGGAACCGACCGCGGCGACCGCCTACGACCCGATCAGCCTCGACCCGGCGACGATGGTCGCGACCATCGGGGAGATCGTCGCGACCGGCTTCGACCGGGTGCTGCTTTGGGGGGTCGAGTACTGGCTCGGCGCCGAGCACAACGGCAACGACGCCTGGCTGAAGGCGGGCGAGGGGCTCCTCGCCCCCGCTACTCCTTGAGCCTGTCCAGCGCCTCGCCGACGAGCTCTCGCGCCTTTTCGAACTCGCGGCGCACGGCGAGCGTCTCGGCGTCGTCAAGGAGCCGGGTCAGACCCTCATAGGCCTCGGCGTCATGCTCCCTCAGGCCGG
Source organism: Candidatus Dormiibacterota bacterium (assembly GCA_036272915.1). Taxonomy (GTDB): domain Bacteria; phylum Chloroflexota; class Dormibacteria; order Dormibacterales; family Dormibacteraceae; genus DATAXV01. Next base: position 1,782 of record DATAXV010000052.1, read on the forward strand.
ACTTGACCTGGCCGAGGGTCTGGGTCGCGAAGAGCAGGCCGCCGCCGGGATTGTCGAGGATGTCGCGGGCGATGGCGAGCTGGTGCCGGGCCCAATTCAGCACGTCGGTGCCGCCGAAACGGTTCACGGGGCCCTTGGGGCCGAGCACTTCCACGGTCACAAATACTAAGAGGTCGGCCGGAGCGATCAGCCCTCGACCTCGCCCCCGCGCACCGCTGAGAAGACGACCATCCCGAGCAGCCAGCCGGCGTACAGGCCGAACGCACCGAAGATGACCAGCACGATGATCATCGCGACCAGCGAGTCGGGCCACAGGCGCTGGCTCAGGAACCATCCCACGACGAGCAGCACCGCCAGCGCCACGGCGCCGGCGATGCCGCCCGCTAGGGCCGCCCCCGTGCGGCGGCTCACTGGCTGCATATCACGGGCCCGAAGGCCCCTCCGGCCGGCCCGGCGGGGCGGCCCTTCCATGCGGAGGCTGCTCGCTCACCCTGCTGGGCAATGAGTCCTGCCGAACCCGGCCAGAGCTGGCGTGAAGGGTCCGGAGCAGGTGCGCCAGAGCATTGCGCTTGCGTGTGTGGGCCATGTAGGCCACCTCCTGGAGCGCGTTGGCGCCACGTCGCCATCCCACGGGACCAAGGTCGTGCTGCAACGAGGAGTGTGGGGAACACGTGACGCGTACTCTCATTCTCTTGCCCGACCGACCGGGGTGTCAAACGGTTATCACCTCGAGGTCGCTCACCGCGCCGGAGGGGCTTCCCGCGGACACGTGGTTGAAGAGAAAACGCGTGCCCGGATGCCGCGCCGCGAGCGCCTCGGCCTCCGGCCAGCTGGTGTGCGTCGGCATCGGCGCCGGGCCCGTGGCCTCGGTCACGACGACGTCGGCACCGTCGCACAGCCGGTCCAGCTCCTCGGTCGCCTGGCTGTCGCCGGCGTAGGCGAGGACGCTGCCGTCGAGATGCAGCCGGTAGCCGGTGGCGCGGGCCGAGCCGTGGCGGAGCGCCACCGTCTCGAAGGGGACGCCGGCGACCTCGCCGCCCTCGCCGGCGACCTGGTGGCGCAGCGGGATCCGGTGCTTCCAGCCCTGCCATTCGTCTGGGCCCCAGGCGGCGTCGAGAAGCGCGTCGAGGCGCTCCTCGGTGCCCTTCGACGCGACCACGGTCAGCGGCCGCGGCTCGGGCAGGAAGGCCCGGAAGGCGACGAAGGGGATGAGTCCGGCGACATGGTCGCCGTGGAAATGGCTCAGGAAGATGGCCTCGATGCCGGCCGGATCGACGCCGGCACGGTGGAGATGGGGTAGGAGGGGGGCGCCACCGTCGAGGAGGAATCGGCGGTCGACGCAGACGGCGCCGTTGTACCGCTCAAGGGAGAAGGCGGCTCCGGTTCCGAGGAAAACGAGCTCCATGGCCAGAGGGTAGCGTCCAGGCCGGCCCGTCCGGGCGGGGTCGGCGTGGGGAGATGCGGTGCCACGCGGCCGGATCGCTCCCGGACATCCGCTCCGGCCACGTCGGCGCCCGCGACCCGGCCGCTCGGGGCGGCCCTGGGGATCTCGGGCCGGCCATGTCCCTGGTGAAACCGAGGCGCCGCAGACTACCCTTAGTGGGTGACCCAGGAGTCACTTCGGAGGGAGGGGATTGCGTTGCGTCGTCCGACCATGCGAGATGTTGCGAGAATGGCGGGCGTCAGCCTGAAGACCGTCTCTCGCGTTGTCAACGACGAGCCCGGGGTCAGCCCGGTGACGGCGGCCCGGGTGCACCGGTCGATCAGCTACCTCGGCTTCCGCCGGAACGACATCGCCCACACGCTCCGCAAGCAGGTCTCGTCGGCGACCGTGGGACTGGTCATCGAAGACCTGGGCAACCCCTTCTACTCGCAGATGGCGAGGGCGGTGGAGTCGGTCGCCACCGAGCACGACTTCATGCTCATCGCCGTCAGCTCCGAGGAGGACCCGGATCGGGAGCGAAACTTCGTCGCCGCCCTCATCCGTAGGCGTGTCGATGGGCTCCTGGTCGTCCCCGCCTCCAACGAGCACGCCTTCCTCACCGAGGAGATGCGGATGGGGATGCCGGTCGTCTTCCTGGACCGGCCGCCGCTGGGCTTCCACGGCGACACCGTCCTGCTCGACAACCGCGTCGGGGCGAGGACCGCGGTCGAGCACCTGATCGCCCAGGGACATCGCCGCATCGCCATGGTCGGCGACCTTCCCCGGATCTGGACCGCGATCGAGCGTCACCAGGGATACGTCGAGGCGCTGCGCGCCCATGGGCTGCCCGAGGATCCCTCTCTGGTCCGGCTCGGCTCCCACGACACGGTGATGGCTGAGGCCGCAACCAGGGAGCTCCTGGCGACGGCCGGTCCGACCGCGATCTTCGCCGGCAACAACCGGAGCTGCATCGGTGTGCTCCGCAGCGTGGCGGCGAGCCAGCGGCAGGTGGCCGTCATCGGCTTCGACGACTTCGAGCTGGCCGACATGCTGGTTCCGCCGGCGACCGTGATCGCGAGCGATCCGGCGGAGATGGGCCGTGTCGCCGCCGAGCTGCTGTTCAGCCGTCTCGCCGGCGAGGACGGCCCGCCCCAGAGGGTGGTGCTGCCGGTCCGGCTGATCTGCCGGGGCTCCGGGGAGATCCGACCTCAGGGCTGACCCGCGTCCCGGCTCAATCGGATTTTTCGCGCCGGTCCTTGGCCTGTACAATAACCTCACTTCGATAGGGCTCGAAACGAGGAGATCGGGCCGTCGGTGGTGTCCAGCCTGCTGGTCCGGTAGAAGTGGATCGGCAGGGGCCGGGAGCACGCTCCCAGCCCCGCCGACATGAAGAAGAGGAGGAGTGTTCTAGCTCAGGGCCACACCGCGACGGTGGGCCGCACCGGCAACGGCGAATCGATCATCTCGCCTCCCTCGCAAGCCTCAGGGGTGTCCGGGCGTACCGACGCCCGTCTATCTTCCCCCTTCGGGAACCCTTCTTACGGTGCCATCGACCAACGCCGATGTCAAGCAGGGCTAACGTCCTTCCATGGTCCATCCGCAGCCTTCCACCGCGTCCTCGCCAGGTTGATCGGGACCCGCGCCAATGAGGCTCGCGACCCCGGTGGTCACGGCGCCCAGACGGATGCTGCGCCCCACCAGACACACCTTTTGCCACCGCATCCGACCACATCGCGGGCTATCCCCCCAATCCAGTTCCGGCCCGGTCTCTACAACGATAGATCCAGCGGCCCCTTCCGGCAAGGGCCATCGTGCGGCCGAGCCTGTCGCAGATCTACGTTCGGTCAGGTGGAGAAGGTGAACGGCGCCCTGTTTACTTCGGGGGCTGGTATCGGGGGAGGTTCGGTTGTAGCATCATGCGCATGGCGGGGAACGACGAGCTCGGGTGGGTCGCGTCGGCCGAGGTTTCGGCCGATCAGATCTCCGAGGAGCTCGCCAGGGTCGTGGCCAGGCTGGATCTGCTCGCCCGCCGCGCGGCCCACAAGCAGGTCAGGGGCCGGCTCCTGAGCCTGCAGCAGTACTGCATCCACGAGACGGGACAGATCAGGGTCCTGGCGAGGAAGCTGGAGAACGGGGAAGAAGTCGCCGAGTGACGGGCGTCCCCTTCGTCTGGCTCGAGATCACCGGCCGCTGTCAGCTCTCCTGCACCCACTGCTACGCGGATAGCGGCCCGCATCGCGATCACGGCTCCATGCGCCGCGAGGACTGGGAGCGCGTCATCGACGAGGCGGCGGAGCTGGGCGCGCCCATGGTCCAGTTCATCGGCGGCGAGCCGACGCTCCACCCCGACCTGCCCGGCCTGATCCGGCTGGCGCTCGACCGCGGGCTCGAGGTCGAGGTCTTCTCCAACCTGGTCCGGATCCGATCCGAGCTCTGGGAGTTGTTCCAGGAACCCGGCGTCCGGCTGGCCACGAGCTACTACTCCGCCGATCCGGTGCAGCACGACGCCGTCACCGGCCGTCCCAGCCACGACCGCACGCTGGCCAACATCGAGGAGGCGGTGCGGCGGCGCGTCCCGCTGCGCGTCGGCGTGATCGAGGTGGATCCGGCGCAGCGGGCCGGCGAGGCGGCTGCCGAGCTGGGCGAGCTCGGGATCCCCCGGGTCGGCGTCGACCGGCTGCGAGGAGTCGGCCGAGGGGGCGCGGGAGGGGCGGATCAACTCTGCGGCCACTGCGCCGACGGCTCGCTGGCGGTCATGCCCGACGGCGCCGTGTACCCCTGCATCATGTCCCGCTGGCTCCCGATCGGCGACGCCTCGCGGACAGGTCTCGGTGATATCCACGAGAGTGAACGGGCCAGGGCCGTGCGCGACGACCTGCGCCGGGAGTTCACGGCGGTCCAGGCGAACCGGCCCTGCACGCCCTACGGCTGCGTGCCCCGGTGCTCCCCGCTGATCTGCGGGCCGGGCCGCTGCGGGCCGGTCATGGACCCGCCGCCCGAACCCTGCAGTCCCCGGAGCAGCTGCTCGCCGCGCCAGACCCCGCCCGCCTGACGCGGGCGGGGTGGCTCAGCGACCGGGCGGGTCGATCTCTGCCGGAGCCGGGGCCGTCCTCCGCGGTGCCAGAGATGGTGGCAGCGGTCGGCCGGTGACCGAGGATCGCAGCGCCGACGGATGCCCACCTCCCCGCGTGTCGACGACCGGCTTCTCTCCGGATCCCGCCGGGCCCTCAATCGCCGACACCACGCCATGGGTACCGGCCGTGACGGCTCCGATCATGGCCAGTCCGACGATGACGCACCCGATCCCGCCGCCCTTGCTTCCGCCACCTCCACCGCCTCCGCCGCCGCGGGGCCGGTACGGATCCCCGCCGGGATCGTAGGTGGGATCGTTCTGCGCCACGTACTGCCTGAACTCTTCGTAGCTGATCATCCCCTTGCTGCGAGCCACCCACGCCTCCGCAGGCGTCGTCGAACCGTCGTCGTCTTTCATCGCGCCCCGTTGTACGGGCCGAAGGCGGACGATGAGCGGACGGTGGAAGCCCCTCCCCGCGGGCGAAACCTTCCCGGGCGGCTTCGGTCCCGCTGGAGGGATGGGTCAGCGACCGGCGGGACTACCGCACCCGGTCAGAGCATCGCCCCCAGGATCCAGGGGTTGAACTCCTCCTCGCCCAGCCCGGCCGCCTCGCTCTTGCTCTGCTCGCCGGAGGCGACGGCGAGGATGCGCTCGAAGATCTCCTCGCCGACCTCCTGAAGCGGCGCCCCGTCGAGCACGCGCCCGGCGTTGACGTCCATGTCCGGGCCCTGGCGCCGGTAGAGCTCGGAGTTGCTGGCGACCTTGATCGACGGAGCCGGCTTGAAGCCGAACGCTGAGCCCCGCCCCGTGGTGAAGCACACCATCGTGCAGCCGCCGGCGACCTGGCCGGTGGCGGAGACGGGGTCGTAGCCCGGGGTGTCCATGTGGACCAGCCCGTGGGCGGTGATCCGCTCGCCATAGCCAACCACCTGCTCGAGCGGCACCGAACCGGCCTTGGCGATGGCCCCCAGCGACTTCTCGTAGATCGTGGTCAGGCCCCCCGCCTTGTTGCCCGGAGCCGGGTTGTTGTCGATGGTGGCACCGAACTTCGCCGTGTAGTCCTCCCACCAGTGGATCCGGTCGACGAGGTGCTGGCCGACCTCGACGCTGTGGGCACGCCGGGTGAGGATGTGCTCGCCGCCGTAGACCTCGGTCGTCTCGCCGAGCACGACGGTGCCGCCCTGCCGGACGATCATGTCCGTGGCGATGCCGAGGGCCGGATTGGCGGTGACTCCAGACCAGCCGTCGGAGCCCCCGCACTGAAGGGCGACGATCAGCTCCGACACCGGCACGTCCTCGCGGCGGGCCTGATCGGCGAGGGGCAGCAGCTCCCGGACCGACTCGATACCTCTGCGCACCGTCTCCAGGAAGCCGCCGTCCTCCTCGATGGTCAGCACCCGCGGCTTGCCGAGACCGTTGGCCTCGATGATGTCCTGGGGCTGGTTGACCTCGCAGCCGAGGCTGAGGATCAGATAGGCGGCGATGTTGGGGTGGTCGACGATCCCGGCCATGGTCCGCTGCAGGACACCAACGTCGGATGACCCGTAGTGCGCGCCGCAGCCGCCCTTGGTCGGGAAGCCGATGACACCGTCGACGTTGGGGAAGTTCTTGAGCTCGTCGCTCTTGTACTTGAAGTGGTCGACGATGGCGCGCGTCGCCGACGACGCGCAGTTGACCGAGGCCAGGATGGCGACGTAGTTGCGGGTGCCGACCCGGCCGTCCGCCCGCCGGAAGCCGCGGAACGTGCGCCGCGCGGACTCGGGCACCAGCTCCACCGGCCGGTACTCGGAGCAGAACGCGTAGTCCCGCTCGAAGTCGCCGACGGCGAGGTTCTGGGTGTGGACGTGGGCTCCCGATTCGATGGCGCGGGTGGCGAAGCCGATGATCTGACCGTAGCGGCGGATCGCGTCACCCTCGGCGATGGCCCTGACCGCCATCTTGTGGCCGGCCGGGATCAGCTGCCGGACCTCGATGACGTCGCCCTCGCCGAGGCTCAGGAGGCTCCCCGGGAGCAGCGGCTGCTTGGCGATGGCGACGTGATCGACGGGATTGAGAAGCACCGCGACCTGCTCGAGCGCGATCGGCTCCTTGGACACCCGACCCGGCACCTGCGGCCCTTCAACCCGTGTGCTCTCACTCATGTGACGCTCTCTTTCCCTCCAGTTCGGGATGCTGATACCAGCGTAACGTGGGTATTGACGACGGACGGCGCTCTCAGCAAGGGGTAGGCGACTTGATGATGACGTCCGAGAACGGGGAGTCGGCGCCTGAGGCAGGTACGTTCGCCCTGCTGGTTCCCATCATCCGGGAACTGCATGCTACGACCCTGCTCGAGATCGGAGATGCCCTGGTCGCCGGGGCGCAGGGCGGCGAGGGCATGGCCGTGGGCCTGGTCGAGGTCCCGCACGGCGACCGCCGCGGGGTGACCCGGAAGATGGAGCAGCGGCGCCGCGAGCTGCTCCGCTGGATCGCTCAGCTCGACCCGCCCATGCCGGGCCCACGCCAGGGCCTGGGGATCTCCACCCGCGTCTCCCACGACCTCGCCGTCGGCATCCGCGAGGCCGCCTACGAATCCGGCAGCAACCTGGTCCTGATGGAGTGGCTCGGGCCCGGCTCGCGCCGGCCCAAGGCGCTCAACCAGGTGCTCGACGACATCTCCACCGACCCGCCGGCGGACCTCGTGCTGGTCCGGCCCGCGCCCCAGGGGGGCCAGCTCCGCGACACCGGGCGAAGGGTCGTGGCCCCGGTTCGCGGCGGTCCCAATGCCCGGCTGGCCATGTTCGTGGCGCGCTCGCTGGCGGACCTGACCGGAGGCGGCCTGACGCTGCTGCACGTTCACGAGCCGGGCATGGACCCGGTGCAGCGCGCTCGACAGCGGGAGGCGCTGGAGGAGCTGGCGGAGGGTGCCGGACAGCGCGTGTGCATCCTCGAGCGGATGTCGAACCGGCCCGCCCAGGCGATCCTCGAGGAGGTCGACGAGCGGGATGTGATCGTTTTCGGCGCCCGCGCCGGAGGCGAGCCGTCCCCGGCGCTGGTCCGCACCGAGATCGCGAGAACGGTGGGGCGGATGCCGGGAACCGTGCTCATGGTCAGATCGCTCATCTCCCTGCAACCTTTACCGGGAGTCGACGGAATGTCGAGCTACGATTGACGCGTGAGCAAGGCTGCGATGATAGAGGAGGTGCTCCAGATTAACCGTACGCTGCTACGCGCAATAGCGGCAGCGACGGTTCCGGAATGGTGCCGGCTGGAGTTGACCATGGCCCAGGTGAAGGGGGTTATGGTGCTGGGCCGTCGGGGCGAGCTGCCCGTCGGCGGTCTGGCCAGGGAGCTGGCAGTGGGCCTGCCCGCCGCGAGCGCGGTCGTCGACCGCCTCGTCGAGCACGGCCTGGTGCGGCGCCAGGAGGATCCGTCGGACAGGCGCCGGACCCTGGTCAGACTCTCCCCCCAGGGCGAGGAGCTCCTCGCCCGACTCAACCAGGGCAGCCGCGAGGTCTTCGAGACCTGGCTGGACAACCTGCCCGAACCCCAGCTGGAGCAGCTGGTCTCCGGGCTTCGCTCCCTGGCCGAGGTCGCCGAGACCTGGGCGGAGCACTCGGCCGCCGGGGTCCACAGCTCCAGCTGATACCGTCCCGGGCGTCCGGGTCACCCGAGTCCGCGCTCCTCGGCCGCCCGGGCCAGCGCCGCGTACAGCGGTCCCAGCAGCTCGGCCAGGTCGGGGCGCCCGGCCCGGACGCCCACCCTTCCCATCTGCCTGATCAGCGCATCGGGCGTCTCCGCCGCCCGTGGCGGAGGAATGGCGCCGGTGACCGGCCCCATCTCGTAGAAGCCTGAGAGGCACTCCTCGAGCGGGGGCGGCTCGGGCAGCTGCGGCATCTCCAGCACGGCCGGCGGCTCGTCGCCGTCCTGCCACGCGCGGAGGCCCTCCATCAGTCGCTCCCGGGTCCGGCCGCGCCATGCGAAGACCAGGAAGGGGTCGTCGTCGAAGGTCTCGGCGAGCAGGTAGAAGGCGGCCGCCACGTGCTTGCAGGGATTGGCGTGATCGGGGCAGGAGCAGGAGCTGGCGAGCTCCCCGCTGGCACGTGGGAACAGGGTCAGACCGCAAGCGTCGAAGACCTCCTCGATCTGGGGCGGGATCTCGCCTGCCAGCAGCTTGGCGGCGAACAGCGCCCGCTCCGCCATGGCCGCCTCGGCGCGGTCCCATTCCGCCTCTGACAGCACCGTCACCTCGAGCCGCACCTGGTAGGGCCGGACCCTCGAACCCTGCACGCTGGCGTCGACGCGTCCCGGATTGACCCGCAGCTCGAGGACCTGCCCGCGGCGGGCGTAGTTCCTCCCCCGGGCCAGCCGGGGCCCGTAGTCGAATGACTCGAGCACGCTCAGGAATCGTTTCGACCACCAGCTCTCGCCGATCGCGCCGCGCTGGCTGCGCGCCCTGATCCCACCCTCGGTCCGGCGCGGACCGGACGACCACGAGCGGAAGTCGGTCATCCCTCGACGCCCTCCCGCGAGAGCTGGACCAGATCCCGGAGCTCACCCGTCGAGAGCTCGGTCAGCCAGCCCTCGCCGTCGCCGACGATGCTGCCCGCCAGCCGGCGCTTCTCCTCCATCATCCGGTCGATCCGCTCCTCCAGCGTGCCCATGCAGAGCAGCGTCCGGACCTGGACGTCGCGGCGCTGGCCGATCCGGAAGGCGCGGTCGGTGGCCTGCTGCTCGACCGCCGGGTTCCACCAGCGGTCGAAGTGGATCACGTGGTTGGCGGCGGTCAGGTTGAGGCCGGTGCCGCCGGCCCGGATAGAGAGGACGAAGACGGGCGGCCCCGCGGGCGACTGGAAGCGGGCAACCATCTCGTCCCGCGCCCGCCGCGGCGTGCCCCCATGCAGGAACAGCACCTCCCGCCCGAGCTGCCGCTCCAGGTGCTCGCGGAGCAGGCTGCCCATGACCGCGAAGCGCGTGAAGCAGAGCGCCTTGTCGCCCTCCGCCAGCGCCTCCTCCAGCACCTCCTCGAGGCGGGTCAGCTTGCCGGAGCGGCCGGGCAGCGGCGAGCCGTCGCCGAGGAAGTGGGCCGGGTGGTCGAGGACCTGCTGGAGCTTGGTCATGGTGGCGAGGACCAGGCCGCGCCGTTCGATGCCCTCGCTGGACTCGATGCGCTCCATCATGTCGTCGAGCACGGCCTGGTAGAGCGTCGCCTGCTCCCGGGTCAGGGTGCAGACCACCTTCATCTCGACCTTCTCCGGGAGGTCGGCGATGATGCTGCGATCGGTCTTCAGCCGGCGGAGCATGAACGGCCCGGTGAGCCGGCGCAGCGCCGTCGCGGCGGCATCGTCCTGGTAGCGCTCGATGGGGACGGCGAAGCGGCGGCGAAAGTCGCTGGCCGAGCCGAGCAGTCCGGGATTGAGGAACTGCATGATCGACCAGAGCTCGGACAGGCGGTTCTCGACCGGGGTGCCGGTCAGGGCGACGCGCCGGGGCGCCCGCAGGGAGCGGACCGCCTGCGCCTGCTGGGACTGGCTGTTCTTGATGTGCTGCGCCTCGTCGAGGGCGATGCGATGCCAGCTCACGCTCTCGAGGATCTCTCGATCCCGGACCACAAGCGGATAGGTGGTGATGACAAGATCGGCGTGGCCGGCCTCGTCAGTGAGCTCCGGCCCGCGGCGCCGTCCCGATCCGTGGTGGACGTGGACGCGCAGCGACGGCGCGAACCGCTCCGCCTCCCGCTGCCAGTTGCCGACCACGGAGGTCGGGCAGACGAGCAGCGTCGGCCCGGTCTCGCCACCCTCGTTGAGCAGCAGCGCCAGTAGCTGAATGGTCTTGCCCAGGCCCATGTCGTCGGCCAGGCAGGCGCCGAGGCCGTGGCGGCCGAGGAAGCTCATCCAGCCCAGCCCCCGCTCCTGGTAGGGACGGAGCACGCCGTTGAGCAGGGACGGGGAGGGAAGGGGCTGGGCCGTGGTCTCAGACGTCCCTCCGAGGAGGTCGCCGAGCCAGCCCTCGGCCTCCACGCCGACCACGGGCAGGCCTGTGCCCGACTCCTCGAGCCCGAGGGCGGCGCGCAGCAGGTCGGTGGGGAGGGCCTGGTCGGTTCCGTCCCCGGTCTTCTCGAAGAAGGCGATGGCCCGGCGCAGGTCATCCTGCTGCACCTCGACCCAACGCCCGCGGACGTTGACCATGGGGACCTTGAGCGAGGCCATCGCCCGGAGCTCCCTGAGGTCGATGGTGTCGTCGCCGAGCGCGACCTCCCACCGGTAGTCGCAGATCCCCTCCATGCCGAGCAGGCCGGTCCCGGTGCCCGAGTCGGCCGCGGAACGGGAGCCGGCCGCCCTCGCCCGGACGCCGAGCCGGTTGCGACTGTGGCCCCACCACGACGGGAGAAGGACGCCGTAGCCGCCCTGCTGGAGCAGCGGCGCGGTCTCCCGCAGGAACCGGTGGGCGCCGCGGACGTCGAGCTCGAGCTCGGTCGGGGAGCGCACCGCGAGCGCCGACTCCAGGTCGGGCCAGAGCCGGCTGGCCCGGCCGAGGTCGCGCAGCAGGTGCTCCTGCGGGTGGTCGAGGACGTGGTCCAGGGTTCGCAGCGGGCCGGCCGCCTGCCAGACCTGCTCGGCGGGCACGACCAGGCTGGGCTCCTCCAGCGCCTGTAGGAGCAGCGACACGCGCCACGGCTGGGCGGGCGCCTCCTCGCCCTCCTCGCCCACCGGCTCCTCCAGCCGGAAGCAGGTCCGGAAGGGGGCGGAGGGCGAGAGCGCGGCCCGGCGCCAGGCGTCGAGCTCGGCGCCCAGGGCGAGCAGCTCCGGGGCGTCGCCGCTGACGGTGGAGCCGGTGGTGGTCAGGGCGCGCAGCCAGCGGGCGGCGAGGCTGCGACCGGACCCCGGCAGGGGTCCCCGTCCGCGCAGCGCCTCCCGGGCGATGGCGTCGACGATCCCGTCCAGGAACGCCGACAGCGGATGCCCGGATCCGGTCTCGACACCGGCCCGGCACACCGGGGGCATGGCGGCGGCGAGCTCGTGGAGTCGGCGGTCGAGGACGGCGTCGGGATGTGCCCGCCAGCGCGCCTCGAAGGCGTCCTCGTTCGTCACCAGCCCGGGCAGGACCCTGCCCGCGGCCAGCATCGAGAGCGCGAGATCGACGGCCCGGGCGAAGTACGCGATCGAGGTGCCGCCGGTGGCGGGGGACGGATCGGCGGCGATGGCCGGAAGCAGCTCGGCGGCCTGGGCTGCCGCGTAGCGCAGGGTGGGGACCCGCCACGCCGCCAGTGAGCCGGCACCGGTGACGTCGGAGCGCAGCGGGGCGCGCTCGCCGCTGGGCAGGGTCACGACCATGGGGGCGGGAAGCCCGACCGGCAGCCCGCGATCGCGAGTGAGGGCGATCAGGGCGTCGGCATCGGCGGCGAAGGGATGCCGGGGCGGCCCATCCGCACCTCCCCGGGTTCGCGGCCGGGCCTGCTCCTGCTCGGCCCAGAGGTGCAGGTCGCCGGGCCGGCCGGCGGTGGCGTGGAGGTGGATCATGGCCGCGGCCGCCCTCGGCCGGCGCTTCGCATAGGCACCAAGGTAGTACGCGGGACGTACATCTGATCGCCTTTACCGGCGCGGTCGACGGTCGCGGCTCGGCAGACTTGACGGACGTGACCGGCATACAGAGGGGACGCGAGAAGCTCCGGGTGACGGTGGTCGGCGCCGGCGCCATCGGCGCGGTGGCCGCGGAGGCCGCCGCCGCCGCCGGGCACGAGGTGACGCTCGGCGTGCGAACCCCGATCGACCGGCTGGTGGTGGAGACGGACGGGGTCGCCCGCGAGGTGCCGCTGCGCGTCGCCTCCGATCCCGCCCAGGTGGAGGGTGCCGATTGGGTGCTTCTCGCCGTCAAGGGACAGGACTCGGCGGCGGCGGCTCCATGGCTGGCGCGGCTCTCCGGCCCCGAGACCCCGGTCGCGGTCCTGCAGAACGGCGTCGATCACGAGGAGCGGGTCCGGCGCCTGGCCCCGGCCGCACCGGTCCTGCCCGTGCTCGTCTACATCGCCGCCGAGCGGCTCGGCCCGGGCCGGGTCGTCCACCGTCTGGGGGGCCGGTTCCAGGTCCCCGCCGGCGATCTCGCCCTCCGCTTTCGCGACCTGATGAGCGGTGGCGGCATGGAGGTCGAGCCGGTCGACGACTTCCTCACCGCCGCCTGGCGGAAGCTGCTCGGCAACGTCGCCGCCAATCCGCTGACGGCCCTGACCGAGTCGCGCATCGGCGTGATGCGGGACCCGTCCATGGGCGAGCTCGCCCGCGGGCTGCTGGAGGAGGCGGTGGAGATCGGGCGAGCGGAGGGGGCGCGGCTGGAGCCGGACGACATTGACCGGACCATGGAGGATTTCGCCGGATACCCGCCCGACTCCGGTTCGTCGATGCTCTACGACCGTATCGCCCGCAGGCCTCTGGAGCATGAGCTGATCACCGGCGCCGTCGTGCGGGCGGCCGACCGGCACGGAATCGCCGCCCCGCGGAACCGGACCATCCTCGCCCTGCTCCGAGCCCTCGACCAATCCCTTCGCTCGGCGTCCGGAGGGCGTCCGCAGACCTGATGCGGCGGAGCGCCGGGAGCGGCGTACCTTCTGTGCCATGCGCATCTACCGCGGACACCAGATCGTCGAGCTCGACCGGCACTAGTTCCGCTGACGTCTCGCGGCCGGACGCCGGGTGCTGCTCGACCTGGGCACCGGCGACGGCCGCCACGTGGTCGAGCGGGCTGCGGCCATGCCCGGCGCCCTCGTCATCGGCGTCGACGCCAGCCCGGCGTCGATGGCCCCTGCCTGGAGGCGGCTGCAGCGCCGCCGCCTGACCAACGCCCTGCTCGTCGTGGCCCGGGCCGAGGCCCTCCCCGCGGATCTGGACGGGCTCGCCGACGAGGTCACCGCTCACTTCCCCTGGGGATCGCTGCTGCGAGGCCTGCTCACCGCGGACGCCGCCATCGCCTCCGGCCTGGCCAGGGTGACCCGGCCCGGCGCCGAGATCACCGCGCTCGTCTCCGTCACCGAGCGCGAGCGTGCCCTGGAGCTGCCCGGGTCCGAGTCGATCCGGTCCGAGACGCTCGCCGCCGGATTCCGGCCCTTCTCGCTGGAGGTTCGCGACTGGCGCCCCGCCACGCCCGCCGAGGTCGAGGCCTCGCACTCCTCCTGGGCCAAGCGGCTGGGTGTCCCCGCCCGGCGGCCGGCGTGGCTGCTGCGACTGGCGCGGTCGTGAGGGACGGGCGATCAGAGCCGGTGGCGGACCCAGACGTTGGGCTCGACGTAGACGGCGCGATCGCCGCCGTTGTCGACCCAGATTGGAGCCAGGGCGCCGGGCACCTCGACCGGGCCATCCTCGTCGAGCGGCATCCCCGTCCAGGAGCGCCAGTCGGCGATCGAGCCGGCGATGGTCATCGAGGCCGGGCAGGCCCGGATGATCTCCCCGCCCATCCGCACGTGGACTCGCAGCCAGGGATCGTGAGGGAGGCCGTCGGCCCTGGTCCGGATGGCGTACTCGGTCATCGGCGTGTCCGGCTCCAGGTGCTTGAGCGTCGGCCGGACCGGCGCGTAGAGGTCGGTGTGGCCCTGGCGGCGGGCGTTCTCGGCCATCGCCTGCAGCGCCACCCCGCTGAGCCCTCTGCCCTGTTCGGCCGGGGGCACCGCGATCAGGACGGCGCAGACGGCGTTGGGTTCCTCCCGGGCCCGAGCCACCGATCCGATGACGGCGTCGAGGCCCTGGCTGGGGAGCCCCTCGGGGCCGCCCGGGAGGTGGAAGGGAAGGCTGTGCGCCCTGGCCACGACCCGCTCGCCATCGCGGATCCCGAGCTGGAAGGGGGGATGGCGCAGGAAGCAGGCGAACATCACCGGGTCCATCGGGTCGTGGCCCACAAAGGCGGGCATGGACGCCGGCACCGCACCCACCGCACCGGCGAGGTCGGGCCGTTCGGCCAGGTTCACCGCTTCGAGTTCCACGCGCGAATTATGCCCGCCCGACCGTGCGCGCCCTCCTCCAAACCGTTGCCTCCAACGCAATCAATGTCATTGGGACAATCAGTGACGCAAGGCGTATTGTTGTCTGCGTGACAACAAATCTTCCGCTCGGCGAGGAGTCGACGCAGCGGCGGGCGCTCCGTGCCTATCTCGCCGCGATCGCGCTGGCCGAACCGATCCAGACGCACCTCTGGGAATCGGCCGGGCTGACCCTGGCCCAGCTGACCGTGCTTCGCGAGCTGCGCCAGGGGCCGCTCTCGGCGAGCCGGCTGGCCCGCGCCGTGGGCCGGTCGTCGGCGTCGGTGACCCGGCTGCTGGACCGGCTCGAGGAGCGGGGGATGGTCAGCCGCCATCGCGACGGCAGCGACCGGCGCACCGTCGAGGTGCGGCTCGAGGAGGAGGGTCACAACGCCCTGGGCGAGATCCGGGTGCTGGGCGACAGCGCCCTGGCCTCGGCCATGGAGCGGATGTCGGATACGGAACTTCAAGGGCTCGAGCGAAGCCTGCGTCTACTGGTCGATCGGGCCGCGGCGCTGGCCGGCGACGGCGAGGAGGTCGGACAACGGTGACGGACAGCGTGGCCATGGCGCCCGGGACGCATCGCGATCGCTACAAGTGGATCGCGCTCTCGAACACGACGATCGGCATGCTGATGGCGACCATCAACAGCTCGATCGTGCTCATCTCACTGCCGGCGATCTTCCGCGGCATCAAGCTCAACCCGCTGACCTCCTCCAACGTCAGCTACCTGCTCTGGATGCTGATGGGCTACATGGTCGTCACCGCGGTGCTGGTGGTCAGCCTCGGCCGGATCGGCGACATGTTCGGGCGGGTTCGGATCTACAACCTCGGCTTCGCCGTGTTCACGGTGGGGTCGATAGGCCTCTCCCTGGTCTTCTTCAACGGCACCAACGCGGCCCTCACCCTGATCGGCCTGCGCCTGATACAGGGCGTCGGCGGGGCGATGCTGATGGCGAACTCGGCGGCGATCCTGACCGACGCCTTCCCCGAGGACCAGCGCGGCATGGCCCTGGGGATCAACGTCGTCGCCGGCATCGCCGGCTCCTTCATCGGCCTGGTCGTGGGTGGCCTGCTGTCGACGATCGACTGGCACCTGGTCTTCCTGGTGTCGGTACCGGTCGGCACCTTCGGCACGATCTGGGCCTACCTGAAGCTGCGCGAGATCGGCCGGACCAGGCGCGCGCGGATCGACTACCTGGGCAACATCACCTTCGGCGTCGGCCTGATCGCCCTTCTGGCCGGCATCACGTACGGGATCCAGCCCTACGGCGGACGCGACATGGGCTGGACGAACCCGATGGTCCTCGGTCTGCTCGGAGGCGGGATCGTCCTGCTCCTGCTCTTCATCCTGGTCGAGGCGACCGTCAAGGAGCCGATGTTCCGGCTCGGCCTCTTCAGGCGCCCCGCCTTCAGCGCCGGCAACATCGCCAGCCTGCTCGCCGCCACCGGACGCGGCGGATTGATGTTCATGCTGATCATCTGGTTGCAGGGCATCTGGCTGCCCCTGCACGGCTACTCCTTCGAGCAGACCCCGCTCTGGGCGGCGATCTACATGCTGCCCATGACCGGCGGCTTCCTGGTCGCCGGCCCGCTGTCCGGCATCCTCTCCGATCGCTTCGGCGCGAGGCCCTTCGCGACCGGCGGGATGATCGCGGCGGCGGCCACGTTCGCGCTGATGCTGCTGCTGCCCGCGAACTTCAACTACCTGCCCTTCGGTGCGCTGCTGTTCGCCAACGGCCTGGCCATGGGCATGTTCTCCTCGCCCAACCGGGCGGGGATCATGAACTCCGTGCCGCCGGGCCAGCGCGGTGTCGCCGCGGGTATGAGCGCGACGTTCCAGAACTCGGGCATGAACCTCTCGATCGGGCTCTTCTTCTCGCTGATCGTCGCCGGTCTGAGCTCGACGCTTCCGGGCGCGCTCCTCGGCGGGCTGACCAAGGCCGGCGTGCCGGCGGTGGTGGCCACCAGGATCGCGCATCTGCCGCCGGTGGCGACGTTGTTCGCCGCGTTCCTCGGCTACAACCCGATGCGGCAGCTCCTCGGGCCCACCCTGAAGGCCCTGCCCGCCGGTGCCGCGGCGCACCTGACCAGCCGCGGCTATTTCCCGCAACTGATCTCGGGCGCGTTCATGAGCGGCATGCACCTGACCTTCGCCTTCGCGGCGCTGATGATGCTGGTGGCGGCGGTGGCCTCCTGGCTGCGGGGCAAGAAATTCGTCTACCGCGAGGAGGCGGAGCTCCAGGAGAGCACCGGCGTGATCGCCTCGCCCGTGGCCGGTCCCGTCCCCATCGGTCCGGTGCAGATGGCGCCGCCGGTGGTGACGCTGTCGGCGGCGGCGGGTCTCGGCGCTCGGGGCATCGCTCAGCAGGTGGCGGCGCGCCTCGGCGTTCGGCTGCTCGACCTGGGCGGCGGCAGGAGCCACCTGGCGGATGCGCTGGAGGGCGCGCTCAACGACGACGGCCGCTCGGCGGCGGCGCTGGCCCGGATCCTGGCCGGCATGGCGACGGCGACGGGAGGCGATCAGCAGCGGTTCCAGGACCGGCTGCGTGAGCAGGTCGTTGACCTGGCCTCTCGCCCCGGTGTGGTCGTGTACGGCGATGGCGGGGCGCAGATCCTGCGGCACAACGGCGACGCTCTGCACGTGCGCCTGGACGCGCCCGAGGAGTCCCGGGTGTACGCCGTGATGACGCGTCACGGCGTGGACGCGCAGACGGCGGAGCACCGGCTGGGAGAGGAGGAGCGCGAGGCGGAGCGGACGTCGGCCGGCTGGCGCGAGGAGGGTGCCGAATCCGCGCGGTACCAGCTGGTGCTTGACCCGACGGTGCTGCCGGCGGAGACGTGCGCCGAGGTGATCGTGGCGGCGGCGCGGACCAGGCTCCCCCGGCCCGAGCCCCAGCCGCCCGTTCCCGCCGAGGCGGCCCCGCCGCACCCCGACGACGTGCCTGCCGGCTGGCCCACCGGGCGGGACCCGGTGCCGGCACCGTCGGACACCTACTCCGACGACGAGCTGATGCAGCGCCTGGCCCGGGCCCTGCAGACGGAGCTCACCCGCCGCACCGGGGATTCCTGAGCGGGAGCGCGGCCGGGGTTCACCCCCGGCCGCGGTTCCTCGGCCCGGCGGTGACGGACGGGTTCAAACGGATGTTCCGTCGCCTACCATGGTGCTGTTCTGCCGGCGACGCGAACGCCGCCGGAGTATCCGCTGAAGCCGAGGCACCGGGATTGAGGGCGACCTTCTCGACCGCGCAGCGTCGGGCCCGGCTCGCGCTGCGTCATCACCTGGCGCCGCCGGCGTGGGCGCCGGGCACGGCCGAGGCGGCGGGCGCCGTTCTCGGCCTCCACGCCACCGACCCCGCCTCGGTCTTCATCTCGGCCATGGCCCGGATCCAGCACCCCGGCATCGCGGCCGTCGAGCAGGCCCTCTACGACGAGCGCTCGGTGGTGAGGATGCTCGGCATGAGGCGGACCGTCTTCGTCGTCCCGCTCGGTCTGGCCCCGGTCGTCCACGTCGCCTGCGCGCGGTCGATCGCCCGCCGGGAGCGATCACGGACGGAGGGCCTCATAGAGAAGGCGGGCATCGCCGCCGACGGCGCCGCCTGGCTCCGCGAGGTCGAGACGGCGACCATGGAGTCCCTGATCGCGCGTGGCCAGGCGACCTCCCGCGAGCTGACGCTCGACGTCCCCCGCCTCGGTGAGCGCCTGACCTTCGTCGACGGCAAGGGGACGGCCACGCAGCAGGGACTGTCCTGGAGGGTCCTCTTCCTCCTCGCCGCCGAGGGCAGGGCGGTCCGCGGCCGTCCCCTCGGGTCGTGGACGAGCACGCAGTACCGGTGGGCGCCGTCGACGGCCTGGTTCCCTGACGGGCTGGCCGAGCCGGCGCCGGAATCGGCCCGGGAGGATCTCGTCCGCCGGTGGCTCCGTGCCTTCGGACCGGCGACCCTGGCCGACCTCAGGTGGTGGACGGGATGGACGCTGGGCGAGCTCCGGCCGGCGCTGGGCGGGGTCGGGGCGGTGGAGGTGGGGCTGCCCGACGGCACCGGCCTGGCCCTGCCCGACGATCTCGAGCCGGTGGCGGAGCCGGACCCCTGGGTGGCGCTCCTCCCGGCGCTCGATCCGACCGTCATGGGCTGGACCGAGCGGGGCTGGTACCTGGGCGAATACGCCCCCGTGCTCTTCGATCGCTCGGGGAACGCGGGGCCGACGGTCTGGGCCGACGGCCGGATCGTCGGAGGCTGGGCACAGCGGCCCGACGGCGAGATCGTGCTGCGGCTGCTGGAGGACGTCGGCTCCGATGTCCGCTCCGCCATCGACGCCGCGGTTGAGACGCTGTCCGGCCGCCTCGGCGGGGTTCGCGTCATCCCGCGATTCCGCACTCCGCTGGAGCGCGAGCTCTCCTCCTGATCCGGGCGTTCCCGCGGTTCGGACCTGCCGGGCGGTTGCCGGAATCCGAAACGCTGTCGGTCAATGTATATTTGACGTACAGACAATGAAATCCTCCACCACGCTGGATCCCGGGGTCAAGCGGGCTCTGCTCGCGTACCTCGACGCCCTGGCTCTGGCTGAGCCCTTCCAGACCCAGCTCTGGGAGTCCGCCGGGCTGACCCTGGCTCAGCTGGCCGTTCTCCGGCAGCTGCGGCAGGGGTCGCTCTCGGCCAGCCGCCTGGCCCAGGCCATCGGCCGCTCGTCGGCGTCGGTGACCAGGCTGCTCGACCGGCTCGAGGAGAGGAAGATGGTCAGCCGCCACCGGGACGGCGAGGACCGGCGCTGTGTGGAGGTCCGTCTGGAGGACGAGGGGCTGCGCGCCATGGGTGAGATCCGGCCGCTGTCGGACACCGCCCTCGGCCAGGCGATCAACCGGATGAGCGAGAACGAACTGGAAGCATTAGAGGCGAGTCTCCGCCTGCTCGTCGATCGGACGCGTGAGCAGGCCGGGGAGGTCGAGGAGGTCAAGCAGCGGTGAGTCAGGTCAGCGCGGTCGCGGCGCCGGAGCGCCACGGCCGCTACAAGTGGGTCGCGCTCTCGAACACCACGATCGGACTGCTGATGGCGACCGTCAACAGCTCGATCGTGCTGATCTCGCTGCCCGCGATCTTCCGCGGCATCAAGCTCAACCCCCTGACCACCTCCAACGTCAGCTACCTGCTCTGGATGCTGATGGGGTACATGGTGGTGATGGCCGTGCTGGTGGTCAGCATCGGCCGGATCGGCGACATGTTCGGGCGGGTTCGGATCTACAACCTCGGCTTCACCGTCTTCACGGTGGGGTCGATCGGCCTCTCCCTGGTCTTCTTCACCGGCCCTCAGGCGGCGCTGACCCTGATCGGCCTGCGCCTGATACAGGGCGTGGGCGGCGCGATGCTGATGGCGAACGCGACGGCGATCGTGACCGACGCCTTCCCCGCGGAGCAGCGGGGGATGGCGCTCAGCTTCAACGTCGTCGCGGCCATCGCCGGCTCCTTCATCGGCCTGGTCGTGGGCGGCGTGCTGTCGACCATCGACTGGCACCTGGTCTTCCTGGTGTCGGTGCCGGTCGGCGTCATCGGCACCGTCTGGGCGTTCTTCATGCTCCGCGAGATCGGGCGCGTCAAGCGGGCTCGGATCGACTGGCTCGGGAACATCACCTTCGCCATCGGCCTGATCGCGGTGCTGGTCGGCATCACCTACGGCATCCAGCCCTACGGCGGCCACGACATGGGCTGGAGCAACCCCATGGTCGTCGGCGAGCTCGGCGGAGGCGTCGCCCTGCTCGTGCTCTTCGTCATCGTCGAGCTGATCGTCAAGGAGCCGATGTTCCGGCTCGGGCTCTTCAAGCGCGCGGCGTTCAGCTTCGGCAACATCGCCACCCTCCTGGCGGCGACCGGCCGTGGCGGCCTGATGTTCATGGTCATCATCTGGCTGCAGGGCATCTGGCTTCCGCTGCACGGTTATTCCTTCGCCCAGACCCCGCTCTGGGCGGCGATCTACATGCTGCCCATGACCGGCGGCTTCCTGGTCGCCGGACCGCTGTCCGGCATCCTCTCCGACCACTTCGGCGCGAGGCCGTTCGCGACCGGCGGCATGATCGGCGCGGCGGCCACGTTCGGGCTGATGCTGCTGCTGCCGGCCAACTTCAACTACCTGTACTTCGGGCTGCTGCTGTTCTCGATCGGGCTCTTCATGGGCATGTTCTCCTCGCCCAACAGCGCCGGCATCATGAACTCGGTGCCGCCCGGCCAGCGCGGCGTCGCCTCGGGCATGCTGGCGACGTTCCAGAACGCGGGCATGAACCTCTCGATCGGCCTCTTCTTCTCCCTGATCGTGGCCGGTCTGAGCACGACCCTGCCCGGCGCCCTGTTCGGCGGGCTGACCAAGGCCGGCGTCCCGACGCTGGTGGCCACCAAGATCGCGCATCTGCCGCCGGTGGCGACGCTGTTCGCCGCGTTCCTCGGCTACAACCCGATGCAGCAGCTGCTGGGCCCGGCCCTGAAGGCCCTGCCCGCGGGTGCGGCGGCGCACCTGACCAGCCGCGCCTATTTCCCGCAGCTGATCTCGAGCCCCTTCATGAGCGGCATGCATCTGACCTTCGCCTTCGCGGCGGTGATGATGCTGATCGCGGCGGTCGCCTCCTGGCTGCGCGGCGGGAAGTACGTCTACCGCGAGGAGATGGAGACCGCCGGCGAGGCGGGCGGCGGTGCGGTCGCCCCGATGGTCGTCCCGGCGGCCCTGCCCCCGGTCCCGGGTGTGACCCAGCCGGTCCAGGTGTCGCCGCCGGTGGTGACGCTGTCGGCGGCGGCGGGACTCGGCGGTCATGGCGTGGCTCAGCAGGTGGCGGCGCGCCTGGGCGTGCGGCTGCTCGACCTGGGCGGCGGCAGGAACCACCTGACGGAGACGCTGGAGGGCGTCCTCAACGACGACGGCCGCTCGGCGGCGGCGCTGGCCCGGATCCTGGCCGGCATGACGACGGCGATGACCGGTAGCGACCAGCAGCGGTTCCAGGACCGGCTGCGCGAGGAGGTCGTGGACCTGGCCTCCCGACCGGGCGTGGTCGTCTACGGCGACGGCGGGGCCCACCTCCTCCGTCACAACCCGGGAGCGCTGCACGTGCGCCTGGACGCGCCCGAGGAGTCCCGGGTGTATGTGGTGATGACTCGTGAGGGCGTCGACGCGCTGACGGCGCAGAGGCGCCTCCGCGAGGAGGAGCGCGAGGCGGAGCGGACGTCGGCCGGCTGGCGCGAGGAGGGCGGCGAATCGATCGGGTATCAGCTGGTGCTGGACCCGACGGTGCTGCCGTCGGAGACGTGCGCGGAGGTGATCGTGGCGGCGGCGCGGACCAGGCTCGCGCGGCCCGAGCAGCCGCTCCTGCGCGACCGACCGGTGACGGCGGCCCCGCGGCCGCAGCCGGTGGCGGCTCCCCCCATCCTTCAGCGGCGCGACGACGAGCCCGAGCCCGAGCTCACCGCGGCGGCCCCGCAGGCCGCTCCCGGCAACGGCCACGGCAATGGCAGCGGCTTCACCAACGGCCACACCGAGCCGACCGCCGAGAGCGCCGAGAGCGTCGAGGCCGCTCCGGCGGACGAGCTCCTCGACCGGCTGGCGAGGGCCCTCCGGGCCGAGCTGGCGAAGCGAGAGGACACCACTCCCTGACCTTGGGTCAGGCGAAGACCACGGTCCTGTTCCCATGGATCAGGACCCGGTCTTCGAGGTGGTAGCGGAGCCCTCTGGCGAGGACCGTCCGCTCGATGTCGCGCCCGTAGCGGACCAGGTCCTCCACCGTGTCGCCGTGGTCGATGCGGCGCACGTCCTGCTCGATGATGGGACCGGCGTCGAGGTCGCCGGTCACGTAGTGGCAGGTCGCTCCGATCAGCTTCACGCCGCGCTGGTGGGCCTGGTGGTAGGCGCGGGCGCCGGCGAACGAGGGAAGGAAGCTGTGGTGGATGTTGATCGCCCGGCCGAACCAGGCCTCACAGAGGTCCGGCGGCAGGATCTGCATGTAGCGGGCGAGGACCACGGCGTCGGGCCGGACGGCGTCCACCGCCTCGCGCAGCCGGGCGAAGCCGGCGGTCCTGTCCTCGGCCGTGATGGGCACGTGCCGGAAGGGGATGCCGTGCCACTCGACCACGGCCCGCAGGCTCTCGTGGTTGGAGACGATGCAGGGGATCTCGGCGTCGAGCTCGCCCGACTTCCACCGACCCAGCAGGTCGTAGAGGCAGTGGTCCTGGGAGCTGACCAGGATCACCACCCGCTTGCGCTCGGCCGTGTCGGTGATGCGCCAGCTCATGTCCATGGCCTCGGCCAGGTTGGCGAATCGGTCGCGCAGCTCGTCGATGCCGAAGGGCAGGGAGTCGGCGAGGACGACGTGGCGGAGGAAGAATCGGCACTCGCGGCGGTCGGCGTGGTTGCTGGCCTCCACGATCCAGCCGCCGGCGTCGGCGAAGAAGCCGGCCACCCTGGCGACGATGCCGACCTGGTCGGGACAGGAGAGGGTCAGGATGAACTGTCGTTCGGCGGGCACCATCCGATCGTGCCATCCCCCGCCGTCCCGCTGCTGAGGCGCAGTTCACGCATGGCACTTGCGCATGTGAATTGTGCCGGTGGTCCGGCTTGGTAGAGTGGAGTCGGTGCCGAGACCGAGCCCGGTTCGCGATCAGGTGAAGGAGCTGTTGCTCTCCGGCTTCCGCCACGCGTGGTCGCTGGAGGAGCTGCTCGAGAGGGTGCGGGAGGGCGAGGTCCCCGGAGCCAACTATTCGTCCGTCTTCCGGGCGGTGACGCTCTTCGAGGAGGAGGGCCTGGTGCAGCGGGTCGAGGTCGGCGACGGCCGCGCCCGCTACGAGGTCAGGACCCCGCACCACGACCACGTCCACTGCGAGCGATGCGGCCGGGTGGCCGAGATCGAGGGCGGCTGCCTGGTCGGCGACGCCGAGGACCGGGTCAGGAATCTGACCGGCTACCGGCTCTCCGGCCACACGCTGGTCTTCTCAGGGCTCTGTCCCGCCTGCCAGCGCTGACCGCCACCGTCAGCGGCGGCGGCGGTTGAACGCCCAGTTGACGACGCCGATGCCGGCCCAGGTGATGGCGATGGCGGGCAGGGCGTCGGGCCGGAGCATCGCCGCCTCGATCGCCATCAGCGGGATCGAGACGCCGACGGAGACGATGCCCAGGACGAACGACAGCTCCCTGCCCTCGGAGTCGGCTTTGGTCTGGATCTTCGCACCGTTCAGGCGCTCTGTGACCTGCAGGTCGACGCGGGCCTGAATGTCCTTCTCGACCCGGGCCAGGAAGCTCTCCGCCAGCTCGGCGTCGTAGCCCTCTCCGAGGTGCGTCCTGGCCTCGAGCGCAGCTCGCAGGTCCCGGCGCTCGATCGGCTGCTGATCCTCCACCACGTCTTTGTATCACGCCCCGGCGGGGGGCGGGCCGGGACGTCGCGACCCCGGCCCGCGGTCCGGCTCAGCTGGGGACGGCGCTCACCCTGGCCGCGCGGTTGACGGCGCTGACCACCGCCTGGAGCGAGGCACGGACGATGTTGGCGTCGATGCCGACGCCCCAGAACACCTCGCCGCCGACCTCGCACTCCAGGTAGGAGGCGGCCTTGGCGTCGCCGCCGGCGCTCATCGCGTGCTCGTTGTAGTCAAGGACCTTGAGCTCGATGCCGGTCGTGCTCAGAGCGTCGACGAAGGCGGCGATGGGGCCGTTGCCGGTGCCGCGGAGGGTCCGCGGCTCGCCGCCGATGTAGACCTCGACCTCGAGCCGGTCCTCGCCGTCGCTGGGGATGTCCCGGTAGGACTGGACGGCCAGGTGAGTCCAGGACCGGTCGTCGGTCTGCAGGTACTCGCTCCCGAAGATCGACCAGATCTCCTCGGGCGAGACCTCGCCGCCGTCGCTGTCCGTGTGCCCCTGGATGATGCGGGCGAACTCGATCTGGAGCCGCCGGGGCAGCTCGAGGCTGTGCTCGGCCTTCATGACGTAGGCGACGCCGCCCTTGCCTGACTGGGAGTTGACGCGGATCACCGCCTCGTAGCTCCGGCCCACGTCCTTAGGGTCGATCGGCAGGTAGGGGACCTCCCACCTCGGCGTGACGCCGTCGGCACCGGCCTGCATCGCCTCGAAGCCCTTCTTGATCGCGTCCTGGTGGCTACCCGAGAAGGCGGTGTAGACGAGGTCGCCGGCGTAGGGATGCCGCTCGGGGACGGTCAGCTGGTTGCAGTACTCGACGGTGCGGCGGACGCCGTCGATGTCGGAGAGGTCGAGCTCGGGGTCGATGCCTTGGGTGGCCAGGTTCAGGCCGAGCGTGATCAGGCAGACGTTGCCGGTGCGCTCCCCGTTGCCGAAGAGGCAGCCCTCGATGCGCTCGCCGCCGGCCATGTAGGCCAGCTCGGCCGCGGCCACCGCCGTGCCCCGGTCGTTGTGCGGGTGCAGGGAGAGGATCAGGGAGTCGCGCCGGTCCAGGTTGCGATGCATCCACTCGATCGAGTCGGCGTACACGTTGGGGGTCGCCATCTCCACCGTGGCCGGCAGGTTGACGATCATCTTGTGCTCGGGGGTGGGCCGCCACACCCCGGACACCGCGTTGCAGATCTCGAGCGCGTAGTCGAGCTCGGTGCCGGTGTAGGACTCGGGCGAGTACTCGAAGAAGACGGTGGTCCCGTCCAGCTTGGCCGCCTCCTCGGCGCAGAGCGTGGCGCCCCGCACGGCCAGGTCGATGATGCCGGCCCGGTCCTGGCGGAAGACGACCCGGCGCTGCAGCTCGGAGGTCGAGTTGTAGAGATGGAGGATGGCCTGCCTGGCGCCGCGCAGCGACTCGCAGGTGCGGGCGATCAGCTCACCACGAGCCTGGGTCAGCACCTGGATGACGACGTCGTCCGGGATCATGTCCTTCTCGATCAGCTCGCGGACGAAGCCGTAGTCGGTCTGGCTCGCGGAGGGGAAGCCGACCTCGATCTCCTTGAAGCCCATCTTCACGAGCAGGTTGAACATGGTCCGCTTGCGCTCGCCGTTCATCGGATCGATCAGCGCCTGGTTGCCGTCGCGGAGGTCGACCGCGCACCAGCGGGGGGCCTGGGTGATGACCTTCGACGGCCAGGTGCGGTCGGGCAGATCGATGGGGGCGAAGGGTACGTACTTGTCCACCGGCATACCGCTCTGCCGCTGTGCGGGGTACGAGGTCGAACTCATGATGCTGGCGCTCCTTGGTGATCTGGTGGAAACGGCCAGCGACATGCCGCGGGACGGGCAAGAGAACCCGCGGCGAGGGTGCCGGCCTTCCTACAGACCCTCGCCGCGGCCACTAAGGAGCCGCAGCAGCGAGCGCATGTCGGGCTCCACCTTAGCATCCGGCACGGCGCCGGAGGCGTGCGTACGGTCGGTTCCGGCCCGAGCGCGCCGGCATCGCCACCTCAGCGGATCCCGCCCCGGCTCTCGCCGGGCAGGGCCACCGAGAAGGCGACGGCGATGACCGCGAGCGCGGCCAGGACCAGCAGCGTGGCGTGCAGTCCCCACCGGTCGCCCAGGGCGCCGAGACCCGGCTCGGCGATGCCGCCGATGCTGACGGCGAGGCCCAGGGTCATGCCCGACGCCGTGCCGATCTGGTTGGGCAGGTACTCCTGGCCGAGCACGACCATGACGCTGGAGGGCATGAAGATCGAGATCGCCAGGGGGAGCGCGATCAGGGCGGCCAGGAGCGGCGTCCCGGCCAGGGTCAGGCTCAGCGGGACCGCGGCGACGAAGCCGGCGGCGAGGAGTCCGAGCGGCCGGCGCTGGATCGGGTCGGGGGCGGCGACGGCGTCGATCACCCGCCCGTCCCCGGCGTGCTCAGGAGGCGGCGCAGGTCCCGGGCGACCGAGTCGAGATGGGCGGCCGCGGCCCGGGCCGCACGCTCCGGGTCGCGGGCGCGGATGGCGGCGGCGAGCTCGTCGTGCGCCCCGCTGCCGTCGATCTCAGCCAGGGCTCGGTCGGCGAGTAGGGTCCGCAGGCACTCGACGAGGGCGGATGCGAAGCTAGCGAAGAGCTCCTGCATGAGCGGGTTGTGGGCCGCCGCCACGACCGCCTGGTGGAAGGCGACGTCGGCCTCGGCGAAGCCTTCGTCGCGCGCCTCGGCCAGCGCCGCGTGGCGGCGGGCCAGGGCCTCGTCGATGCGAGCCAGGTCATGATCGGTGCGGCGCTCGGCGGCGAGCCGCGCGGCGCCGACCTCGATCCCCTGACGGACCTCGTAGACGTCGAGCAGGCCGGCCCGGCGGAGCCTGGCCGCCCAGCCGTCATCGGGCGTCTGAGCCCGGACGTAGGTGCCGGATCCCTGCCTGGCCTCGAGCAGGCCGGT
This sequence comes from Candidatus Dormiibacterota bacterium, assembly GCA_036272915.1. Lineage (GTDB taxonomy): Bacteria > Chloroflexota > Dormibacteria > Dormibacterales > Dormibacteraceae > DATAXV01. Next base: position 28,552 of record DATAXV010000052.1, read on the forward strand.
GTGGGCGAGCACCCGTATCGCCTCCCGCACCGTCGAGCGCGCGACCTGCATCTGCTGCGCGAGCTCGATCTCGGTCGGAAGGCGGGAACCGACCGGCCAGGCCCCTGAGGTGATCTGCCCCCGGAGCTGGTCGACGGCGAGGTCCACCAGCGGCCCGCGCCGGAGAGAGGCGAGTGGTGGAGAGGCGGCCATGCCTCGCAGTATAGGCCAGTCATCAGTTGTCCGACAAATCCATGGACAAAACGATTGGCCGTTCCTACGCCGGAAGACACCGGCGGAGCCGGGCCGAGGCGAACTCAGCTCGGGGCCGGTGAGGACTCGCTCTCGGGTGCCGGCTCGGCCGTGGAGGCCGCCACCTGCGGCTGCGCCTGCGCGGGGGCATCCGTGGCCCGGTTCAGCAGCGAGTTGAGCTCGTGGTGGATCTGGCTGAGGTGGGAGCGGATCCGCTCGCGCTGATCGGTGAGGGCCGTCAGCTCCGCCTCTGCCGCCTTGCGCTCCTCGTGGTGCTGCTTGCGCACGGACTCGAGGTCGGATTCGGCGGACCGCTGGCGGGTCTTGATCTTCTCCTCCGACTCGATGACCACCCGCTTGGCCGCCTTTCCGGCGTCGTCGAGGAGGCGCTCACGCTCGGCGAGGGCCTCCACCTGCAGCTTCTTGGCCGCGACGGCGGCATCGGCCTCGGTCTTCTTCGAGCGCTCGACGGTGGAGGCGATGCTCTGCTCGGCCTCCTCCACGATCTTCCTGGCCCGGGCCTCGGCCTCGGCGATCAGGATCTTCGCCGACTGACCCGCCTGCTCCAGGACCCGTCCCGCCTCGGCGCCAAGGGCGTCGAACGAGGGGCGCGCATTGGTCGCGGCCCGTTCCAGCTCCTGCTTGAGCTGGCTCTGCTGCCGCTGTAGGTTCTCCGCCCGCTGCCGCTCGCTGGCCAGCTGCTGGGCAGTGACCCTGATGTAGACGTCGACCTGGTCCCGGTCATAGCCGCGAAACGCGACCGGGAAACTGGGGAGGTCAACCCCGGAAACGGAGGCTTGGCTGGTCTGGTCCTGCCGCTCGCTCATCACAATCCACCATTCATCACTCGCCGACGCAGAGCGCCGCGCGGTAGGCGGTCCCTGCCGCCCGGGCAACTTCCTCCGCCCCGGGGAACTGCGTGAGCGTTGAAGCGGGTCGAACAATCAGGCCGGGAGCCCACTGGCCCGCCGTCACGGTCACCCACACACATGTCGTAGCCTTCCGTCACACCGGTCCCCCGATCACCGAATCGGCGGCCCACCCCGGCCCAACGTCGACCCACGACCCCGGTAGACGTGCCCATAGTACTGCGGTCACGGGGGAGCCTGGGAGCAATGTCGGTCCCGGGCCGGACACCCGCCCCGGCCGCTCTCGCACTCCCGCATCGCCGGCGCCCCGCACGGGGGCGCGGGCATCATGGGGCCATGGATCTCCTCCGGCCCGACGCCTCCGGCGGTCCCGTGCCGTTGGGCGGCGGGGGCGATCGCCCCAACGTCATCCTGGTTCTCGCCGACAGCCTTCGCCGCGACCAGCTCGTCGCCTACGGGGGACCGGCGGAGACGGCGCCCAACCTGAACCGCTTCGCCGCCCGGAGCCACCTCTTCCGCAACCACTTCGTCGGCAGCCTGCCCTGCATGCCCGCCCGCCGCGAGATCTTCTCCGGGCGCCGCGAGTTCCTCTGGCGCCCGTGGGGCCCGCTGGAGCCGTTCGACCGCCGCGCCCCGCGACTCCTCGCCGCCGCCGGATACAGGACCGGGATCGTCACCGATCACTACCACTACTGGGAGGAGGCCGCCAACGGCTACCTGCAGTCCTTCCAGAGCACCGAGCTGATCCGGGGCCACGAGCTCGACACCTGGCACCCACCGCTCGCCGACGACGCCGACCTCCCCTCCTGGGTCCGGAACATCGAGCGATGGCGGCCCGGACAGGGGCGCCGCTACTACGCCAACGTCCGCGACTTCCGGAGCGAGGAGGACTACTTCCGGGCGCGGGTGATGCGTTCGGCCTGCCGGTGGCTGGAGACCTACGACGGCGGCGCGCCGTTCTTCCTCCAGGTCGAGTCGTTCGACGTCCACGAGCCCTTCGACGTTCCCGAGCCCTACCGCTCCCTCTACGCGGATCCGGCGGCGAGGGATCGATTCACGGTCTGGCCGCCCTACCAGGACGTCGATCGCCAGGCCGAGTTCATGGCCCGGGCCGATCCCGCCGAGCTCGCGTTCATCCGCTCCCAGTACCGGGCCAAGGTGACCATGGTCGACCGGTGGCTGGGCGAGCTCTTCAGGACGCTCGACGAGCGCGGCCTCTGGGACCGCACCGCGGTCATCGTGACCACCGATCACGGCCACGATCTCGGTGAGCGGGGGGTCTTCGGCAAGCAGTATCCGCACTTCGACAGCCACGCCTGCCTCCCTCTCATGGTCTGGCTGCCGGGGATGGTCGAGCGCCGGGAGGTGAACTCCCTGACCACCACCGCCGATCTCAACGCGACCATCCTCGACGTCGCCGGGGTCGACGCCGACGAGGTGGTCTGGAGCCGGAGCCTGATTCCCCTGATCCGCGGCACCGGTGGGGCCCTGCGCGAGGCCCTGATCTATGGGACCTTCGGTCAGGGACTCTGCTGCACCGACGGCCGCTGGTCGCTGTTCAAGTCACCGGAGCGGGATTCGCCGCTGTTCCAGTACTCGGCCGGCCTGGGTCAGACGGGGTCCCCTCCGGCGGCCGGGTCGCTGGAGACCGGGCGCTTCATCCCCGAGGTCGAGGTCCCGCAGTGGCGGATCCCGGCCTCGTCCCGACCGCTCAGCCGGGAGGATCACCTCTACCGCCGCCTCGACGACCCGGGGCAGGAGCGAAACCTGTGGGGGGAGGGCGGTCCGCAGCGGGAGCGGATGCTGAGGCTGGCCCGCTCCGTGATGGATGAGGAGGGCTTTCCGGAGGAGCAGCTCCGCCGCCTCGGCCTGGGCCGCTGATCCGCCCGCTCGCGGCCGAACGCGAAGTTTGGTGTGGATCACGGGCGGTCGCCCGGTGGGGCGACCGCCCGTGGATCCGCGTCGCGCTCCGGTCAGCTCCGCAGGAGCGTGTCGAAGAGGGCGCGATAGCGGTGGACGAGCTGGCGGAGATCCTCGGTACCGAGCTCCCCCCGTGACCACTGGTCCTCGAGCCGCGATCGGCCCTCGGCGAAGGTCTGGGCGAGGACCTGGAAGAGCTCGGCGACCAGGTGGTCGGCCTCCTCCACCGTTCGCCGGGGATCGTCGACGAAGCCGGCCTGAACGTCGCTCCAGCGTCCCCGGAACTCCCCGAGCCGAGCCGACT
>DATAXV010000053.1:0-8712 GCA_036272915.1 Candidatus Dormiibacterota bacterium
GGTGGGCCCGTCGTAGCCGGTGCCCGTCAATCCCTTCGCGGGGACGGCGCGGCGCTCGGCGCGCGCCGCCGCCTGGAGCACCTGGAAGAGGCCGAACCGCACTGCCTGCTGGATCTCGGCATCCCCCTCGATCTCGACGTCGGCGCGGTCCCAGAAGTCGTCCAGGTAGGCTCGCTGGTCACCAACCAGGCGGTCCCAGCCCCGCAGCCGAGCGGCCGAAAGCGCTCCCTGCACCTGATCTCGGAGGGCCGGGATCGAGCGCACGCTGGACCAGCCGTAGGCGACCAGCTTGATCATCCGCAGGCGTTGCCCGGGCCGCAGCTCGGCTGCGATCGAAAGCCGGGCGAGGTCGGGCTCGCTCTGAATCCTGGTCTGGATCGCATCCGGTCCCTCGATGATGTGGTCCATGGCGGCTGCCACCCGCAGCCCGCTCGCCCGGGTCGAATGGAGCAGTCCCGCGCGCAGCGCCTCATGACCGTTGTGCTCGGGCTGGAGCACCGAATCCAGGGCCGCTCCGGCCCTCGGGTCGCCGATCTCGGCCGGCACCGGTTCGTTCGCGACCAGCTCCGACTGCACCACCACGCTCGTCGGGCCGTCCACCGGCTCGACCTCGTAGGCGATGGCCATCACGGCCCTCTCGGCGAAGGAGACCAGTCGGGTGGACGACACCCGAACCGTGCGCCCCGCCGGCGACTGCCATTCAGCGTCGCGCTGGAGCAGGCCGGTACGGAAGTCGAGGCGGCGGCGATGGGTCACGAGCTTGCCGTAACGGACATCGAAGGGCTCGTCGTCGACGAGCAGCCGCACGATCTTCCCGTTGACGACGTTGATGATCGTCTCCCCGGCCTCCGGGTAGCCGTAGCCGCTCTCCGCGTAGGGCAAGGGCCGCGTCTCGTACACCGCGTTCATGTACGTGCCGGGCAGACCCTGCGGCTCTCCCTCGTCGAGATTGCCCCGGACGCCGATGTGGCCGTTGGAGAGGGTGAACACCGACTCGGACTGGGCGAGGACGTCCAGGTCGAGATCGGTCTCGACCAGAGACCACGGGTCCTCCGCGAAGCTCGGGTGGGGGATCATCTCTCGATCAGCTGCTCGAGATCGGAGACGACGACATCCGCCCCGTGCTCATGCAGCTCCTTCGCCTGGCCGACGCGGTCAACGCCGACCACGCAGGCGAAGCCCCCGGCCCGACCCGCGGCGACGCCGGCCAGGGCGTCCTCGAACACTGCCGACCGCTCGGGACCCACGCCGAGCTTGCTCGCGGCGGCGAGGAACGTGTCCGGTGCCGGCTTGCCCCGCAGGTGCTCCTCCTCCAGCGTCACGCCATCGACCCGGACCTGGAAGAAGTCCTCGATGCCGGCGGCCCTGAGCACGTCGCGGCAGTTGGCGCTCGAGGAGACGACCGCCCGCAGGAGGCCGGCGCTCCGGACCGCCTCCAGGTAGCGCACCGATCCGGGGTAGGCCTCGACCCCCTGCTCGTGGATGAGTTTCAGCACGAGGTCGTTCTTGCGGTTGCCGAGCCCGTCAACGGTCTCGGCGGTGGGCGGGTCGTCCGGCGCACCCTGGGGGAGTTCGATCCCGCGGGAGGCGAGGAACGAGCGAACCCCGTCGTACCGGGGCTTTCCGTCCACGTACTCGTCGTAGTCGGACTCCTCGTCGAAGGGCGACAGCCGCTCGCCCGTGCGTTCACCGCGCTGGTGGAGGTACTCGTCAAACATCTGCTTCCAGGCGGCGGCGTGGACCTTGGCGGTCTCGGTCAGGACGCCGTCCAGATCGAAGAGACAGGCGCGCACCTGCGGAGGAAGCCCAACGGCGGCCATCCCGTCATCGTACCCAGCCTGCTCGGTGCTGATGATCAGGTCGACGCCCGCGCGAGCGAGGTGACCGGACCGATGTGAGTGGGGACACATGGACCCACCCGTGGCCCCTCGAGCACCCGGGCCGGCCCGATTTTCGGGGCAACCCTCCTGGGCCGACCCGGTACACGCCGATGCGCCTGACGGCGGTCCCGTGAGCTCAGGTGCTCAATTCGACGATGACGTATTCGTTCTCCACCGAGGCCGGGTAGGTCTCGGCCGTGTACGGACCGGGGAGAAGGCCCGCCGCGGGCGGCGCCTCCGCGGCCTCGGCGACGAGCTGCGATCCAGCGACCACTTCGACCGGGTAACTCCGGACGCGGGTCTTCGCCGGATCGAACCAGGACTGACCGGTGCGGACGTCGAACTCCCAACCGTGCCAGGGGCAGCGGAGTATCTCGCCGGGTCGGCTGTAGTTGTACTCGCCCGGTGTCGTGCCCATGAGGAAGCCGGAGAGTCGGCCGGTGCAGAGCGGGCCGCCCTGGTGGGGGCACCGGTTGCGCAGGGCGAAGAACTCGCCCTTGATGTTGAAGACCCCGATCGACCGTCCGGCGATCTCGACGATCGTCCTGGCGCCGGGCGGCAGCTCGTCGACCCGGGCGACGACGTGTCGCGGCACCCGCCTCAGGCCTCCGCCGGGCGCAGCCCGTAGAGCCGCACCGCGTTCTCGGCCCGGATCGCGGCCTTCAGATCGGCCGGCAGCCGGCCGGGGATGGCGTGGTCCGGGGCGTCGAAGTCCCAGTGCGGGTAGTCGGTCGCGAACATCAGCCGGTCATTCATGTTCAGCTGATCGAGCAGGCGCTCCAGCTGGGTGACCCGGGGCGGCTCCTCCATCGGCTGGGTCGTGATCCAGAAGTGTTCCCGGATGTACTCGGAGGGCAGCCGCCTGAGCGCCGGCACCTCCTCGCGGAGCCGGCCGTAGGCCTCGTCGAGGCGCCACATCAACGATGGCAGCCAGCCGAACCCGCCCTCGATGAGGACGATCTTCAGATCCGGGAAGCGCTCGAAGACGCCCTCGCAGACGAGACTGATCACCTGCGACTGAAAGACCGTGGGCATCCCCGCGTGATCCTCGATGTAGAAGGAGGGGAAGCCGGTGCCGGTGATGGGCGAGCCCCCCGATCCACCGAAGTGGACCCCGACGGGAAGGTCATGGGCGACGGCGGCCTCGTACATCGGCCAGTACTTGCGCCTGCCCATCGGCTCGGCGGTGCGGATCGAGAGCAGGACGTGGACCAGCCGGGGGTCGTCGCCGACCCGGTGGATCTCCTCGGCGGCGAGCTCGCCGTCCTCGTATTCGACCACGACCGAGCCGCGCAGTCGCGGCTCCGGGTCCAGCCACTCGGCGAACTGCCACTCGTTGATCGCGGTCGCCAGGGCGGCGCCGAACTCGAGGTTGCGCTGGCCGCCGGCGCCGAGAAGCGGGTTGAGGACGCCGATGTCGATGTTCCAGGTGTCCAGCAGCTGATGCCGCAGGAAGTCGAGGTCGGAGCCGGGAGGCTTACCGTTGGGCGGGTAGGAGTCACTGCGGGCGGCGTACTTGTTGGCGCGCGGGTAGGAGGCTCCTCCCGGTCCGCGGCCGCCGAACGTCTCCAGATGCCGCCGCCAGTGAGCCGTCATGTAGCGGCCGAAGTCCAAGCGGTTGGCGGGCTGGATGTGGATATCGCCATCGACGAGAGAGATCGCCGTGCGGCTCTCGACGGCGACGCGGGTGGCGGCCTCGGTCACGCTCCTCTGCTCCTCGCCCGGCGCCCCGCCGGGTCACAAGCCATAGAAAACACGCGCGTTGTCCCGCAGGATTCCGGCGCGCAGCCGCTCCGGCAGCGCGGCGGGGATGGCGTCCTCGATCCGGTCGAAGTGCCAGTGGGGGTAGTCGGTGGCGAAGAGCAGCATGCCCTCGGCACCGATGTCGTCGATGACGTCGGCCAGCCCCCCCGGATCCGGCGGAGCGTCCAGCGGCCGGGTGGTGAAGCGCATGTGCTTGTGGACGTAGTGGGAGGGCTCCTCCCTGACCCACGGCACATCCCGGCGCAGGCCCTTCCACTCCTTGTCGATGCGCCAGAGCAGCGAGGGAAGCCAGGTGAACCCGCCCTCGATGCAGGCGATCCGGAGGTCGGGGAAGCGGTCGAAGAGACCCTCGGAGATCATGCTCAGGATCTGGGTCTGGAAGATCTGCGCCATGCCGGCGTACTCCTCCAGGTAGTAGGAGGGCCAGCCGGCACCCGTCGGCGGGTTGCCGGGAGCGCCGCCGAAGTGCAGTCCCACCGCTAGCCCGTGGCGTTCCGCCGCCTCGAAGATGGGGTGGTAGTGCCGGTTGCCGTAAGGCATCGCCGAACGCACCGGGAGCAGGACCTGGACGAATCTCCGGTCGGCGGCCGCGCGCTCGATCTCCCGAGCCGCCATCTCCGGCTGCGCGCTGGGGACGACGACGGAGGCGCGGAAACGGTGATCGGCGTCTAGCCACTCGGCGATCTGCCAGTCGTTGACCGCGGCCGACATGGCGGCGGCGGTGTCCGGGTTGTGGATGCTCTCGACGGCGTAGACGCAGTTGAGGATGGCCAGCTCGACCCCGAGGGGATCCAGCAGCTGCTCGACGACCGCGCCGGCGCTGGTGCCGGGAGCCGGCTTCGCCCCCCGCCAGAGCGGTCCGACCGAGGTCGGCGCGTGGGCCGGGTAGGCGCTGTCGGCGGGGCCTCCGAAGGCAGACTGCCGGCAGTACTCGACCCAGTGCTCGGACAGGTAGGGATAGAGGGCGGGGAGGCTGGGAACCGAGTTGTGGACGTCGCAATCGATCACAGCGACGCTCCTGGCATCACCGTGTCTCGCTGCGACCTCTGCTTCCATTCGTTGTGAGTCGAGGCCGGGCCGGGAATTGCCTCATCGGATGCGGCGGGGACTGACCTCTTTCTCCAGCGTACGAGCAGCGGGCGGGCAATCACAACCGGCACCTACTCGGGCAGACCGATGAGGCGCCGGGCGTTGCCGCCGAAGATCGCCTGCAGCTCGTCGTGGTGGACGCCCATCAGCCGCAGGGCGCGGTTCTGGTCCTGCAGGTAGCGGAGGACGAAGCCGCGGGGGAACCAGCTGGAGTCGGAGCCGAAGAGGATCCGGCGGGGTCCGATCGTCTCCATGAACTTGTGCAGGAGGTCCTCCAGCGTCAGCGGATAGGGCATCCAGCGCACCCACTGGTTGGAGCCGGAGGTGTCGACGTGGACGTTGGGACACGCCCAGCAGAGGAAGAGGAGCTCCTTGACGAACTGGATCCCGAAGTGGGGGACGACGAAGTTGACACTCGGGAAGCGGGTCGCCACCGGCTCCAGGTCGGCGGGGTTGCAGCGGCCGTTGTCGGCGATGCCGCCGCCGGCGCCGAGCATGCCGAAGTGGATCAGCACCGGGATGCCGAGACGTGCCGCGACCTCCCAGACCGGGTGGGCGGCGGGATCGTCGATGCGCTTGGTCAGGCGAGGCGCGATCAGCTTGAGGCCGCGCAGCCCGAGCTCGGTGACCGCCCGCTCCAGCTCCTCGGCCGCTCCCGGCGCGAATGGATCGTGGTGAGCGAACCCGCTGAAGCGGCCGGGGTGGCGCTTCACGACCCTGGCCAGGGCGTCGTTGCCGCCGCCGGTGACGAAGTTGATCCGGTCGATGCCGTGGCGGTCCATGTGCTCGATCCACAGGTCCGCCTCCTCCTCCCAGGTCCGCCCGCCGCCACCGTCGGGCTCGGGGAAGTCCCAGGCCATCCGCCACTCGTCGCGGTAGTCGCCACCCCGCTCCTGGCGCGCTCTGGCCTCAGCCGCCGCCTGCGCCGCGGTCTCCGCCTCCGGCCGTGGCGCCCCCTCCTGCTCGAGGCGGAAGTGGATGTGGAAGTCGGTCACGATCAGGTCCTGGTAGCGGTGCGCGGCGCTCATGACGAATCGACCCTCCCGGTGTGCAGGTGATGACGTGCTGCCCTCCATCATCGCCGCCCCCCGGGATCCCGACGGCCTGCCAGGATAGGCGCATGGAGCTGGAGCCGAGCGAATCCGTACCCCTCTGCCGCGCGTCGCACCGGCGGCTGTTCGACCGCGTCGCCGGCATCGACGACGCCACCGCCCGGAGACCCTCGCGCCTGCCCGGCTGGACGGTCGGCCACCTGCTCGCCCATCTCGCCCTCCACGCCGACGGCAATGTGCGCCGGCTGGAGGGCGCGCTGCGCGGAGAGGAGGTGCCCCGCTACCCGGGCGGTCGGGCCGAGCGCGATCACGACATCGAGGAGCGTTCCGGCCGTCCCGCCGCCCAGCTGGTCTCCGACCTGCTCGAGTCGACGCGCCTTTTGGAGGAGGTCTGGGACCGATCCGAGAGGGCCGGGTGGCCGAACGCCGACCTCCTCGCCGGCGACCACTGGCCGGTCTCCTCGAGCCCGCTCCGCCGGCTCCGCGAGGTGGAGGTCCACCACGTCGACCTCGATCTCGGCTACGAGGCGGTCGACTGGCCGGACGCCTATGTCGCCTGGGAGCTGCAGGCGACGCTGGAGCGCGTGCCCGTCCGCCTCGCCGCGAGCGAGGACCGGCGGCGCCTCCTGACCTGGCTGATGGGCCGCTCCGGGGCCCCCGAGCGGATCCGGCTCGATCCCTGGCCGTGACCGGAGCCGGCGCGCGGCGGCGGTGGCGATGCGGACATCGGCGGCGCCTCGACTCGGTGTCAAGAGGGACACCGGCTGACTCGGAATTGCGTCCCCAAGCGGCCCCAGATTGTCCGGCTGAGCGAGCGTACAATCCTGGGTAGCCTGGCGGTTCCTTAACCTCCTGGCAATCTGCAAGTCCTGAACACCTGACCGGCGCTCCGGTACCGGTCCTTGGTTCAGCACCTTGACAACCGAATAGCGAGGTGAACCTACCAATGTCGATCTACTTCGTTTTGTTGTTGGTGGTGGTAACCGCGATCGTCGCCCTCGCCGTCGGTTTCGGAGTGACCCGCGCGCTGTTGCAGCGTCGTCAGAGCCAGGAGCTCGACGCCGCCGTGCGCAGACTGCGTGAGGAGCACGACGAGGTCGAGAGCAAGCTTCGCCGTCAGATGGCCGAGGTCGAGACCTCGGGCAAGGCGAGGCGCCTGGAAGCCCAGGAAGAGGCGATCAAGATCCGCACCGCCGCCGAACAGGAAGCGCGCGAGACGCGGGCTCAGGCCCAGCAGTACGAGCGCCGACTACATCAGAAGGAAGAGAACCTCGAGCGAAGAGGCGAGGAGTTGGGACGGCGCGACCGCGAACTGGGTTCGCGTGAGCAGTCGCTCGACGCCCTCCGCAAGGAACTCGAGGAGGCCAATCAGGCCCAGGCCCGGGAGCTTCAGCGGGTGGCCAACATGACCCGCCAGGAGGCCCAGGGCATCCTTATGCAAGAGGTCGAGCAGGAGCTCCGGAACGAGATCGCCCGCAGGGTGAGGGAGGCCGAGCTCGAGGCTCGAGATGAGAGCGACAAGCGCGCCCGCGACATCGTCACCGAGGCGATCCAGCGGGTGGCCGCGGACCAGACCGCGGAGACCTCGGTCTCCGTGCTGCCCCTCCCCAACGAGGAGATCAAGGGGCGGATCATCGGCAGGGAGGGCCGGAACATCCGGGCCCTTCAGCAGGCGACCGGCATTGACCTGATCATCGACGACACGCCCGAGGCGATCGTCGTCAGCGGTTTCGACCCCGTCCGCCGCGAGGTGGCGAGGGTCGCCCTCAACAAGCTCATCGTCGACGGCCGCATCCACCCCTCCCGGATCGAGGAGACGGTGGCCAAGGCCCGTCAGGAAGTCGAGCAGAGGGTCAAGGAGGAAGGAGAGAGCGCGGTGCTGGAGCTCGGGCTCCAGGGCCTGCATCCCGAAGTCGTCCGGCACCTCGGAATCCTGCGGTTCCGTACCAGCTACGGGCAGCAGGTACTCAGCCACTCCAAGGAGGTCGCGCATCTGGCGGCGATGATGGCCGCTGAGATCGGGGCCGACGTCCGGGTGGCGAAGCTGGCCGGACTCACCCATGACATCGGCAAGGCTATCGACCATGAGGTCGAGGGTTCCCATGCCGTCATCGGAGCCGACCTGCTCCAGCGCAACAACGTCCCCGCCGCGGTGGTCCACGCCGTCCGCGCCCACCATTACGACGAGGAGCCGCGCACGGTGGAGGCCTGGCTTCTGATCGCGGCCGACGCCATGTCCGCCGCCCGTCCCGGGGCTCGCCGCGAGACCCTGGACGCCTACGTCAAGCGGCTCGAGAAGCTGGAGGAGATCGCCAACTCCTTCACCGGCGTGCAGCAGTCGTTCGCCGTGCAGGCGGGCCGGGAGATCCGAATCCTGGTCCAGCCCGACCGGATCGACGACAGCGATGCGCAGCTGATGGCCAGAGACATCGCCAAGCGGATCGAGAGCGACCTCAGCTACCCGGGACAGATCCGGGTGACCGTGGTCCGCGAGACCCGCGCCATCGAATACGCGAAGTGAGAAAAGGGGGAGTCCCGGGACTCCCCCTTTTTCGTCCCCGGCCCGCGCCGGGCCGGACGGTTGGGCTACGGTTGGTGCCCGATGCCTGAAGACGAGTTCCGCCTGCTCTTCGTCGGCGACGTCGTCGGCAGGCCGGGCCGGACCGGACTCCAGGCCCTGCTCCCCGGCCTTCGCGAGGAGCTGCAGCCGGACCTGACCGTCGTCAACGGCGAGAACTCGGCCCACGGCTTCGGCATCACGGCGCGCACGGCGGAGGAGATCTTCGAGGCCGGCGCCGACGTCATCACCACCGGCAACCACGTCTGGGACCAGCGCCAGTTCATCACCGAGATCGAGACCCTGGATCGGGTCGTGCGGCCGGCCAACTACCCGCCCGGCGCGCCCGGGAAGGGCGCCATCGAGGTTG
>DATAXV010000054.1:0-26330 GCA_036272915.1 Candidatus Dormiibacterota bacterium
TCTTCTTGTCATTCGACAGGTCCGCCGTGCCTGAGTCCGGCCGCCAGAAGTACACGATCAGGGCAAAGTAGCCAGCCGCCAACAGCTCCACATAGTCTTTGAACCGCCCCGGGATTGATGGAGACTTCATTCCGTGAGGAGATGGGGTCAATGAGTGCAGGAAGGCCGTCGAGGTACCCGACCGAGCTCAGGGAGCGGGCGGTGCGGATGGTGTTCGAGCTGACCGAGAGCAAGGGCTCGCAGTGGGAGGCGATGCAGGCGGTGCGGTCGCAGCTGGGTTTGGGCTCGGTGGAGACGCTGCGCAAGTGGGTGCGGCGGGCGGAGATCGACGGCGGTCAGCGTGCGGGGGCGACGAGCGAGGAGGTGGCCGAGATCAAGCGGCTGCGTCGCGAGATCGCGGAGCTGCGCCGGGCCAACGAGATCCTGAAGACAGCGTCGGCTTTTTTCGCAGCCGCGGAGCTCGACCGCCTCAGCAAGTAGTCGTCGCCTACATCGATCAGCATCGACAGCGGCATGGAGTCGAGCCGATCTGCCGGACCCTGCGCGAAGCGGGTGTGGAGATCGCTCCATCGACGTACTACGCATCGAAAGAGAGGCCGCCCTCGAGGCGGTCCGAGCGGGAGGGGGAGTTGAAGAAGGAGATCGTCCGGGTCCACAAGGAGAACCGAAGCGTCTACGGCGCCCGAAAGGTGTGGCAGGAGATGCGGCAGGGGGGCCAGGAGGTGGCGCGCTGCACGGTGGAGAGGTTGATGGGCGATCTCGGCCTGCGGGGAGTGGTGCGCGGCAAGAGGCGGTTCACGACCATCCCCGGCGGTCAGGAGCACCGGGCATCGGATCGGGTCAATCGTGACTTCCGGGCGAAAGAGCCGGACAGGTTGTGGCTGGCGGACTTCACCTACGTACCGACCTGGTCGGGGACGGTGTACGTGGCCTTCGTGGTCGATGCCTTCAGCCGCCGGATCGTGGGCTGGAAGGCGGCGAGGAGCATGCAGACGGAGTTGGTGCTGGACACGCTGGAGATGGCCCTGTGGTCGCGCGGCCACGCCGGTCGCCCGGTGGCGCAGGGTCTGATCCATCACTCCGACCGAGGCAGCCAGTACACCTCCTTCGCGTTCACCAAGCGGCTGATCGAAGCCGGGATCGACGCCTCGGTGGGGAGTGTGGGCGATGCCTACGACAATGCGCTGGCGGAGAGCACGATCGGTCTGTACAAGGCGGAGCTGATCGAAAGTCGGTCCTGGAAGACGGTCGGGGAGGTCGAGTATCAGACCTCCGAATGGCTGGACTGGTACAACCGGCGCCGGCTGCACAGCGCCTGCGGCTACCTCTCGCCGGCGGCCTATGAGGCCGCCTACTACGAGCCCACGCAAGCAACGCCAGAGGAGGCCTCGGCGTCATGAGCATGCAGGTCGAAGCGCCGTACCGTGACGCTTCCGTGACGGCTGGGCGGAACACACAGAGCCCCCGTTCCTGCCCTGTCTGCGGGGAAGCCACCGGCTCGTCACGTGCCACCTACTGCTCCGCCGCTCACCGCATGGTCGCCTTCCGACGGCGCCATGGCCGGCAGGCGCTGGACGAGGAGCTCTCCGTTCCGAGCGTGAGCCGCCCCAGCCGCGACCACGTGGTTTACGTGTGCCCCGAGTGCGAGTCCCGCTACCTCGGCGAGCAGCGCTGCTCGGAGTGCAACCGTTTCTGCCGGCGTCTTGGGCCCGGAGGCTGCTGCCCTGGGTGCGACGAGATCATCACCGTCGACGAGCTTCTGGAGCGCAACTGACCGTGACTGTAGACCTTGCTCCCGCCACCCGAACGTCACGCAACGGGCTCGGAGGCTGGACCTCCCGGCGACCAGTCAGTACCCTGAGACCAGCCCTGTCCGGCGGCTGGTGGGGCCGTGGGTAGCTACCGCCGGACTCAAGCCACCTAGTCTCCATGTAACCCGGGGCGGTTCACTTTCGTCCTGCCGCCACTCGGAGGCCACCTCCAGGTCGAGCCCGCCTCCAGTCCGCAGCCAGGTCCAGGCGATCAGGCCCTCCTGCTCGAACCAGAGCCGGATCTCCAGCGAAAGCTCGTGGTGTGTGTGATAACGAGTGCGCCAGGCTATGTCCCCGATCCGCGTGTGGGTGACAGCGTAGTCGCGGATCAGCAGCGCCTGCATGAGGCGCAGGTCGGCGGGGCCTGCGTAGGAACGGCTCTTCACCCGATCACCTCCAGGGTCTGGCAGAGCACAGTCCGTCCGAGCTACCACGTGAATCCGGTGCAACCGTCACGGCGCTTCCAGCTGACCGCCTAACCGTCGCACGACCGCTCACAAGCTCGAATCCCGCTACCACCGCGAGCACGAGCGGTATGTCGTCCCGGTCCATGAGGAGAAGGGGCATCCGGTCCATCGTCGGTCATTATTGCCAGCCACGGTGTCACGAACTCCCTGCTCCGCCTCATCCCCAACAGCAGGGTCGCGCGAGCATGCCGGAGGTCGTGGATGCGGATCATGGCGAGGCATCGAGCCCCCCAGGGCAAGACCATCGGGTCAGACGTGGCGGCCTCTGGCGTGCTGTCGAAAAGGTGCCGTCCGCGTCCGCCGTAACATGGGCGGCGAACCCGTCGCAAGCGGGGCGTGAGACCTACCCAGTGGAGGTGCCAGATGGCCGAGCTCCCACGGCCCCCAGAGGCGATTCTGCTGGGCTACTTCATCGTCTCGGACGATGTCGAGCGTTCCCGGCGCTTCTACACCGAAGTACTCGGCGGGAGGGTGATCTTCTCCGGAGTGCCGACCGTCGTCGGATTATCCAACAGCTGGATCGTCATCAATGCCGGCGGAGGCCCGACCGACGACAAACCTGATGTCACTCTGGAGACGCCGCGCGATCCCGATCGGGTCAGCAGCTTCCTCAATATCCGGGTCAAAGACATCGAGGCCGTGTACGCCGAATGGAGCGCCAGGGGTGCTCATTTCCTGACCTCGCCGAAACAGCATCCATACGAGATCCGTTGCTACATTCGCGATCCCGACGGTCACCTGATCGAAGTGGGTCAGACCACGGACCCAAACGGTGACTGGTCACCCGCTCACTGGCCGTCGAGTACGTCCGGCGGGGAGTCCGAATGAATGCCAAGACCTCCGGCAAGATCGTTCACATCGACGGTCGCCACTCCCCCGCACACTGAGATCCCCACCAGCGGAGGGGTCCCCAGGACGGGAGTTGTGCAGAGACAGAAGGGCAAGCCCGCTGTCCCTCACTGTGCCAACCTCGTCCGGCGGCATTGCCGGGCTCAGGGAAGCGCGGTCCCACTCCGTCAGCTCTCCACCCTGACGTGCGCCTCTCCAGGGACGGCGGGTGACAGTCGGCCTCACAGTCCTCCCGCTACTCCCCGCTCTCAGCGAGCCGCTGCGAGACGTTCGGGCCACGATGTTTCGGGCCGCCGTTGTTAGTGCCGTGATGCTGAGGAGGTTTCGGTAATGTCCACCGCGGTCATCGGCACGGGAGGGATCGGATCGGCCATCGCCCGCCAGCTCGCCTCAGGCGGCGAGGCCCTGCGGCTCTCGAGCGCCGACAGTGAGTCGGCACGAAAGCTGGCTGCGGCGATTGGTCGAGCTGCGGTCGTCGCCGTCGACAACCGCGACGCCTTGCGGGGCGCCGATGCCGTCGTCCTGGCATTGAGGTTTACCGTCCTGAAGCGCGTCATAGACGAGATCGCCGAATCGCTGACCGACAAGCTCGTGGTGGTTCCGAGCAACCCAGTCGGCATCGACGCACAAGGCAACCTCTCACGTCTCCTGCCGAAAGGGGAGTCCTCTAGCGGCGTTGTGGCCGGGTGGTTGCCGGCGAGGGCGCGCTTGGCGATGGCGTTTGGAAGCATGTCGGCCAATCTCTTCGAGTCCTGCAGCAACCGGTCGCCGGAGCCGGCGGTCCTCTTCTACGCGGCCGACGACGACCGTGCGGGCGAGGAGGTCGAGCGGTTGATCCGAACCGCCGGTTTCGAGCCGGTGAGGGTCGGCGGGACCGAACAATCGGATCGACTCGAGGTCGGCGGCGACCTTCACGATCTTGTCGTCGGCCGCGCAGACGCGCGGTCATTGATCGGTAGGGGCTGATCGCTTCGCCGCCGTGGCCGGCGCACCTCATCAGTCAGGCCTTCGCCCAGACGGTCTTGACCGCCGTCCTTCGCAGTGCCGAAAGGCAGGGGTGTAGACGGCCGCGGGAACGTCTACTTGGGTGGTGGAGGTTCAGGGCCCAGGTCCGGTGTCACGAACCCGGACTGGTAGGCGAGGACGAGCGCCGGCACCCGGTCGCGGAGCCCGAGCTTCATGAGAATCCGGCTGACATGGGGTCTTGACTGTGTTCTCGTGGATCACGGGGCCAGTCGCGACCTCGATGTTGGAGAGGCCCTTGGCGACGGTGATCTGCTCGGTCAACCTGCTCGCTCGTTGCCAGGGGGTCCTCGGGAGCCATTCGCCTGGTGCGGCGGGCGGAAGCAACCGGCGCCGCCGTCCGCTACGACCCCGCCTCGGGCGCCGCACTGCTCATGGGCATCGTCCTGGTCGCCCGCGCCTCCGGCCGGACGCTCCGCCTTCCGGCTGGCCGTAGACGTCGCCGGTCGGCCGCGACCGTCCCGAGTCGTCAGGTCCCGGTCGGTGGCGCGCTCATCGCCGCAGCCAGGAACGTGATCGCCCAGCGCCGGGCCGCCTCGCCCGCCACCGGGGACAGGCTGGCCGGGGGGCGTCCGTTGTAGACCTCGACGCGGTCCACGGCCGTGACGGCGAGGATTCCCCGTATCCGGAACCACAGCTCCTCGGGGGAAAGGCCGGGCAGTGCGCGCCCGAAGGCCGCCAGGTAGCGATCGCGGACCGTGTCCTCGGCCGAGCCGGTCCACCTGCGCATCTCCTCGGCCGGGTCGACGATGATCGTCACGATCAGCCGGGCCGTCCGGGCGCCGCCCTCGTCGCCGGCCGGCATCTCGTCGAACAGCGGCCCCGCGAACGCCTCCACCAGTTCGGTGACCGGCGGATCCGGGGTCCGGGCGAGCAGTCGATCGAGGCCGGCGCACTGCGCGGCGTTGATGGGCTCGATCACGCGGCGGGCGACCGCGGCCAGGAGCTCTGCTTTCGAGCCGAAGTGGTAAGAGACGGCGGCCAGGTTCGCTCCGGCGAGGTCGGTGATCGCGCGGACCGAGGTGCCGCGGAAACCGCGCTCGGCGAAGAGGTGTTCGGCCGCGTCGAGGATCTGGGTGCGGGTGTCGGGTGGCGCCAAGTATGCGTACTATACATACGTTTGAATCAAACGAACGTATGAAAGGGGTTGTCATGAAACTGCTCGTTTACGGCGCCGGGGTTTGCGGAAGCCTGTTCTCCGCCCGCATGTATGAGGCCGGGCACGACGTCTCGCTCCTCGCCCGAGGCGAGCGCCTGGCTGCCCTGCGCCGGCACGGCGTGCAGCTCGCCGAGGGAGACAGCCCGGTAGTCAGGCGGGCAGCGGTGCCGGTGGTCGAGCACCCGGCCGGCGGGTACGACCTGATCGCCGTCTTCGTCCGCGCCCATCAGGTGGACGCCGTGCTGGAGTCACTCGCGGGTCTCGAAGGCGACGTGCTTTTCATGCTCAACTGGGCGGCAGGCGCGGAACCGCTGGGCGCGGCGATCGGCCACGAGCGGGTGCTGCTCGGCTTCCCCACGGACGCCGGCACGATGGACGGCGACGTGGTCCGCCACCGCGCGACCAGCCTCATGACACGCCTGTCCCCGACGCCGATCGGCGAACCCGACGGCCGTACCACCCCGCGACTGGAACGGATCGTGCGGACGTTCCGGACCGCCGGGATCAAGGCCAGGGCCGAGTCGCAGATGGATGCCTGGCTCAAGACGCACGCCGCCTTCGCGGTGCCACTCGGGCAGGCGGTGAACGCGGCGGGCGGCCCGGTAGCGCTGGCCGATGATCCGGACGCGGTCCGCGACATGATCGGCCTCATGCGGCAGAACCTGGCCGTCATGCCGACGCCGCTGGTCCCGCGCGGGTTCGTCGCGTTGCAGACTCTGCCGGAAGGGCTACTCGTGGCCATGCTGCGGCGCTTCTTGCGGAGCCCGACGGCCGCATACAGCGGGCTCGCCAGCGCCTCGCCCGCGGAGACGGCCGAACTCGAGCGGACTGCCGAACAGATGCGTGCCGATGCGAGGGTGCGGTAGGCGATAGGCGGCTGTGGACATTCGGCCAAAGCATTCACGGCGCGAAGGGCGCCATCGACGATTACCGCTGAGAGGGCGCGCCGAGAAGTCCGAAACAGTCTTGCGCGGTGGTAGCTACCACCGGCCGCCATCTGTGACGTCTCCGCACGTGGGATGGCTTTGCGGAGGCGGCAAAGCGGGGGAGGGTGACCCGCTCGCCCTCGCGAATCTCGCAGGGCGTTGGGCCGCGCCTCCCTGATTCAGAGCATCACTGCGGTGCCATGGGCGGACAGTCGGCGGGGCTGGTTACCACCCGGATCGGAGATCCGGCGAGGTACGCCGCGACGTCCTCCGCCATCCGCTGCGCAGCGGGCCCTCGGCCACGGCACCCAGGTTCTCCTCAACCTGCGCCACCGTGCGGACACCGGGGATCGGGATCGAGCACTCGCTGCGAGCCCAGATCCAGGCCAGGGCGCCCTGCGCGGGGTGCGGCCATCGCTGGTCAGGAGCTCGCCGGAGGGCCGGCCGCCTCGGAACCAGCGCATCCACTCCGGATCGCTCCCTCTGATGTCGTCTCCGACCGGTCGCGAATCCGCCCGGTACTTGCCGCTGAGGAGGCCCATGGCCAGGGGCGAACGGCAGATGCTGGCGACATCGAGCCGCTCGCAGAGCGCGAGCATCGGACCCGCGTCGTCAAGGACGTTCAGGGAGTGCTGAACGGCGACGCCGTGCGGTCCGCTCGCGAGCACGCGCGCTCGGGCGGCCGGTGCTGTGCATCGGGGTCACGAGCGGGCTCGTTCGGGTCTGCCGGAGGCTCCATCGGGCGGGCATCCGCGCCGTCGCGGTCGAGGACCCCGGTTGGACCTGGCTCTGGCAGGCGATCTGGGGGGCGGGGCTCAGGGTCGTCCCCATCCGGGTCGACGAGCACGGCCTCCGCGTCGAGGATCTGGACGCCCTACGGGAGGTGAGGGCGGTGCTGGTGACGCCGGCGAATCAGTTCCCAACCCGGATCCATCCTCGCGCCCGGGCGACGCGCGGCGCTGCTCGACTGGGCTCGAAGGGTTGACGGGGTGGTCCTCGAGAACGACTGCGACGCGGAATTCCGGTTCGATCGCCCCGGTCACGAGCATGCAGGGGATGGACCCGGAGCGCGTCTGCCTCTTCGCCTCGGTGACACGCACGCTGGCGCCGGCGGTGCGAATCGGGTGGATCGTGGCACCGCGGAGGTGGATCTCCGAAACCGAGATCGTGACCGAGGGCGAGCCCCCCCTGTTCGACCAGCTCGCGTTCGCGGCCTTTCTCGAATCCGGCGACTACGACCGGCATCTGCGCGCCTCGCGGCTCCGCTACCGAACCCGACGCGAACTGCTGGCAGACGCCCTCGCCAGGCAGATCCCCGATCACCCCGCCTCGTCAGGCGGTGCCGGCCTCCAGCCGCTGGTCCCCCTCCACCGGGTCACCGACGCGCCCGGCGTGGTCATCGAGGCAGCACGAAGGGAGGTGAGGGTCGCCGAACTGGGCGAGTTCCGACCCCTCGCCAGCGCGCAGGCACCTACGCTCGTCCTGGGCCACTGCAACCTACCCGATGGCGCGATCGAGGATGCGGTTGGGCGGCTGGCGGCGGCGGTCAGGGCGGCCGCGCACCCGCCACCGACCTCCTGACCACGGCCCACGACGTCTCCGCGACGGCCGGCTCTCGGGACACGGCGAGTTTCGCTAACCCCGCCGGCCCCGTCCGCCAGAAGGACCGCCCGACGCCACTTGGCTGCCGGCCTCGACACAGTTGCCATGCGACCGCCTTGACATGTCCGCCACTTTTCTTGCGATAGGTCCTAATATTTGACGGAGATGCCAAAAAATGGTCAAGCCCGCCAGGGGACGACTCGAACCTTCATCGAGGAGGCTCGGCGCCGGCAGATCGTCGAGGCCGCCATCGACGTCATCACCGAGCAGGGATACGCCGGCGCCTCCCTGGAGCGAATCGCCCTGAAGGCGGGCATCTCCCGGGGCCTGATCTCCTACCACTTCGCCGGACGCGACGACCTCATGGCCGCCGTGGTGACGACCGTCTTCACCGAGGCGGCGGCGTTCATGAAGCCCCGCATGGAGGCCGCCTCATCCCCGACCGAGCTGCTTCACGAGTACCTCCGGGGCAGCCTCGAATACATGCGCGACCACCGCGCGCAGCTGGTATCCGTCGTCGAGATCTCGACCGGCGGGAGCCGGGGCGAGCTGCGGTCGGGCCGGAGCGAGATCGCGCGCGGCGTGGGCGTGCTGGAGCAGATCCTGCGAGCGGGTCAGAGGACAGGCGAGTTCCGGCCCTTCGACCCCCACGTGATGGCGGTCACCATGCGGACCGCCGTCGACAACGTGCCCCGCCAGATGGCTCTCAACCCACATCTCGACCTCGATGCGTGGGCGGCCGAGCTGGTCGATCTGTTCACCCGGGCGGTGCGGGGAGGCGGATCGTGATCTCCGGGCTGGGGCGAACCTCGACGGGCGGCCACGCGATGAGCCCATGCGGTCGCGCGCGCCGGTACGGGTCGCACCACCGTCGGGGAATTGGAAGGAGGGAGAAGTGATCGTCGCACTCGTCACCGTCGTCCCCTGGGCCGCGGCAGAGGCCTGGCTCCAGATCCGGCAATTCCGTCAGGGCGGGCCGGTGAGGCGAACCGAGCTCGTGAGCTTCGGGATGATCCTGCTCGCGCTGGCGGCGGGAACCGTCGCCGCCTTCGCGGCCAAGGACTATTTCCCGCAGGCCGCGATTCCGGGGAGTCCGGTCATCACCTTCGAGCTCGGCTTCCTGATCGCCTGGACCGGCATCATCTTCCGCCTGGTCTCGATCCACACGCTGGGGCGCTTCTTCCGGATGGTGGTCCAGGTTCAGGAGGGCCATGAGGTCGTCCGGTCGGGGCCCTACCGCATCCTCCGCCACCCCAGCTATGCCGGGCTGCTCCTGGCCATGGTCGGCCTGGGCCTGACCCACCACAACTTCGTCTCCCTGGCCGCCCTCGTCGGCTGTTGCCTGATCGGCGTCCTGTACCGGATCCGGGTCGAGGAGCGGGTCCTTCGCTCGGAGCTCGGAGCCACGTATGTCGAGTACGCCGACCACACATCCCGGCTGATCCCCGGCGTCTGGTGATCGAGATGCCCAGTCGCGTGAATCGCGCTCGACGAGGGACCGGCCCGTGCCGCTGGCGGTTCCAGGTTCGGAACGACGCCGCCATCGGCTTGAGCCCGCCGGAGGGCCAGATCGCGGGGGCGGGGGAATCCCCCTGCATTCCCGCATCCAGCACCACGCCGTCGCCGGCGCGCCGGCACGACAGAGGAGATTCCTGTGCGTAGGGACGTTCGGACGATCGCCGGCTCACTCTGCTGGATCGCCGCGCTGCAGTGGTTCCCCGTCCAGTTCATCGTCCAGGCCGCCTGGACGACCCCCTACAGCCTCGCTCACAACTTCATCAGTGACCTCGGCGCCGTCCACTGCGCGACGGGCAAGGGGCTCGGATACGTCTGCTCCCCGCTCCATTCGCTGATGAACGCCTCCTTCATCGTCATCGGGCTGCTCACCCTCGCCGGTGTCGTCCTCCTCTGGAACAGCTGGCCGCGACGGCGTCTCGTCACGGTCGGGATGGTGCTGTTCGCCGTGTTCGGCGTGGGCAAGGTCGTCATCGGACTGGATCCGGAGGACGTGCGACTGGGCGTGCATGCGTTGGGATCGCTGGGTATGCTGTTCGGCGACGTGGGTGCCATCCTGCTCGCGCTCGGACTCTGGCGGCCGGCGCGAGGGCAGGCGCTTGTCTTCCTCGTCGTCGGAGTGGTCGGCGTCATCGCCTTCTTCCTGCAGCTCTCGCCGCATCAGGAGGCGGTGCGGGGAGCGCTCGAGCGTCTCGCGGACTGGCCCCTCCCGCTCTGGCTGGGAGTTCTGGGCTGCCTGCGGCTGTCGAACCGCTGGCCGGAGGCCGACCGCGCCCACGCCACCCAGGGCGCGTAGCCGCCAGGTGGCGCGGGGTGCCGAGGGCTTGGACGTCGCCGGTGCCGTGGACGTCTTCGAGGAGGTTCGCGAGCTTCCCTACGCGATCGACGCGGCACACGACGCCGACGCCCTGGTCGAGCTGGGAGCTGGAGACTGTCTCGCCAAGTCGGATCTCCTCGCGCGCCGGCTCGGCCGCCTCGGCATCCGGGTCCGGATGGTCCGCTGGCTCTACCTCCTGCCCGACGTGATCCCCGAGGTCGAGGAGCTCCCCGACCGCCTCGACCTGCACCGTGCCGTCGAGGTCTGGCGCCGCCGGACCTGGGTCCTGGTCGACGCGACGCACGATCCGGGACTGGCCGGCGCCGGCCTGACGGTGGGTCGCTGGGACGGCACCACCGGAACCGAGCCCGCCTATCCTCCCCTGAGCCCTCGGTGGGTCGAGGACCGGGATTCGGCCGAGATCACCGGCGCCCTGAGGCGGACCCATGGATGGGTCGACAGATGCCCGCCCGCCCTGCTGGCGCGCTGGCGCCGGGGCTACATGGACTGGCTGGTCGAGGCTCGAGGTCGCCCGGACGACAGCGGTCCACGGTCGCGGCGTGGCAGCCCCTCCTGAACCCTTCCACGCCCGGCCGCGGGGCGCTTGACGGTCACCGACCACGTCGATAACGTGGGTCGTCGCCGGGGTCGCGAGCCTCGCGCCCCCGCTCCCACCCGGCTGCCGCTGGTCTCACTGGGGAGGTATTCGGGTTTGACCCATCCGCTTCACGACCTGCTGAGCTCCCTTCCCCACCTTGCCGGCGTGCCGACGCGCCAGATCTCGGCGGAGAACCCGACCGGAGCCAAGGGCGGCGCCAGCAGGTGGGACCCGGATCCGACCGACCCCGATCTGGTCCACAGCGCCCCCTCCGTGAACCTGGGACGCGGCTGGAAGGTCCGGCCGTTCATCCGGCTGCGAGCGGGCGAGACCGCCACTCTCGGCGAGATCCCCGGACCCGGCTGCATCAATCAGCTCTGGATCACCAGCGACCTCCCGGCATACCGGGCCCTGGTCCTCCGGATCTTCTGGGACGGGGAGTCCGATCCCTCGGTGGAGGTGCCGCTCGGGGACTTCTTCACGATCGGCCACGACTCCATCCGGCACCTGGTCAGCTCTCTGCCCGTGGTCGTCGGCCCGCCCCAGGGCTGCGGCAGCTACTGGCAGATGCCGTTCCGGCACCACGCGCTCCTGACCCTGGAGAATAACGAGGGGCCGACGGACGCCGAGGTGGTCGCCTACCGGATCCTCTACAAGGAGGGCGAGGTGGCCGAGGACGCCGCCTACTTCCACGCCCAGTGGCGGCGCTCACTGACGCGGCGCGAGCACCCGGAGCACACGATCGTGGACGGCGTGGCCGGTCGCGGTCTCTATGTGGGCACCTACCTGGCCTGGACCGCCCTCTCCTCCGGCTGGTGGGGGGAGGGCGAGGTCAAGTTCTACATCGACGGTGACGGCGAGTACCCGACGATGGCCGAC
Organism: Candidatus Dormiibacterota bacterium; assembly: GCA_036272915.1. Taxonomy (GTDB): domain Bacteria; phylum Chloroflexota; class Dormibacteria; order Dormibacterales; family Dormibacteraceae; genus DATAXV01. The sequence goes on from DATAXV010000054.1 coordinate 11,647, forward strand.
AACGGCACCGAGGACTACTTCGGGGGCGCCTGGGGCTTCTCCGGCAACGGTAGGGAGCAGCCCTTCAGCTCACCGTTCGTCGGCCTGGCCGTCGGCGAGGGCACGGACGGTCCTCGGAAGTTCAGCCTCTACCGCTGGCATCTCCTCGACTCGATAGGGTTCGCCGAGGACCTTCGCGTCGCCGTTCAGACGCTGGGCTGGTGGCCGGACCGGACCTGTCAGCCGCTCACCGACGACGTCGCCAGCGTTGCCTACTGGTACCAGCTCGAGCCGCACAACCGGTTCCCCGCCCTGCCCGCGCTCTCCGACCGCTGGGAGCGGTGAGGGCTTCGCTCACGCCTCGAGGATGGGTTCGCCATCGACCTCGTAGCAGTCGAAGGATCCGGACGAGAAGAGGCCACCCCAGGCGTGCTCGGCGCTCATGAACACGCCCTTGCGCAGGACGAGGCCGTGCAGCTCCTGGTCACCGCCGCTGTCCTCGATCGCCATCCAGCACACGACGGGGACCCGACGGCCGTCGGTGTTCACGGCGAACACGCCCGGGGCGGGGACGTAGCCCACCACCCGCCGCCCTCGCGGAACCTTGACCTCGGCCATCGGCGTCATCTTCCAACACGGACGGCCGCGATCGCGAGGCGGAGCGCGCCGTCTCCGCCTCGCGACCGTTCACGGCGCCTCAGGCCGAGTAGGACGCGGTCGTCAGCCAGTGCGGGTGCGTGTTGGTGCCGTCGTACTCGCCGCCCGTCTTCCAGCGCTCGATCTCGCCCTGGGGCCCGCCGGGGATGGTCGCCGACCGTGCCCGGATGTCAGCCAGCTCGGCATCCGACATGGGCGTGAAGCCGTTGCCCACCCGGAGCGCCTGCTCGACGTTCTCCAGGTTCTCGCAACCGGTGATGACGACCGAGGCGGGCAGCGAGAGCGCGTAGCGGAGGCATTCCTCTGGGGAGACCGCGTCGACCTTGGCCAGCCGGCCGTTGGCCAGCGGCTTCATCCCGAGCACGCCGATCCCCCGCTCGACCAGGACCGGCAGGACCCTGGCCTCGAAGCTCCGGAAGTGGTGATCGAGGACGTTGAGGGGCATCTGCACCGTGTCGAAGGCGAAGCCCTGCTCTAGCATGGCCAGGTGGACCGTGGGGTCCTTGTGACCGGTGAAGCCGATATAGCGGATCTTGCCCGCCTCGCGGGCGGCGACCAGCGCCTCCACCGCCCCGCCCGGCCCGCAGGTCCGCTCCGGGTCCTCGGGCCGGATCATCTCGTGCAGCTGAACGAGGTCGATCCGGTCGGTGCGCAGGTGCTCGAGGCACTGGTCGATCTGACCGGCGGCGGCATCGCGGGTCTGACCGTTGATCTTCGTCATCAGGAAGACCTTGTCGCGATGGCCCCCGAGCAGCGCCTCGCCCATGCGGATCTCGCACTCGCCGAGCGCGTAGTCCCAGCTGTTGTCGAGAAACGTGACGCCGCCGTCGATGGCGGCGTGGATGATGCGGGCCGCCGCCGCGCGGTCGGGGGCCATCGCCAGGTGCGCGCCTCCGAGTCCGACGGCGCTCACACGCTCACCCGTGCTGCCCAGGATGCGGTACTCCACTGTGCTGCCTCCTCCTGATTGGACGCCGCCGGATTCCTCTCCTTCAATCCATTGTGCGGTGGCGAGGGATGCGGCAGTGGGCACGCCGAGACCGGCCGGCGGCGGCCGAACCTGGACATTCGCCTGCCGGTGGCGGGCGTTCCGGCCGGCGAGGACGTTAGGCTGACTCCCTTGACCCGCCGCCGTCGCGGCGCCGGTGGCGCCCCGACCCGCCGCTGCGAGGGGGTATCGCGGCCGTATCCGTCCCCAGCCGACCACTCCGAGACCGGAAGGAGCAGGAGGTCCTCCATGACGATGAGCTCAGATCTGCCCCTCCGGACGGCGTACGCCGTGGCCGGGGGGCCGATCACCCCGTCACGTTCGAATTCGTATGTTCCATGCGATACTTCGAATAGGCTTAAGTGCCGTCGGGCACAGTGACTAACCCCAATAGAGAGATAGTGTGATGCTCCTCTGGCTGATGGCCATCCTGGTGGCAATCTCGAGCGGTTTCTTCGCGTGGGTCTTTGGGGTGGGACCGATCGGCGCCCTCATCTGGGCGGTCGCCACTCTGCTCGTCTTCATGGGCCTGATGACGGTGATGCGCCGCTGGCTCGTCATGCATGACCACCTCGTCGATCGCACCGACCTCGAGCTGCGCACGATCGAGACCAACCGCGCCATCTTCTGGCGCCGGACCTTCTTCCTGGCGATCGTGCTCGTCCTCTACCTGGGCGTCACCGTCTACTTCCTCGGCATGCAGACGGGCACGGCGCTGATCCTGATCCCCTACCTGCTCTACCGCGGCATCAGCGTCGTCGGCTACTTCCTGATCTTCATGATCGCCAACTTCTCGATCCTGTTCCTCCCCTTCGTGGCGTTCGGCCGGATGGGGCGCGAGACGATCGAGCCGGGCGACGCCAACTACGACGTCAAGATCAGCGACGTCCGCGGGCAGAAGTCCGCGATCGTCGAGATGGAGCGGATCCTGCGCCTCATGGAGCAGGGCCGCAACTACGTGCGGGCCGGCGGCAAGCGCGAGCGCGGCGTCCTCTTCGTGGGGCCGCCGGGAACGGGCAAGACCATGCTCGCCAAGGGCATCGCCTCCAGTCTGTCGATGCCCATCATCATCAGCTCGGGCGCGTCCTTCCAGGGCATGTTCATGGGCATGGACATGCTCAACGTCTACATGATGGTGCGGGCGGCGAAGAAGAAGGCCAAGCGCTGGGGCGGCTGCGCCATCTTCATCGACGAGTTCGACGCCCTCGGCAGCCGGCGCTCCGGCATGGGCGGCGGGCCGGGTGGCATGGGCGGAATGATGGGTGGCATGATGGGCGGCTTCCAGCTCGGCCTCAACATGCTGCTGGTCCAGATGGACGGCGTCGACAACCCGGGCATGATCAAGAAGGCGTTGCGGCGCTTCGTCAACGTCTGCCTCGACGGAATCTTCATCCCCCGATCGATCGGGAAGATGTCGCTCCGCCTGCCGCAGCTCCGGCCGCCCCGCTACAACCTGTTCTTCATGGGCGCCACCAACCGCCCGTCGGTGCTCGACGAGGCGGTCACCCGGCCCGGACGCTTCGGGCGCACGATCACCTTCCGGATGCCGACCCGTGAGGACCGCAAGGACATCGCCGAGCTCTACTTCGACAAGAAGGCCCACGATCCCGAGCTGGACTCCACCGCCCGCCGCGACGAGTTCGCCCGGATCACCGAGGGCTACTCCCCGGCGATGATCGAGCAGGCGCTGTCGCTGGCCCTGATGTACGCGTTCGAGGAGGGCCGCAGCGCCTTCAACTGGAAGGACCTCCGCGACTCCATGGGCAACATCGAGGCGGGGCTCGCGGAGCCGGTCGTCTACAGCGAGCGCGACCAGATCGCCGTCGCCCGCCACGAGCTCGGCCACGCCATCGCGTCCCGATACTTCCTGCCCGACCAGAAGTCGGCCCGGCTCTCGATCCGGATGCGCGGCGACTCGCTCGGCCATCACCGCGCGATCTCCGAGGAGGAGCAGCTGCTCCTCTTCCGCTCCCAGCTCGCCGGGGAGTTGCGGCACGCCCTCGGCGCGATCGCCTCGGAGCGGGTCTTCTACGGCGAGAACAGCTCGGGCGTCGCTGGGGATCTGAGATCGGCGACGCGACTCGCCTGCCAGATGGTCGGCGTCTTCGGCATGGGCCAGGAGGATCTGGACACCCACGCCTCGCAGCGCGCCGCGAACATCGGCGAGTCGCTGATCTCCCGCGCTGAGGCGATGCAGGGGCTGGCCGATGGCGGTGGCAACATCATCTCCTCACTGATCCAGGGGCCCAGCCGCCGGGTGGTCGCGCAGATCATGGGCTCGGCCTTCGTCGACTGCTGGCGCGTGATGTACGTCAACCGCGAGGCGATCGACCGGGCCGCGCAGGCCCTGATCGCGCACGGCGAGCTGATGGGCGACGAGATCACCAGCCTGCTCGACTGGGCGGGGCTCCGCGAGCCGACGCCCAACGACCCCTACCCGGAGGAGCTGGCCCAGGTTCCGCCGCTCGAGGTCGAGCAGCCCTTCAAAGTCTCCGCCTGATCGAGGCGACGTTCCCAGGCGGGCCGGCCCATCGCGGCCGGTCTCAGGCCTGGGGGCGGACCTCGTCGCCGGAGCGCCCCACGACCGCGGGGGAGGGTCGCAGGTTTCTCACCCCGTGCATGATCCTGTCGGTGAGGGCCCGCCTGACCAGTTGGTCCGATTCCCGACCGAAGTCGCGGGAGGGGTGGAGCGGCTTGCCGAACCTCCTGAATAACTGAGACCTCCGCGCTCCCACGGCGTCGCCTACCACCGACGAGATCTACGCTGGTGCCATGGCCAAGTCCCACACGACAGCGTTGCTGGTTGGCACCTCCACCCCGGCCGGGCGCGACGGTGAGGGCGTGCTCCTGACCGAGCTCGACACCGAGCGTGGCGTCCTGCGGCGGGTTGCGGCAGTTACGGATCTGCTTAACCCCTCCTTCCTCGCCTTCTCCCCGATCGGGCCGGCGGCCTACACGACGAGCGTCGTGGACGCGCTCGGCGGCAGGCGCACCGGGGCCCTGGTGTCGCTCACGCTCAGGGGCACGGACCCCGCCGTCTCTGGAGTCGTGGAGACGGGGAGCACGGGCCCGTGCCACGTCGCCGTGGCGCCCGACGGACGCCACGCCGTGGTCGCCAACTACCGGGGAGGGGCGGCCAGCGTGATCTCGCTGGAGCCGGGAGGGCCGGTTGTCGAGCGGACCGATCTCGTGCAGCACCAGGGATCGGGCACTGACCCCGACCGGCAGGAGGGACCCCACCCCCACTCGGCGACCTTCGACCCGACGGGAGAGAGGGCACTGGTGTGCGACCTGGGCCTCGACCGCGTCCTCTTCTACCGGCTCGACGCCGAGGCGGGCCGTTTGGAGCCACTGCCACAACTCGACGTCGCAACCCCCGCTGGCACCGGGCCCCGCCACCTCGACTTCAGCCCCGATGGACGGCACCTCTACGTCGCGGGGGAACTGAACTCGACGCTCCTGGTCTACGCGTACGATCCCGCGACCGGCGAGACCGAGCAACTCCAGGTTGCCGACACGCTGGGCGGCGCCGCGCCCGGAGAGCGCAACTATCCGGCCGACGTGCACGTGCACCCTGGGGGGCGCTTCGTCTACCTCTCCAACCGGGGACTGCACGCGATCGCGATCTTTGCCATCGACGAGCGGGACGGCCGGGTCGAACTCGTGGGCAACCAACCGGGCGGGGGCGTCTGGCCCGTCAACTTCGCCATCCATCCCGAGGGGCGTCTGTTGCTCTGTGCGAACCAGCATTCGGACAACGTGGTGCCGTTCTGGATCGACCCTGCCACGGGAGCTCTGGCGCAGGCCGACGAGGCCTTCGCGGTGAGATCCCCCGCCTGCCTGCGCTTCACCCCATCCTGACCACCCCGAACCCGGGGGCAAGGAGGGGGGCGGAGGTCGAGGGTGGCGGAGTGACCTCGAACGTCTTTGTGACGCTGCCTGAGCCGCTGAACCAGCCGCAGTCTGCTGCCTGACTGCCCACAGGACACGCACCGGCGGCTAGGTTGGTCTATGCACCCAGCAGGTGGATGACTGCTTTAGCGTAGGCCTGCTCGGCGTCCTCGGCGGTGTGGACGGTATTGGTGAGTTCTACCCGGTAGCCGCCGGGAACGGCGGCGAGGGTGCGGAAGCGGTCACCGAGGAGCGCACGGAGTTGCTCCTCGCGGGGGAGCCAGATGACCTCGCGCTGCTCGATGCTGTCTAGGGCCCACTCGGTGGTGCCGTTGAAACCGATCACCTTGCTGCCCTGGTTGTCGCGCACCTCGATGGTCATATCGCTCACCACGAACACATCGTCGTCCATCTCCCGGTCCGGTACGACGAAGCGATCCCCCGCCGCCGGCGCCCAGTGCACTCCGGCCTCGCGCAGTCGCCCGGCCTGCTCGATCGTGATCATCCATCAATCCTCCCACGCGACCCAGACCCCGCAGGTTCGCGCGGGCCGCCGAGAATTCTCGCCGCTGAGGGCTCTGGAGAACAAAATCATCGTGCTCTCCGAATGCCCGCGCCGGCCAACCGCGGCCGAGTTCAGTACCCGCCGCAGCACCCGCACTTCGACTCTGTATCCGACGGATAGGAACCGAGGTCAACACCGGACGATCTCGGGTCTGGGCGCCAGTGCTTGCGATCGGCTCCAGTTGACACCCGATCCTGAGCTTCTCGGCGCCCAAGAGCTCTGCGCGCTCCTGTGCCGGCATCCTGGGACCGTGCCACCGGTGGCGATAGCGGCGGGCCACCGTGCGCGAACGCCAGCGAATGCGCGGTGGCGCACTTCTCCGAGGGGTGGGAACGTGCGCCCCGCCGGCGTCGACCCGATCAGGTCATGGGGCTTCCTCGATGGGAGCCAGGATCTCGTCGAGGATCCGCCGCAGGGGTCCCATGAGCTCCTCGGGCGAGAAGTCCGCCCCGTCGATGAGGTTCATCCCGAGCGTGGTGAACCGCCCGTTGACGGCGCCGCCGTCCGGCGGCCCGGGAAACCCTCCAGCCCGCGGGGACCTACCCTGGCGTCGGCGCGTCGGCGGGCAGCAGTCCCTTGGCTCGGAGCTCATCCCACATCGCGGCCGGGATGGGATGGTGGAAGGCCTCCACGTTGGCACGGACGTGCGCGGCCTCGAGCGCCCCGGGTATGACGCTCGCCACGGAGGGATGACCGAGCGGGAACTGGAGCGCGGCCGCGCCGAGGGGCACCTGGTGCCGGTTGCAGACGGCATCGATCGCCCGAACCCGCGCGATCTGCTCGGGCGTCGCGGCGCCGTAGTTGTAGCGCGCGCCCGCCACCGCCCCGGTGGCGAGAATCCCGGACTGGAACGGCGCGCCGATGACGATCCCCACGCCCCGCTCCTGGCAGAGTGGGAGCTCCTCGCGCAGGGCGCTCTGGTCGAGCAGCGTGTACGGCTGGGCGACGAGGAAGAAGTCGACGTCGAACAGCTGCAGGAATCGCGGTATGTAGCCGACGCCGTTGACGCCGAACCCGATCCCCCTGACCAGACCGGCCTCCCGGAGATCGCGGAGCGCGTTCCAGCCGCCCGTGATCAGCTGGGCGAGGTGGGCCTCCAGCCGCTCGGGCGGCGAGTGATAACCGGTGTCGAGGTCATGGACGAGGGCGAGGTCGATCGCGGGCAGGCTGAGGCGCTGGAGGCTGTCCTCGTAGCTGCGCATGACGCCGGCGTAGCTGTAGTCGAAGCGCACCTCGAACTGGAGGCCACGATCCCACTCCGCCGCGACCGAGCTTCGAGGACGCGGCCGGAGCAGCCTGCCCACCTTGGTGGAGAGGACATACTCACCGATCGGACGCTGGAGCAGACCCTCCCCGGCCCGGTGCTCGCTGAGCCCGCGGCCGTACCAGGGCGCGGTGTCGAAGTACCGGATCCCCGCCTCCCAGGCGGCGTCGTAGGCCTCCAGGCAGTCGGCCACCCGAGGAGCCGTCGGGGACTGGCTGCCGCCGAAACCGACTCCGCCCAACCCCAGCTCGCTCAGCCTGACGCCGGTCCGTCCGAGAACGCGCTCCGGGATACCGTCCACCGTCGTGTTCACCGTTTCGGCCATGGTGCTTCGCATCCTCCCGATGTGCGGACTCTGACCACCCGATTATCGATTGGAGCGGTGGGCCGGCATCCGATCCGGACCGTCCTCGACTGCGGTGTGATCGCGGGCGGCCGGCCATAGACTGATCGGCGTGCCCGATGCCCGCGCCCACACCACCAGTAGGGATCGAGGCCTGGGTCCCTCGGCGCGGACCCGGCTCCTGACCTCGGTCGCCGTCGCCGTGGCCGTCGGGATCGTCCTCGGCGTCCTGGTCCGGCCCTGGGAGCTGGGTCTGCTCTCCGGCTGGATGGCCGGTGCCGCCGTCTTCGTCGCCTGGATGTGGCTGACGATCTGGCCGATGGACAGCAACGCGACCAGGCGCCACGCGGTGCGCGAGGACGCGGGCCGGGCGGGGATCGACGCCGCGATCACGGTCGCCTCCGTCGCCAGCCTCGCCGCCGTCGCCCTGCTCCTGCTGGCCGGATCATCGGCCGGAGCCGGCCGCGACGTCCACATCGCGGTCTGCGTGGGAACCGTGGCCGTGGCCTGGGGAACGGTGCACACGCTGTTCACGACCCGCTACGCGCGCCTCTACTACGGCGCCGGCCCGGGCATCGACTTCAACCAGGAGAAGGCTCCGCGCTACTCCGACTTCGCCTATCTCGCCTTCACCATCGGCATGACCTACCAGGTCTCCGACACCGACCTGAAGACGTCCCGGATCCGGGCCACGGCGCTGGGACAGGGCCTCCTCTCCTACGTGTTCGGCGTCTTCATCATCGCCTTCACGATCAACCTGGTCGCCAGCCTCAGCCAGTGACGCGGCGGAGCCAGGCGATCTGTCGATCCGGCGGGGTCGCGTTCGTATGGAGGGTGGAGCCGGCACCGGACCGGCCGCACCGCAAGGAGGACGCACGATGAAGCAGTACCTGCTCAGCCTCTACCAGCCGGACGGGGACCCGCCCCCGCCCGAAGCCCTGGAGCCGGTCATGCGCCGCCTGGATGAGCTGAACCAGGAGATGGTGAGGGCCGGAGCCTGGGTCTTCGCCGCCGGGCTCCATCCCGCCGGCTCGGCCACCGTGGTGAGGCTCTGCGATGGCGAGATGCTGACCACCGACGGGCCCTACGTCGAGGGCAAGGAGCATCTGGGCGGGTTCACCGTCATCCGGGCGCCCGACCTCGACGCCGCCCTGGAGTGGGGACGCAGGCTGGCCCGGGCGACCACCCTGCCGGTCGAGGTCCGTCCGTTCCAGGGCGAGGTCGAGGGCTAGATGCCGGCCGGACCGGCCGCCTCCCGGTCCGAGATCGAGCGGGTCTTCGCGGAGGAATACGGCCGCGCCGTCGCCGTGCTGGTCCGCGTCCTGGGGGACATCGACGCTGCTGAGGAGGCGGTCCAGGACGCCTTCACGGAGGCGGTGCGGCGCTGGCCGGCGGCGGGGATGCCCCCGGCGCCGGCGGGATGGATCATCACCACCGCCCGCAACCGGGCGATCGACCGCCTCCGTCGCGAGGCGTCGCGGGAGAACCGCCACGCGCAGGCGGCGCTGCTCCACGCCCAGGGCGAGCCCGTCGAGGAGGGTGCCGTGCGCGACGATCGCCTTCGCCTGATCTTCACCTGCTGCCATCCGGCCCTGGCCCTGGCCGCCCAGGTGGCGCTCACCCTGCGCCTGCTCGGCGGCCTGACCACGGCCGAGATCGCCGGCGCCTTCCTGGTGCCGGAGACGACCATGGCCCAGCGTTTGGTCCGGGCCAAGGCCAAGATCCGCGACGCCGGCATCCCCTACCGGGTGCCCGAGGCGGCCGACCTCCCCACGCGGGTCGGTTCGGTCCTGGCCGTCGTCTACCTCGTCTTCAACGAGGGCTACGCGGCCACGTCGGGCGAGCGGCTGGTGCGGGAGGAGCTCTGCTCGGAGGCGATCCGGCTGGGCCGGGTGCTGGTCGAGCTGCTGCCGCTGGAGCCGGAGGCGTGGGGACTGCTCGCGCTGATGCTGCTCACCGAGTCGCGGCGCGCCGCCCGGACCACCGGCGAGGGGGGGCTGGTGCTCCTCGCCGACCAGGATCGGGGACGGTGGGACCGGGATCTGATCGCCGAGGGTCAGGCGATCGTGCGACGGTGCCTCGCCTGGAACCGGCCGGGGCCCTATCAGATCCAGGCCGCGATCGGCGCCGTCCACTCTGACGCCGAGGACGCCGCCGCGACCGACTGGCGGCAGATCCTACGGCTCTACGACCAGCTGCTGGCGGACGCCCCGACGCCGGTCGCCGCGCTCAACCGCGCCGTCGCCGTGGCCGAGGTGGAGGGACCGGATGCGGGGCTGGCCCTGGTCGACGGGATCGACCTGCCCGGCTACCACGTCCTCCACGCCATCCGCGCCGACCTCCTAAGGCGGCTGCGCCGCGACGGCGAGGCGGCCGCGGCCTACGAGGCCGCGATCACCGCCACCGACAACGCCGCCGAGCGGTCCTTCCTGAGCCGCCGCCTCGGCGAGCTGGGGTCCCGCTGAGGTTCGGTCCCGACCTCGAGGCCCGGGCGATGCGTCCCTGCGGGTAGGAGACGGCTGTCCCGCGACCCGTGGTTCCACGACAAGCTGATCGGGTGGGGCCTGATCCCGGCCAGCTGGCAGGGTGGGGTCGCCACCGCCGTGTTCATCGTCGTCTTCGTCCTCACCCTCACCCTCGGCCACCCCCTGCGCGGATCGATCGCTGCCCACATCGGGCTGGCCGTCTTCGAGCTGGTCGCCTTCATCGTCCTCGCCCACCTGACCAGCACCCACGTCGAGCCCCGCTGAGGGATCGGGCGCTCAGCTCAGGCCGGCCAGCCGCAGCGTCCGCTCAGCGCAGAAGGCGAGCTCCTCCCAGCGCGAGGTGAAGGCCTGATAGGCCTGGGCATCCAGCCCGACGTGGATCTCGTAGCAGGTCAGCCGCTCGTCGAACCCGGGCACCTCGAGGCCGATCTCTCGGAAGTGCCGCCTCGCCTCCTCGCGGACGTCGATGTGGCGCATCGTCTTCACCCAGGCGGAGGCGAAGGAGAGCAGACCGAGATCGTAGAGGAAGTCGCCGTAGAGCGAGCAGCCCCAGTCGAGCAGGGCGCTGACACGCCCATCCTCGACCAGGACGTTGTAGTTGAGGAGGTCGTTGTGAATCAGGTGCCGGATCTCCGGGCAGCTCGGGGCCAGCTCGAACAGCCGCTGCCTGGCCCGGAGGTAGGGGCCGTCGCCGGTCGCCGATGCGTGCAGCCGCTCACGCCAGCCGTGGGTCCTTCCGCCGGGACTATCCTCGCCGGCCTGGAGCAGATACTCGCGCCAGCTCCGCTGGAAGCCGCCCCGGCCCGGGATCCAGCCACCGTAGCCGGTCTCCGCTCCCAGGTCGATGCCGCGCAGGGTGTCGAGGGTGGTGAGCAGCGAGGGCAGCGCACGGGTCATGCCGGCGGCGTCGAGGTCGTCGAGCGGGGTCCCGGGAAGGAAGTCCGTGACCGCGAAGAAGCCGCCGAACGCCTCGCCGAATTCGAGCACGGGCGGCACCGGCAGGGCCCCGGCGACCAGCTCGGCGGCGCCCCGGTCCTTCAGGAAGTCCTCGTCGAGGACGCTGAAGCGGACGATCCGGCGCCGCCCTTTCAGGACGAAGGAGTAGGTCCGGGACCACTCTCCGTGGTTGATCGGGCCGAGCTCCCCGACGCCGGCGCCGTAGCGGCTCTCGAGGAAGGCCGCGGCCCAGCTCGGGGCGACATCCAGGCGTTCGGGCATAGTCGAATGATCGCCCACGTCCCCGGATGGCCGCGGGCGTGGCCGCGATCAGTAGCCGGAGACGATCTCGTTCAGGGCCAGGACGTTCCCCTCCGTGTCCCTGAACCAGGCCGACTTGACCGGGCCGTAGTCGGTGACGTCGCCATCGACGACACCCTCCTGGCCCTGGAAGCTGGTCGAGCCGTAGTTCCGAAACTCGACGCCGCGCGACCGCAGCTCGCGGACCACCCCCTCGATGTCGTTGACCAGGAAGCTGACGATCGGGTAGTCGGGCGGGGTGCGCTCCGGGAGCTCGGTGACCACCAGCGCCGAGCCGGCTCCGGCCTGGAACATCATCGGGTCGTCGGTCAACTGTGACAGGAGCTTCAGGCCGAGGACATCCCGGTAGAACGCCCGCGCCCGGTCGCCGTCCTGGGCGGGCAGCACCGGGTTGACGTAGAAGCGGTCCAGCATCCCTATCCTCCTTCCGGCTGCGAGGCGCGGCCTCCGGGCCGCCGACGCCAGCGTACCCCCGTTCCCAGACCCTGTACTGGCCAAACGGTGGGGTTGCACCTGATAAGCATCTCCATTAATAATTAACGCAATGCTTAACCGGTTGGACGATACCCTGGCCGCCCTCTCGGATCCGACGCGACGCCAGGTGGTCGAGCTCCTCGGCGCCAGTCCGCTCCGGGCCAGCGAGATCGCCGAGCGCGCGGGCATGAGCCGGCCGGCGATGAGCAGGCACCTGCGCATGCTTCGCCTCAGCGGTCTGGTCGAGGTCGACCTCTCCGACCAGGACGCCCGCGCCAGGACCTACCGCCTGCGCACCGAGCGGCTGCTGGCGCTCCGGGCCTGGCTCGACCAGGTCGAGTCGTTCTGGTCGGCGCAGCTCGGCTCCTTCAAGGAGCACGCCGAGCGGACCCGGGGCGGCGTGCAGTGACCTCGGTCGCGACCAGCGTCGACGTCGGCGTCGACCCCGCCACCGCGTTCGGCGTCTTCGTCGACGAGATCGACGCCCGGTACCGGGTCGAGCGCGACACCGTCGTCGATCTCACCAGAACCGTGGCCATCCGCTTCGAGCCGCGCCTGGGCGGACGCCTCATGGACGTCTACGATGCGGCGACCGGCGAGGGCAGGGAGATGGGGCGGATCACGGGCTGGGAGCCGGGCCGGCGTCTGGTCTTCACCGACAACCGTGGGACCGAGGTCGAGGTCACCTTCGGGGCCGTCGCCCTGGGCACCCGCGTGACCATCGAGCACCGCGGCCTGGACCGGCTGGAGCCGGCCATGGCCGACCACGTGCGGCGCTTCGGCTGGGGCCTTCTGCTGCCCTGGTATCGCCGGCACGTCGACACCAGAAGGAGCGATGAGATGGCGTTTCTCGGCATCACCCCCTACCTCTATTACGAGGACGGCGCCGCCGCCCTCGACTGGCTCGCACGCGTCTTCGGCTTCGGCCGGACGCAGCGGAGGACGGGCGCCGACGGCAGGGTCGACGAGGCCGAGATCGAGGTCGGCCCGGCCCGGGTCATGATCAGCGGCCGCGCCCCCGGACCTCAGAACGGCCCCGGCGCCCTGCTCGTCGTCGACGTCGACGACGTCGACGCCCTTCACGCGCGGATCACCGCCGCCGGGGTCGCCTGCGACGCGCCCCGGGACGAGGTCTATGGCCCCCGCACCTGCAACGTGACCGATCCCTGGGGCTACCACTGGTACTTCTGGCAGGGCGACGCCCGGTACTGATCCCCACCGTCGGATCCGGCTCGGGTGGGAAGCCGCTGGGCCGGCGCATCCTATTCGGCGGGCGCCGGGGCGGGGATCAGGGTCCCGCCGGCGACCCTGACGCTTCCGGTCATGAAGGCGTGGAAGGCGCAGTGGTAGCGGAAGGCCCCCGCCTTGTCGAAGCGGTGGGAGAAGCGCTGACCCGCCTCGGGGACCCCGCCCGGTGCTCACCCCCGGTGAAGCCGATGGTGGCGGCGCTCTCGCGGAGCGCTGAGCTGCTCAGTTTGGGGATGACGCCGAGGTAGGCGCCGACGAGGGCCGCCTCGGCGGCGAGGGCCAGCTTGATGATCGACGAGGCGCTCGCGAAGGTTCCGGACGGATAGGTGAAGGCGGCCTCCTTGGCCGCCCTGCCCTCATGTGGTGGATCGCCTTGAGCAGAGCGTCGACATGCTGCTGCTCCTGCTACCGGAAGATCTGCAATGTCGTCTGCACCGCGCTGCTGAAGATTCCGGTCGCCGTCGCCCGCGTGTACGCGTCGACGGCCGGGCACTCGGCGGTCAGGGCCAGGTTGAGGATCTTGAGATCCCCCGCCTCGGCCTTGCTCAGGTGCGGTCCGGACGCCACCGAGGCGGTCGTAGCCACGCCGCGGGCGGCGATGACGCCGACGGCGACCAGCGCCGGTCCACCGCCGGCGACGCGCGAGAAGAAGGCCCGGCCGCCCGGCTCACACCGCTTGCCGAGCGCGGCGAGCCTGTCCTGGATGTCCCCTTGACTCATATCGGTGACTCCTGTCCTGGTGCCGGGCGCGCCAGCGTCAGGAGACGCGCAGGAGACCGGTGTGCGGGGACCAAACACCGAGCCGGAGAGGGTGCGAGAACCGGCCCGGATCCCCATGGAGCCGGGCCGGGACGCCGTCAGCTGGAGAGGTGGGGCACGACCTCCGCCGACAGCCGCTCCATCTGCTCTAGCTGGTCGAACATCGTCGTGAAGAGGATCAGCCCGGCACCGGCCTCGGCCACCTCCCTGATCCCACGGACGCAGTCCTCCGGCGGGCCGAACACGGCGACCCCGGTCATCCCGCGGCGCCCGTAGAGGTGGTCGAAGAAGTCGTCGATCCTCGCCTCGGCGCGGGCGGCGTCGTCATCGACGGCGACGTAGACGCGCTTGGCGATGGGGAAGGAGGCCGCGTCGCGACCGGCGGCCTGGAGCAGTTCGCGCAGCGTCCGCACCTGCTCGGCGAACTGCGCGGTCGTCGCCGAGCCGGCGCCGAAGAAGGCATCGCCGTGGCGCGCCGCCCGCTGCAGGGCGGCCGGGTGACCGCCGCCGAACCAGACCCGCGGGTGCGGCTTCTGGAAGGGCTTGGGCTCGGACGCGGCCCGATCCAGCTGCCAGAAGCGGCCCCCGAAGGTCACGCGAGGCTCGGTCCAGAGCGCCTTCACCAGGCGCAGCCCCTCGTTGAAGCGGGCGACCCGGCTGCTGGGGTCGATGCCGAACGCCGGCAGCGTATCCGGCCTCCCGCCGAGCCCGACCCCCACCTCCAGGCGGCCGCGGCTGAGCTGGTCGAGCGTGGCCAGGTTCTCGGCCAGGTG